>NZ_CP117437.1:4957500-5326504 GCF_030687535.1 Pseudomonas sp. FP2335
CTTCACCAACAAACGCATCATCGCCGTGAACGTGCAGGGGATTACCGGCAGCAAAAAAGACTTCACGTCGCTGCCGTACAAAAATATCGTCGCCTACTCGGTGGAAACATCCGGGACGTTTGATCTGGATTCGGAGTTGGAGATTTACTTTTCGTCGTTGGGGAAAGTGAAGTTTGAATTCACGGGGAAGACTTCGATTGTTGAAATTTCCCGGTTGATTTCCAAGCATCTGCTGACCTGATCGGTGGGTAAAAAAAGACCTCGGCGCTCCAAGGTCTTTTTGCTGCCTACATCGTTAAACGGCTGTACCGGATCAAAATGTGGGAGCAACTTGGTGATCATGATGCAGCTCCAATGTTGCGTAATTCAGTTGAGGCCAACGCCAGACGAAATAAACGAAAATCGCAGTATTCGAAACAAAGCTAACTATTTCCGCCCCGTTCTACTCTCCCGAGACTCCGTGCCCCTCTTTAAACAACTGCAATACCAGACCACCCCGCCCACCACCGCTCCCACAACCACCACCCCATTCCCCACCAACCAAAGCCCAAAATTCCGACTCTGATCCGCATCACTGTCATAAAACGGCCCAAAATACGCAGACACCGCCACCACTAACCCGTTAAACACCACAAGCGCTACCGCAACCACCAACACCACAAACCCAATCCCCTTAACCACCGTCATAAAACCCTCCAAAACCAAATCTCCGTGGAATCGTGATAACTCGGAAAAGTCCCCTCAATCGAAAAACCCATCTGAATACGCGGGTAGCTCAGCCAATCCGTCAACCGTCGCCCATTCCACAGGTCGATATGGTCACCACTACGATTTTGGGGTGCTGCCAACAATAGCGCACGCCGACTAAGCGGCTCAGATCGACGCCAGATCTACGCAGCGCCACGCCTAAATTGATCGCGCATTGATCGCTGAAATCTTTGGTGCCGTTGGTTCTGCACGGGGCTGCATCGCCGAAAATTTCGGGGTGGTTTTTCCATAGGGTGTTGAACGTCAGCATTTGGTATTTCCATCGCGTTTTTTCGCGCGACCGTAACAAACACCTTGCATTCAAAGAGGGACGCAGACGGAAAACAGATCGGTCCTACTCGTGTGCAAGTTTTGCCTGAAGTCCAAAGCACACAGCCCCACCCACCCGCAGATGAGAGAACTCAAATACGTACTTTCAACGTCGCGACAAGCCAGCTGACTTTTCCCACGAAAACCATCGAACAACGCTTATTTCAGCCCCTCGCTTCCCCCCCGTAGCCTCACTCCCCCACACAAGGAAGTGAGCCAGCCATGTCAGAACGCGCCTACCCCATCACCGAAGAAGAACAACTCAAACGCCGCATCCTGACTCCGCAGCCGAAACGGATTCCCTATTCGCCGCCCATCGAATTGCTCGCCCCTCTCCCTCCTGCAAACCCTGCGCCCACCAAACCTCCCGGCTGCGTATTCCTCAAGCCCTGCCAACTGCCCGACGGGCTCATTCACTACAACGATCCATCCGGTTACGTCCCCCTTGAGCTGATCGAGGAATACGGCCACTTCAGCCTTTTGGGCGGCCGTGAGGTGGATGACCAGGGCACGGTGGCCTTGAGCAAAATCAGCGGCAGTGCATTGCCTGTCGGTTTGGGATCGTTGGCGTTACGTACGGCGGTTGTGGAGTCGGCAGCTGTTGCGGCTGGCACGGTAGCGAGTGGGTTGCTAGCGGGATTGGTCGGGCTGGCTTGGCCGGCGACGTTGGGCGACAGCGCGCTCTACACCGACGAGCAATTGCGTGCGATGCAACGGGCGCGTTCGCAGATGCGGTTGCATATCGAGCAGTTGGAGGATGGCACGCTCAAGGGCTATGGCTTTTACACTGGCCGTAACGCCGACTGGCAGATGATCGATGTGGTGCAGTTCCAAAGCCGTGATGATCGGTTTGTGGCGGATTTGGGTGAGGGTGTGGAGCTGATCTGGATGCCTGCGGTTGATCCGGGGGACACCTTGGGCATTCCGGCTTTGGAGGCGGCGCCGCAAGCACCGGTGATCTGGATTTATCCGCCGACGCAGAAGGCTGCGCAGATTTTGGTGACCCCGGTTTATCCGCCGCAGTATCGGGATTTTATTCTGGTGTTCCCGGTGGAGTCGGGGGTTGGGCCGTTGTATGTGGTGGTTAATCAGCCTCGGAAGGGGATGAAAAACCCGGATTATGATTACTTTCCTGCACCAAAAACCGAGGACATCACTGGATTCCCTGGCTTGATAGAACAAAAAGAAAGACACGAAAACGTAATGGCGGCGGCCTGCGAGAGCTTTGGAAGGACGCCAAAGGAAGGAGGATTTTTGAGTGGGACTCAGAACAAGGTGAACTGGAAGTATATCGATACAGCGACTTGGAGCATCTAGGCTCATTTGACCCCTACACCGGCGAACGACGGGGTCCAGCAAAAGACGAAAGACGCATAGAAAAATAACTGGAGACGTTGTTATGACAATGAAAATACGCCTGCAATGGTTCAACAAAACAACCGACAACTTGGAAGCAAGCGAACACTCAGCAGACTTTGAAGAAGAGGACAGCATCCTCAACGCGCTCGATTTAAACGAGGAGCCCCAGATATATGCAGGAGGGTTCGACGTACTACCTAGTTGGATAACGATTCTCCAGCCGTACTTCCAACACGTAATAGCGCCTGGCCTTTTCAACTACCAAATATCCTTCCGCTACCAAGGCGCCTGGCCACCACCCCCCAAGCAGCCCAAGACCCCATGAGGCCGACCATGAAAAAGCCCCTCCTCTACCGCTCCGTCAACACCCGTACTCATGGTGTGCGTCACGGCAGTTACTGCGCTTATCGGTACGAGCGAAACCCCAAATTCGATCAGCCCGCTATCACCCGCTTCACCGGGCCTCGAAAGCTCCCACAGATGATTGGCGGTGCAATCATTTCCCGAGCCTGGCACAGGTCAAAGTGTGGGAGCTGGCTTGCCTGAGAACGCGGGGGCTCAGCCAGCACTTATATCAGCTGACACGCCGTCTTTGCGGGCAAGCCCGCTCCCACAGGGGATTAGTGCTGGGTCAGAATTCCAGGCGGGCACACAACCCACCCTGCTCCAAATTCCGCAACGCCAACCGACTGCCAATCTTGCCAACGATCATCTCCACAATCGCCAACCCCAACCCAGCGCCGTTGGCGTTCCCGCGGCTGTAGAACCGCTCGAACAATCGCCCTAATTCCGCCTCATCGATCCCCGGCCCCTGGTCCTCGACGCTCAGGCAATTGGCGCCAATCACCACCTTCACTTCGCTGCCGGCCGGCGAAAAATTCAGCGCATTGGTGACCAGGTTTTGCAATGCAATCGCCAGCGCGACAGGCTCGGTTTCCACCCAAACCTCTTCTTCGCCTTCCAGCACCAGTTCCACGCCTTTCTCCATGGCCAACGGCGTCAGTTCGGCCAGTTCTTCGCGCACCAACTCGGTCAGTTGCACACGGCTGCGCACCGGGTTATTCAGTTGCGGTTCGATGCGCGCCATGGTCAGCAGTTGGCTGCCGATGCGGGTGGCGCGGTCGACGCCATTGACCAGAAACTCCAGGGCTTCACGGCGTTGCTCCGGGGTTTCGGCGCCTTGCGCGTTTTGTGCGTGGATGCGCAGGATCGCCAGGGGCGTGCGCAGTTCGTGGGCGGCGTCGGCGATGAAGCGGCGCTCGCGCTCCAATAGCTCGTCCACCTGGACCAGCAACCGGTTCAGCGCGGTTTGCATGGGTTCCAGGTCGCTGGGCAGTGGCGCTAAATGCAGCGGTTGCAAGGTATCGGTACTGCGTCCGCGAATCGACAGGGCCATGGCGCGCAGCGGTTTGAAGCCCCAACCGATAACCAGCCAGATCAACACCGCCAGCAGTGGTACACCGATCAACGTAGGCCAGAGGGTGTGGCGCATGATGCGCTGGATCACGTCCTGGCGAATGTCGTCACGCTCGCCCACCCAGATCAACAGCCCTTGCTGCGGGTCGGCGAGGAGGAAGGCGCACCAGTCGTTGCCGTTGTCCATCAGGTCATGGGAGCCGAGGGTCGCAGGCGGTGCGGCCAACACCGGCGCTTCGGCGGAGCGCACCAGCAGTTGGCCGTCGATGCGCCAGATCTGGAAGGTCAGGCGGGTTTCATAGGGATGGGCCACGCCCTCCTCACCCACGCGGCTCATGGCCTGGTCAAACGCCTCGTACAAGCGCTGCCAGTCGGCTTCGCCGGGGTCGCGCTGGCGCAACACGCCTTGCAGCAGGCGCGCGCTTTGGGCGAGTTGGGCGTCGTAGACTTCTTCGATTTCGTGGTGGCTGTCGCGCAGCACCAGCCAGCTGATCAACGCGTCGCCGAGCAGGATCAGCACCAGCACGGGGATGAGGATGCGCGCACGAACCGAGGTCATGGTTTAAGCGCCAGCACATAACCGACACCGCGCACGGTGCGGATCAGCTCTGTGGATAACTTCTTGCGCAGATTATGGATCAGCACTTCCAGGGTATTGCTCTCGACCCGGTCCTGCCAGCCGTACAACGCGCGGGACAGGCGCTCGCGGGTCACCACTTTGCCGGGGCGCACCATCAGTTGGTGCAGCAGTTGGTATTCCATCGGCGTCACGATGACCTCCCCATCTTGATAGCGCACTTGCTGGGTGGCCGGGTCGAGGCTGACGCCGGCGTGTTCCAGCAACGGCTGCGCGCGCCCCAGGCTGCGGCGCAACAAGGCGCGTACGCGGGCCTTGAGTTCTTCGACGTCGAAAGGTTTGACCAGGTAGTCGTCGGCGCCGGCGTCCAGGCCGGCGATGCGTTCGGCGGTGCCGTCGCGGGCGGTGAGGATCAGCACCGGCAAGTCGTGTTGCTCGGCGCGCAGTTGCTGCAACAGATCAAGGCCGTCGAGGCGCGGCAGGCCGAGGTCGAGCAGCAATAGATCAAACGACTCCGTACGCAGCGCATGCAGGGCCGCGACGCCATCTTGCAGCCAATCGAGGGTGTAGCCTTCGGCACCCAAGGCCACGCGAATCCCCTGGCCGAGGGCACGATCATCTTCGACAAGGAGTAGACGCATTACTAATTCTCTGTAGGAAACGGCGAAATCATGCCGGGTTTTCCAGGCACACCCTTGGCAAAGATGTTACGGCTCGTTGCCAACTAAGGTTGCACTAAGGTTGGTTTTGCACTGTGAAATCTCCCACCTCTGCAGAGAGCTTTTCCATGCGCAAAATTCTGTTGTTGTCCCTGATCCTCACCAGCCCCCTGGCCCTCGCCGGCCCGCAGTGCACCACCGCCGAACGCTCGCAATGGCAAGACCAGCAAGCCTTCCAGGACAAGCTCAAGGCCGACGGCTACCAGATCAGCAAATTCAAGGTCACCGACGGCAATTGCTACGAGATCTACGGTTTCGACAAGGACAAGCGCAAGGTCGAGATCTACCACGACCCGGTGACCGGCAAGGCCGTGAAGACTGAGATCAAAGGCTGATGCCAGGCGAATCCCTGCGCCTGTGGGACCCGTTGGTGCGGCTGTTTCACCTGTCGATCGCCGGGGTCTTTGTCGCCAATTACTTCTTTAACGAAGCGGGCGACGACTGGCACGTCTGGCTGGGCTACTACGCCATGGCCTGGCTGCTGGTGCGTTTGGTGTGGGGCTTCGTCGGGCCGCGCAGCGCACGCTGGGCGGACTTTTGGCCGACACCCAAACGGCTGAATGCCCACCTGCGTTCGCTGCTCAACCGCCGACCGCAACATCGCCTGGGTCATTCACCGATTGGCGCGCTGGTGATGCTGTTGATGTTGCTTGCCTTGCTCACCCTTGGCGTCAGCGGCTTCTTGATGCAGGAAGTCGATGCGCTGTGGGGCGCCGACTGGCCGCAACAAATCCACGAGACCGCGGCGAATGGGCTGCTGGGCCTGGTGTGTATGCATGTGTTGGCCGCGCTGTTTGAAAGTGCACTGGTACGCGACAACTTACCGTTATCCATGCTCACCGGTCGCAGGAAGCGCCTGCCGGATGAACGTGCGCAGTAATCCTTTTATCCACAGGTCTCCTATGCGCTGCGTCTTAATGATTTGCGGCCTGCTCGCGGTGTTTCTCGCCGCCTGGCAAAGCCATCCGCCCCATGTGCTGGCGCCGTTTGCCCAGGCCAGCCCGACGACCGCGAAAGTCGCGGCGGCCCCGCAGTACACCAGCCGGTTCGTGTCGACACAGTTGACGGATTTTGTGCACTCCTCCTCCGTCACTGCCCTGCCCGGCGGCGACTTGATGGCGGTGTGGTTCGCCGGTTCCCGCGAAGGCGCCGCCGATGTGCAGGTGCGTACCGCGCGCTTCGACGCCCACAGTGGCGAATGGGGCGCCGAGCAGGTACTGGCCACGCGGGAAAGCACCCGCGACGGCACCCAGCGCTATATCCGCAAACTCGGCAACCCGGTGATCGCCCTCGCGCCGGACAATCGTCTGTGGATGTTTTACGTGTCGGTGTCAGTCGGTGGTTGGGCCACCAGTGCGATCAATGTGATGGTCTCGGATGACCTCGGCGCCAGCTGGTCGGCACCGAGGCAACTGGTGACCTCGCCGTTTTTCAATATCAGCACCTTGGTGCGTGCCGCGCCGGTGTTCCACGCCGACGGTTCCATTGGCCTGCCGGTGTACCACGAGTTCATGGGCAAGTTCGCCGAGTACCTGTACTTGAGCGCCGACGGTGCCGTGATCGACAAATTCCGCATCAGCCGGGGCAAGCACTCGCTGCAACCGACCATTGTGCCGCTGGACGGCCAGCGCGCCGTGGCGATGTTGCGTTACGCCGGCGACACTCACCATCGTGTGCTGGCCAGCCGCACCACCGACGCCGGGCAGACCTGGAGCGAGCCATACCCGCTGGAGCCGGCCAACCCGAATTCCTCGCTAGCGGCGGTGGGCACCGAAGATGATGGTTTGCTAGTGGCACTCAACGACCTGAAGGACGGCCGCTTCAAGCTCAGCCTCTACGGCACCGACGCCCAGCTCAGTCAGTGGCGCACCGTGGTGCAACTGGACCAGTCGCCGGACCCGCTGGGCCAGCCGTTCTCCCCCGACGCCTACAAAGAAATCATCGGCGAAGGCTTCCGCGCCTCCAGCGGCGCAAAACGCCTGCCCCTGGAACAACGTTTCCTGAGCAACCTGGATTACCGCGTGTGCAAACCCCGTGGCTGCGATTTCGAATACGAGTACCCGTATTTCAGCCGCAGCCCGGACGGCACCTACCACTTGGTGTACTCGTGGAATAACACCTTTATCAAACACGTCAGCTTCAACGAAGCCTGGCTGGCGGAGCGTCTGTGATGGTTTCCCTGTGGCAGGCCCATTTGAGTTTTGTGTTGCTGGGGTTTGTGGCGCTGTGCGCGCTGCGCTTCACCCAGCCGTGGCGGCCGTGGTTGCTGCCAGTGTTGGTGGCGACAAGTTTTATCCCGGTCAATGAACTGCCGTTGGCGGCGTATGTGCGCAGTTTTACCGATGATCTGGCGATCAGCACGCTGGTGTTGCTGGCGTGGGTTGCCTTGAGCCGATTGGGCTTGGTGCAGCCGCTTGCTCGCCCGCAGCGGGTGCAAATGTTGCTGGTGTTCTGTGTGTTGAGCTTGGTGCTGTACCCGGCGACGCTGGGGCTGACGTATGTCGATCCGTACCGTTGGGGGTTCAACCCGCGGCCGATGATTGTGCTGGTGGCCGTGGCGGCGCTGTTGATGTTGTGGCTGCGTAATGCGTTGGCCGTGTGGATGCTGGTGCTGGGCACTTTAGCGTTTGCACTGCGGCTGAAAGCGTCGGAGAACTACTGGGATTATCTGGTGGACCCACTCCTGGCGACCTACTGCGTCATCGCCGGGTTAATGCAATTCAAACTGTGGGAGCGGGCTTGCTCGCGAATGCGCAGTGTCAGTCACAGCAGCTCTAACTGACCCACCGCTTTCGCGAGCAAGCCCGCTCCCACATTTGTCTTGTGGTGTTTATTAGATTGAGTAGAGAGAGATGATGAGTGCGTTGCAATCACGCCGCCTGCGCTACGGCGTAGGCGCGATCGGCTTGGTGTTTGTGTTGCTGGCGGCGTTGCGGCTGGTGTTTGTGCTGGGTTTTTCCGGCCTGCCGTTAAACACTCCGCAGTTACTGGAAACCCTCGGCATCGGCCTGCGTTTCGACCTGCGCCTGGCGGTGTTGCTGCTACTGCCGCTGGCGGTGCTGGCGTGGTTGCCGCGCTGGAACCTCATCACCCTGCCCGCCCTGCGCTGGCTCGCGCGCGGTTATCTGGTGATGGCCCTGGCCGCGGTCGGCCTGGTCTACATCATCGACTTCGGCCACTACGCCTACCTGGGTGTACGTATCAACGCAACCGTGTTGCGCTACCTGCAAGACGCGCAGATTTCACAACAGATGGTGTGGGAAACCTACCCCGTGCTGTGGATAACTGCCTGCTGGCTGGCCGCCGTGGCGCTGTGGGTATGGGCGCTGGTGTGCCTGGAACGCCTGACCCTGGAGCGTCCAGCCCAGCAGATGGGCAAATGGGCAGTGGCGTCAGTCTCGGTGATCGGCGTGGTCGCCGTACTCTTGGCCCTACTCGGTCGCGTCGCCAATCTCAACCTGGAAAACCCGGTGCCCCTGCGCTGGAGCGATGCGTTCTTTTCCGGCAACAGCCAAGTCGCCGCCGTGGGCCTGAACCCGGTGCTGTTTTTGTACGACACCTTCAAGGTCGGGCAGTCGCAATTCGATGAAAAAAAGGTGCGCGAACACTATTCGCAAATCGCCGATTACCTGGGGGTCGATCAGCCCGACACCCAGCAACTGAATTTCATCCGCGAACAAGGCGTGCAGCCCTATCGACTGGCCGGCAAGCGCCCGCCCAATGTGGTGTTCGTGATGCTTGAATCCCTCGGCACCAGTGCTGTCGGCGCCTACGGCAACCCGCTGAACCCCACGCCGCACCTCGACAAGCTGGCCACGCAGAGCTGGTTCTTCAAACACTTCTACGTACCTGTCACCGGCACCGCCAAGACCGTGTGGGCCAGCATCAGCGGCGTGCCGGACGTGACCCGCCAGGAGACCGCCACGCGCAACCCGCTGATCACCCGGCAACACACGTTGATCAATGCGTTCGCGGGTTACCAGAAGTTCTACATGATCGGCGGCAATGCCGGCTGGGCGAATATCAACGCCCTGATCCGCCAAAGCATCGACGGCGTGCAGCTCTATGACGAAAGCCACTGGCGCTCGCCACGGGTGGATGTGTGGGGCATTTCCGACCTGGACCTGTTCAAGGAAAGCGACCAACTGCTGCGCGCCGTACCGGAGGCACAACCGTTCTTCGCCTACCTGCAAACTTCCGGCAACCATCGGCCATTCACCATCCCCAAACACAACGATGGGTTCCAGGTCGCCGAGGTGACTCTGGAGCAAGTCCAGGCCGCCGGGTCGCGCAGCGTCGAGCAATACAACGCGGTGCGCCTGCTGGACTACAACATCGGCCGCCTGATGGAGATCGCCAAGGCCGGCGGCTGGTACGACAACAGCATCTTTGTGTTCTTCGGCGACCACAACACGCGCATCAGCCAGATCCCACACATGGCGCCGGCCTTCGAACAGCTCGGTTTGGAGAGCAATAACGTGCCGCTGCTGATCCACGCCCCTGGCCTGGCGCCACGGGTGATCGAAGACGCGGTGGGGCTGGCGGACCTGTTGCCGACCGTGGCGGGTATGGCGGGCATGCCGTTTCGCAATGGTGCCCTGGGCCGCGACATCCAGCAGCCGGCGCCCGAAGGCGAACGCGTGGTGCCGCTGGTGTTGCGTGAAGGCAGCTTCCCGATTATCGGCGGCGTAACCCAACATTTCCTGTTGCAGATGCAGCACGACGGCAGCTCACCGACCCTGCATGACCTGGCCTCACAAACCCCGCGAGACGACGTGGCCGCGCAGCATCCGCAGGAATTCCAGCGCTTGCAGGGGCTCACGCGCGGGCTGCATGAGAGTGCGCGGTGGATGCTGTTCCGGAATGTGCGCGAGTGATTATCGGGGCTGGAAGGTTTCGAGGTAGGCCAGGATGTTGTCGATCTTCTCCTGGTCGCTGATGCCCCAGAAGATCATCCGTGTGCCGCTCACCACCTTCTTCGGCGCCTCGATATAGGCGGCGAGTTTGTCGCGGGTCCAGACCACGCCGGAGTTTTTCATCGCGTCGGAGTACTGGTAGTCGTCCGTGGTACCGGCGGGACGGCCAATGATGCCATTGAGCTGCGGCCCAAACCCGCCCCGCGCGCCTTCGCCAACGCTGTGGCAACCGCCGCAGGTCTTGGTGAACAGCTTGCCGCCCGCCTCGGCATCGCCGGCCGCGAAGGCGGGGCTGGCGCTGAGGGTCAGGGCGAGGGTGATCAAGGCGTACTTCATGGCAAGCTCCATCAGGTGTAGCGGGCGATTATGCCTGTTTGTCAGGAACGCATGCCCATCCAGATCACGGCTTCGGTCCACGCCGTGACCACCGGCGTCAACCCACGGAACCACGGGTCACGCTGATCAATCTGCGCCGCCGAGTGGTCGTGGTGGTGCTGTTCTTCCTCGACAATCGAGGCAATCGCCGCTACGGCCTGCGGGTCGATGTCGTGCAAGCTGTGCAGTTGATGGGCCAGGTGGCGCAACACCACGCTTTCCACGGCAACGGTGGTGGCAACGATCGCCTTGCGTCCGCACAGGCCAGTGATCAACCCCAGCACCAGGCCACCCAGCCCGCACAACCAATAGCTGCGGCAGCGGCGGTAACCGCGGCGTTGCAGTTCAGCCCTGAACACCTCGCGATGACGCCGTTCGTGGGACAGGAATTCTTGCAACTCGGCCACCATGCCCGGGACCAACAACCGGGCCATGAACAGTTGGCCGCTGTAGATGCAAATCGCGCCATGCTCACCGGCATGGTCGACTTTGATCATGCGGTTGCCCAGATCCGGATCATTCACGGTTGACTGCCTTGCGCGAGTGGCCTTGAGGTGCGCGAGTATCCTGCAACGGCATTCTCATGACCACCCATCACTTCGAACACATCCAATCGAACCTATCCAGTCGTGCTCTACTCCACGTTAATGAACCCTGATGGTGGAGTAAGGATCATGGCTCAGCCATCGATTTTAGTGTTGGAAGACGACGAGATCATTCGCTCGTTAATGGTGGATGTGCTAGAGGAATTCGGGGCGCTGGTGACGTCGTTTCCTTCGGCGGATGAAGGAATGATTTACCTGGAACGAGGCGACGAACCGGTGGACCTGATTGTCAGTGATGTTCAGATGCCGGGGTTGCTCAATGGCTATGACTTGAGCCGGGTGGTGGCCCACCGCTGGCCGAACGTGCCGGTGCTGCTGACGTCCGGTAATACCAAACTGGCGGCGCAATTGGGGGGCTCGGTGCGTTTTTTGCCCAAACCATGGAGCACTGAACACCTGCTGGAGTCGGTGCAAACCGCACTGACCGGGCACTGATCGTCCGTGCACTGATAGCTTCACGACATTACTTAAACCGAACTTCGCGGCAAATAGTGCAGTCATTAATGAGGCATGGAGCGACTTTTCTGATCCGCTGGTCAGCCTATTCGCCTTGTGCGGACAGTTATCGGCTCTGAGGTGTGTAGAATCGTCGCCCATTTCCACGCGTCATTCATGGCCGACAGGCCCACAGTTCGAGCTAGCTGAATGCACTCAAAGGCCCATGACGTTGGTCCGCCCACCTTGCTGGAAGCGTTGCGCACAGGCACTGCCCAGCTGCACGTAGCGCTGGAACAGCGCCTGCCGTTTTTCTCTGAACGCCTGGAAGCCCATTGGTATGGGCGCTTGCTCCAGGCGTACTACGGCTTTTATCGGCCTATCGAAGCCTCACTGTATGACAACGCCTTGATTCCTGAAGGCTTCGACTCGGCAATGCGTCTGAAAACACCGACGCTGGTGGACGACCTGCACGCGCTGGGCCTGGACAACCTCGCCATCGACGCCCTCCCCCGCTGCGCCGAACTCCCGGTCTGCGATACCGCCGCCGCCTGTCTAGGCGCCTTGTATGTGCTCGAAGGCGCAACCTTGGGCGGCCAGGTACTGCGCCGGGAAATGGCCCAGCGCCTGGGCCTGGATGCCGACAACGGTGGCGCGTTTCTCAATGTGTACGGCGCCGAGACCGGTCGACGCTGGAAGGATTTCCTCGATTACCTGGGCCGCCTGCCACTGGACGCTGACGCCAAACAGCGCGCGGTGGATGCAGCCCGTTCGACATTCAGCTGCTTTGAGCAATGGCTCGACAGCCAGGAGGTACTGCTATGAAACCCGACGATTTTGAAAAGCTGCTTGCCAACTGTGCCGACGAGCCCATTCGTTTCCCGGGGGCGATCCAGCCCCACGGCGTGCTGCTGACCTTGTCCGAACCGGGCCTGGAAATCATCCAGGTCAGCGCCAACATCGGCACTTTGTTCGGCCATGCGCCCGAGGCGCTGCTGGGCCAGCCGCTGCACACGCTGATTGGCAGCGAGCAAGCCCAGGCTGTTGCAGCCATGGCCGCAAACAACACGTTTTTCGATGCGCCACCGCTGCACGTCACGTTCAACGGTGCGGAATTCGAGGGCTTGTTGCATCGCCATCAGAACGTGTTGGTGCTGGAGTTCGAACCGCTGCTCAGGGATTTCCACCCACGGGCGCTGAACGGTCGCACCAGTGACCTGGGCAAGATGCTGCAGCGTTTGCAGTCGGCGAAAACCCTGCAGGCGCTGTACGAAATCAGCGTGAATGAAATTCAGGCCATGACCGGTTACGACCGTGTGCTGATCTACCGTTTCGAAGAAGAAGGCCATGGCCAGGTCATCGCCGAAGCATCAGCGCCGTCCATGGAGCTTTTCAACGGGTTGTTCTTCCCCGCGTCCGACATCCCAGAGCAGGCCCGTGAGCTGTATCGCACCAACTGGCTACGCATCATCCCGAACGCAGCCTACGAACCCGTGCCACTGCTGCCCAAGCTGCGCCCGGACACCGGCCAACCGCTGGATCTGAGCTTCGCCACCCTGCGCAGCGTGTCGCCGATTCACTGCCAATACATGCAGAACATGGGTGTGTTGTCGTCCATGAGCATCTCGCTGATGAAGGGCGACAAGCTCTGGGGCCTGATCAGTTGCGGCAACCGCGCGCCGCTGCTGGTGCCGAACGACCTGCGCACCGCCTGCCAGACCATCGGCCAGGTGCTGTCGTTGCAGATCAGCGCCATGGAAGCCCTCGACCTGAACCGCCAACGCGAAGAAAAGGTCGAGGCCCTGGCCCTGCTGGATCAAGCGATGAAGGCGTCCCACGAAAACGTCTTCGACGGCCTGGCCCAGCAAGCCCAGGTGCTGATGAACCTGACCCTGTCCGGCGGCGTGGCGATCATCGAAGACAAGCAACTGCACCGCTACGGCAATTGCCCGGAACCGGGGCAGATCCGTGCGCTGCACAAGTGGCTGCAACAAGGCGGCGAGCCGGTGTTTTCCAGCCACAACCTGGCCTCGGTGTACCCACCGGCCGTCGACTTCCAACAAGTCGCCAGCGGCGTGTTGGCCATGAGCCTGCCCAAGCCGGTGGACAACGGCGTGCTGTGGTTCCGCCCGGAAGTGAAAGAGAACATCAATTGGAGTGGCGACCCGAAAAAGCCGCTGGCCCTGGAAAACTCCGACGCAGGCCTGCGCCTTCGCCCACGCACCTCGTTTGAAATCTGGAAAGTGGAAATGGCCGGCATCTCCACCAAATGGAGCCATGGCGACCGCTTCGCCGCCAACGACCTGCGCCGGTCCGCCCTGGAAAACGACCTGGCGCGCCAGGTGCTGCGCGAGCAACAAGCGGTGCGCGCACGTGATGAACTGGTGGCGGTGGTGTCCCACGACCTGCGCAACCCGATGACTGTCATCTCGATGCTCTGCGGCATGATGCAAAAGGCCTTCAGCTCCGATGGCCCACACACCTCGCGGCGGATTTCCTCGGCCATCGACACCATGCAACAGGCCGCCGGGCGCATGAACGTGTTGCTGGAGGACCTGCTCGACACCTCTAAAATCGAGGCCGGGCGTTATGTGGTCAAGCCGGTGTCGCTGGACGTCAGCCAGATCTTTGAGGAGGCCTATTCGCTGCTGGCGCCGCTGGCGATGGAGAAAGGCATCGACCTGTCGTTCAATGCCGAGCCCGGCCTGCAGATCAATGCGGACCCGGAGCGCCTGTTCCAGGTGCTGTCGAACCTGATCGGCAATGCCATCAAGTTCACCCCGCGCCAGGGCAATATCGGTATCAGCGCCATGAGCAACGGTGAAGAGATCGTGTTTTCGGTACGTGACAGCGGTGAAGGCATTGCGCCGGAGCAACTGCCCCACGTGTTTGATCGCTATTGGACAAAGACTGAAAACAATCCCACCGGCAGCGGGCTGGGGCTGTACATCACCCAAGGCATCATCCAGGCCCACGGCGGCAAAATTGTTGCTGAAAGCGAGGTGGGGCGTGGCAGCGAGTTCCGCTTTACGGTGCCCAAGGTACTTGGCGATTCGCATACCTGAATCTCGCAACGTTTTGAGATGAGGCGTTTATAGGTTTCCCGTCACACGCTCTGTAAGGTCGGCTCGCGTCGCAGTGCCCATGATGCAGCGCGGCGTGCCCCAACCATTCAGAGGAAAACGCCATGGATATTTTTTTCGGTTCTAGCGCAACGTTCATACACAACATTCTGCCGGCCACTTCCACACAGGCAAAAACCACAGCCCCCCGACAACCGCCGCCCACTCCGGACGCCAGCGTTGATTTCAGCGGTAGCAGAAACCGGCAAGACAACCGGAGCTCTGGCAGCATCGACAGCCTGGGCGGCGGAAGAATCATCTGACGCGTTGAGTCAGGGGGCGGTTTAAATACCGTCCTCTGGGTCGCTTCGACAAAATGCTGACATCCACTGCGTTAATCTGAATATCGTCCTTGAACAGAGCCGTCATACCCATGCGTCAACCTGCTGTCCTCGCTGGCCCGCTTCTACGGCGGCTGGAACCCCACCGCCTGGTGTTCTGGCTGGTGGGCAGTCGTGAACTGGCGCTGACCCTCAAACTGCACGTTGCCGGGCAGGCCCGTCTGGTCACCCTGGACCAGGGCCAGTGCCAGGTCGTGCCGGTCGGGCGCCACGCGTTCATCCACCTGATCGACGTGCCGCTGGATGACGCGCTGCCCGAGGATGTAGAGATTGGTTATGACCTGCTGATCGACGGTCACGGCATCGCCGATTGGGCGCCGCACCTGCTCTATGCCAATGCCCACGGCCCGACGTTCGTGTTGCACAGTCGCATCCGGCAACTGGTGCACGGCTCCTGCCGCAAACCCCATCACCGTGCCGACGAAGGCTTGTTGTGTGTCGACCGCCTGCTGGCGGGTGCAGCCACCCCGACAGAACGTCCGGCCTTGCTGATGATGAGCGGCGACCAGATCTACGCAGACGATGTCGCCGGGCCGATGCTGCGGGCGATTCATGCCTTGGTCGAGCGCCTGGGCCTGTTCGACGAATCCCTTGAAGGTGCGGTGGTGGACGACAGCGCCAGCCTCTATGGGCATCGCGCCAGCTATTACCATCGTGCCGACCTGCTGCCCGCGCTGGAGAGCAACGAAACCCTGCGCGAACGCTTTTTTGGTGGGGCGAAGAAACCGATTTTCACCAGCAGCACCGCCGACAATCACTTGGTGACCTTTGCCGAAGTGATCGCGATGTACCTGCTGGTATGGTCGCCCACGCCGTGGACACTGATCGCGCCGCAACCGCCGCAGTTGAGTGCGGACGAACAACGGCGGTACGCCCGGGAACAGGTGCAGATCGAACGGTTCCGCGATGGCCTGCCGGGTGTCGCGCGGGTGTTTGCGCACCTGTCCACACTGATGATCTTTGACGACCATGACATCACCGACGACTGGAACCTCAGCGCCCAATGGGAAGAAACCGCCTACGGCCACCCGTTTTCCAAACGCATCATCGGCAACGCGCTGCTCGCCTATCTGCTCTGTCAGGGATGGGGTAACCAGCCGCAGGTGTTCGGTGATCTGCTGAGCCAGACCCAAACGCTCACCGCCCACGCCCTGGACAATTGTCTCGATGCGACCAAACAGGATGAATTGCTCGAAACCCTGCTGACATTCCAGCACTGGCACTACGTGCTGCCCACCACTCCGGCCCTGGTGGTGCTCGACACCCGCACCCGGCGCTGGCGCAGCGAGTTCACCCTCAAGCAACCCTCCGGCCTGCTGGACTGGGAAGCCTTGAGCGAACTGCAACAGGCACTGCTCGACCACCCCTCGGCCATCATCGTCTCGCCCGCACCGATCTTCGGCGTCAAGCTGATCGAAACCGTGCAAAAGGTCTTCAGCTGGTGCGGTTACCCGCTGCTGGTGGACGCGGAAAACTGGATGGCCCATCGCGGCGCCGCCCAGGTGATCCTCAATATCTTCCGTCACTCCCGCACGCCGGGTAACTACGTGATCCTCTCCGGCGACGTGCATTACTCGTTCGTCTACGAAGTGCTGATCCGCCACCGCAACGCCGGCCCGAAAATCTGGCAGATCACCAGCAGCGGCATCAAGAACGAATTCCCGCCGCGCCTGCTGGAATGGTTCGACCGCCTCAACCGCTGGCTCTACTCACCGCGCTCCCCGCTCAACTGGTTTACCCGTCGACGCACCATGCAAGTGGTGCCGCACATCCCCGAACACGCCGAAGCGGGCGAACGGCTATGGAATTCGGCAGGGATCGGCCAGGTGTTTTTCAACGAACAGGGCCAGCCTGAAGCAATCTACCAGCACAACGCCGATGGGACGCCGCAGACGCGGATGGTGGCGCCGCAGTAATCCCCTAACGCCACGCGACTGCAGCCGCCTATTCAAAGCCCACAACCTGCGATGTACAGTAGCCCCCAGCCAGCCCATGCAGGAAGCGCGCAAATGGACGATAGATCCAGCAACAAGCCGTTAAAGAACGACTTTTCCGACCTCACCACCGACATGCTGCATGCGGTCATGGAACTGGTCAGCGACGGGGTCTGGGATTGGAACGCCAATACCGGTTTCGTGTACCGCAGCCCTGGCTGGTACGAGATGCTCGGCTACCCCCGCCACTCCCTGGAGAACAGCGTGCTCACCTGGGAAACCGTGATCCACCCCGAGGACTTCCCTCGCGTGATGGCGGCGTTTGATGACTACATCAGCCAGCGCACAGCCCTTTACCAAACCGAATACCGCTGCCGCAAAGAAGACGGCAGCTACCTTTGGGTCGAGGATCGTGGCTACGTGATCGCGCGTAACCCTGACGGCTCGGTGGCGCGCATGGTGGGGGCGCACCGTGATATTCATCTGCGCAAATGTTCCAGCGAAACCGGTGAACAGGCGCCGGGGAGCTGAGGTGGGAAAAGCGCTGCGACTGGCTCCCCGCTGGCAGTGGCGGGGGAGCTTGCTCCCTCGCCACAGGTTATTGCCTACCTGACTGGCGGCGCGTATTGAATCCCGCCGTTGTTCCACAACGCATTCAACCCACGCTTGATCTTCAGCACGCTGC
Organism: Pseudomonas sp. FP2335; assembly: GCF_030687535.1. Lineage (NCBI taxonomy): Bacteria > Pseudomonadati > Pseudomonadota > Gammaproteobacteria > Pseudomonadales > Pseudomonadaceae > Pseudomonas > Pseudomonas sp. FP2335. Next base: position 4,975,062 of record NZ_CP117437.1, read on the forward strand.
CCTGGCCAATGTTGCGCTCAAACACCTCGCCGTAGTTGCCCACCTGCTTGACGATCTGCACCACCCAATCCTTGCGCAGTTTCAGGTCCTTGCCGTACTCACCGTCTACGCCGAGCAAACGCGCCACATCCGGGTTCTTGGTGGTCTTGGCCTGCTCTTCGACGTTCTGCGAGGTGATGCCCATTTCCTCGGCATTGAGCATGGCAAACAGGGTCCACTTGACGATGCTGAACCACTCGTCATCGCCCTTGCGCACCAGCGGGCCCAGGGGTTCCTTGGAGATGATTTCCGGCAGCACCACAAATTCGTCCGGGTGGGCCATCTTGATGCGCTGGGCGTACAGGCCCGACTGGTCGGTGGTCAGCACGTCGCAACGGCCGGCTTCCAGGCCCTTGGCGCTTTCATCGGCGGTGTCGAAGGTGATCGGCGTGTACTTCAGGCCGTGGGTGCGAAAGTAGTCGGAGACATTGAGTTCGGTGGTGGTGCCGGCCTGGATACACACCGTCGCGCCGTCCAGTTGCTTGGCGCTGGTGACGCCCAGCTTGTTGTTCACCAGAAAGCCGATGCCGTCGTAGTAGGTCACGCCGGTGAACACCAGGCCCATGCCCGAATCCCGCGAACTGGTCCAGGTGGTGTTGCGCGAGATCAGGTCGATTTCGCCGGACTGCAACGCAGTGAAACGCTCCTTGGCGGTCAACTGGCTGAACTTCACTTTCGACGCATCACCAAACACCGCCGCCGCGACGGCGTGGCACACGTCCACATCGATGCCGGTCATCTTGCCGTTGCTGTCCGGCACACCAAAGCCTGGCAAGCCGTCGCTGACACCGCACTGGATAAAGCCTTTCTTCTGGATCGCATCAAGGGTCACGCCCGCCTGGGCGGTGCCGGCCAGGCCCAGTACAGCGCCGGCAACAAGTGCGGCCAAGGTGGTTTTGAATGGGGTCATGCAAGGCTCTCCCTGTCGTTTTTTTTATTCGGCGCCGCATATCCCGCGCCGGTTTATAGTGCTGGCGGGCAGTATCAACGGCTTTGCGCCGCTGCCACAAACGACCTTTAGGCAAAGGCTCCTTCCGATTTGGAATGAACTGCATGATTTCAAAACGCTTGACCCCCTCGATGACCGCCCTGCAGTGCTTCGAAGCCGCTGCCCGCCACCTGAGTTTCACCCGCGCCGCCGAAGAGCTGCACCTGACCCAGAGTGCCGTGAGCAAGCAAGTGGCGCAGTTGGAGGAAATGCTCTGCCACAACCTCTTCGAACGGGTGCGCCAGCGCTTGTACCTGTCGCCGGCGGGCTCGCTGTACCTGGCCGAAGTGCGCAAGATCCTCACGCAGGTGGACATTTCCAGCCGCTACATCCTCACCTACGGTGGCGAGACCGAAGTGCTGCGCATCGCCACCCAACCGACCTTCGGTGACCGCTGGCTGGTGCCCAAGCTCAAGGACTTCGCGGCGCGCCACCCCAATATCCACCTCGACGTGCGCAACGAACTGGAACCCTTCGATGTGCTGCAGGCCAAGGCCGACATCGCGTTTTTCTTCGGCCAGGGCTCGTGGCCGGGGGCGACCTGCATCGAGTTGTTTCGTGAAGCGGTGGTACCGGTGTGTGCACCGGGGTTCGTCGCCGAGGGCAGCGACGCCTCGTCGCGCCATACCTTGCTGCAATGCACCTCGCGCCCGGAGGCCTGGCACGAATGGTTCCTGGAACAGGGCCTGCACTCGCAGAACAGCTACCACGGGCCGCGTTTCGACACCTTCTACATGTGCATCCGTGCCGCGCAGTCGGGCTACGGCGTAGCGCTGGTGCCACAGTATCTGGTGGCCGAAGAGCTGGCCAATGGCAGTTTGATGATTGCGTGGCAGTACGCGATGCCCAGCGCTGGCGCGCACTTTATCGCCCACGCCGAACATGCCGGGGAGATTCCCAAGGTAAAGGCCTTTCTCAGCTGGATAGTCGAGGTAGCAAAGCAACGTGCTCCAACTGGATAGGGACGGCTGCACGCCCCGCGGCAGCAAGCGCCCTCGCCACGGCACATCCCGAATTTTAATAATGACCCGGCGACTTTATTTCGTTTGCGACAAGGCCCGGCGCACGGCTTAGATAAAAAGGTGCCCTCCATTGCCGAGTCCCAGATTCATGAGCCGCGAAACCATCAGCCAGTCGATTTCCATCGTTCACCCCATCAGCCTCAGCCACGGCAGGAACGCCGAGGTCTGGGACACCACGGGCAAACGGTATATCGATTTTGTCGGCGGCATCGGCGTACTCAACCTCGGCCATTGCCACCCCGGTGTGGTCGCAGCGATTCGCGAACAGGCGACAAAGTTGACCCACTACGCGTTCAACGCCGCGCCCCACGCGCCCTACATTGAACTGATGACGCGTCTGAGCGCGTTTATCCCAGTGGATTACCCGGTCAGCGGCATGCTCACCAACAGTGGCGCGGAAGCTGCGGAAAACGCCTTGAAGATCGTGCGCGGCGCCACTGGCCGCACGGCGGTGATCGCGTTTGACGGCGCGTTCCACGGCCGTACCCTGGCCACGCTCAACCTCAATGGCAAGGTAGCGCCCTACAAGCAAAAGGTCGGCGTACTACCCGGCCCTGTGTACCACTTGCCTTATCCAAGCCCCGATAACGACGTGTCCTGCGCCGAGGCCTTGAAGGCCATGGACCGCCTGTTCAGCGTGGAAATCGACGTCAACGACGTAGCCTGCTTCATCATCGAGCCGGTGCAGGGCGAAGGCGGTTTCCTGGCCCTGGACAGTGAGTTCGCCCAAGCCTTGCGGCAGTTTTGCGATGAAAAGAACATCCTGCTGATCGCCGATGAAATCCAGTCCGGCTTCGGCCGCACCGGCCAGCGCTTCGCCTTTTCGCGCCTGGGTATTGAGCCGGACCTGATCCTGCTGGGCAAAAGCATCGCCGGTGGCGTACCGCTGGGTGCGGTGGTCGGGCGCAAGGCGCTGCTCGACAACCTGCCCAAAGGCGGATTGGGCGGCACCTATTCCGGCAACCCGATTGCCTGCGCAGCAGCGTTGGCCACGCTGGATGCGATGAGCGATGCGCACTTGAACACATGGGGCGCGCAGCAGGAAGAAGCCATCGTCAGCCGCTACAACGCCTGGCGTGCACAAGGCCTGTCGCCCTACCTCGGCCGCCTGACCGGCGTCGGCGCCATGCGCGGCATCGAGTTGGCCCACGCCGACGGCACGCCAGCGCCCCAGCAACTCACGCAATTGCTCGGTCTGGCGCGGGATTCAGGCTTGCTGCTGATGCCCAGCGGCAAGTCGCGGCACATCATCCGCTTGCTCGCACCGCTGACGATCGAGCCTGCGGTGCTGGAGGAAGGCCTGGATATTTTGCAGCGCTGCCTGGCGCAGTTGGTCTGATTGCGTCACCTCTGAGCGGGTCGCCCCTCCGAACTGCTGTCAAAGTGCTATACCGTTGTTCTCAGCAGAGAACTCCAGGGTCACATTTTGCGCAGTCATCCCCATATGGAACCGGAGCGGGCCTTGAATACGGGTGCCCTGACGGCCCGCGAACAAGCGGTATTGCGATTGATCAGCATGGGCATGGATTGCCAGGCGGTAGCCCTGCACCTGGCCATCAGCCCACTGACCGCGCGTAAACACCGCAGCAATATCCTGGCGAAAACCGGGCTCAAGTCTGCGGTTCAACTCGCCACCTTTGCCGTCGAATGGGAATTCCACCCCGGCCGTCGGCGGCTGGCCCTTGCACCACCGTTGACACGCCGTGAACGGGAAATTGCCGAATACATCGCCGCCGGGCAAACCAGCAAGCAAATTGCAAAAAACCTCGGCATCAGTGACCTCACCGTGCGCAAACACCGGGAAAACCTCTACCGTAAACTCGGCATCCAGCGCATGGCGCAACTGGTCCTCTACTGCCTGCAACACCCGCTCTAGACTGCCATGCCCGCGTAAAACCTACGCCATCGGCAGTATTGCGCTGCACGCGGCTGGACTCCAATGTTGTGATTCATCCCCCTTTGCAAGGAACATCGGGCAAGTGACACAGCAACCTTCAGCACCGCCCTTTTTGTGACGCACTATCCCGATCTATCACGGAGACAAGGAATGTCACGTCAAAAAACCCTGCGTGCCGGGCCACAGACCTTTGCCCCGCACGCCTCGCCAGCAACGCCTGTGCTTGAACTGTCGCCGCTTGAACAAGAGCGCCGACGCATTTCCCACGAACTGCACGACCAACCGCTGCAAACCCTGGCATGGGCGCAACTGCGCCTGGCGGAGTTGAATCGCCACGAGGGCAGCGCCCATATCCGACCGATGATCGAGGACATACGGCGCCTGATTCGTGACGTGAGCCAACAACTGCGCCAAGTGATCGACGGCCTGGTGCGCCCCCCCGCGGGCGGCTTGCGCCTGGATGATGCGCTGCGTACCAGCGTGCGCGAAATGCACCAGCGTTTCACCGGTTCGCCATCGATTCTGCTCAACCTTCAGGGGCCACGCCTGCCGCTTGCGCCACCGCTGATGGCCGCCGTGTTGCGTGCCGTCCAGGAGTTGCTGGCCAACCTGCGCAAACACAGCGAGGCGAGCCAGGCGTTCCTGAGTTCTTCGTGCCTTCAGCGCTGCGTTGAAGTGGTGCTGGCCGATTGTGGCCGTGGCTTTGACCCGACGCTGATAGACCCCTCCCGCGGCTTGGCGAGCATCCGCCAACGCCTGGAAGCGGTCGGTGCCAGGCTAATGATCGACTCGCGCCCTGGCTTTGGCACATGCGCCCGTGTGGTGATCCCAGTGGCCCCAGCACATCACCGGCGTTTCAGGGTACCTGCGCCGTGAGCGGCGCCCCATTGCGGGTGCTGCTGGTTGACGATCACCAACTGTTTCGCCAGGGCCTGGCCGCCTTGCTCGCCGCCGAGGCGGACATGCACGTTGTCGGCCAGGCAGAAAATGGCCTGCAGGCGTTGGCGCAGATTGACCTGCTGCGCCCCGAGTTGGTGGTGCTGGATATGGAGATGCCGCTGCTCAACGGTATCGACACGTTGCTTCGCGCCCGCCAGGCCTACCCCGCGGCACGTTGTCTGTGCGTTTCCGCCCATGGTGAACTGCGCAAGATTGCCCTGGCGCTGGAGTCGGGGGCCTGCGGTTACCTGCTCAAGGACTGCGCCGCCGAAGAACTGCTCAAGGCCTTGCGCAGTGTGGCCGGCGGGCGCATCTACCTGTCACCGGAGGTGGCCACCGAGATGGTCGCCCATCAACACCCCAGCCAACGCACCGGGGTCGCTGGAGCCCCCTTGAGCCCGCGCGAAAAACAGATCCTGCAGTTGCTGGTGGAAGGCTGCACCACGCGGGTGATTGCCGAACGCATGCACATCAGCAGCAAGACCGTGAGCACCCACCGCGAGCACATCATGAGCAAGCTCAACGTCAAAGGCATCGCCCAACTGACCCGTTATGCGCTACGCGAAGGCCTGGTCTGACGGCGAGCATCGGTACTTGTACCGATCCGAAAATCAGCATTGCGGAACACGTAAATCAGCATCCGGCACAGTGCCTCGAACGCCCGCGATGACGAATATGGCCTCCGGCTATCAGTGCCCTTCACCTTTTGCATTGATGGCCTTCGGAGACCGCGGCGGTTGCCCGGTGCTCGGTTTACTCAACCGATTTGGAGCTTAATGTCATGGCTAACGTTGATACGCTGGACCTGTGGGCAAAATGGATGGGGGCTGTACAAAATCAAGCATTGAGCGGTGGGCTGGGCGGCGGTCAGCGCTTCAGCGCAGGTTCCACCACGCTGAACGTCGACCTGGGCAACGTCGACCCGACGATCGTCAATTACTACATCCACGGCCTGGGCGATGTGGTGCCCGCCAACAGCCCGTCGTACTCGCCGGCCGGCGGCCTGCTGACCAGCTACGCGGTGTTTCTGGATTGCATCGACCTGGGCGCGATCCCCAACCCGAACCTGGCCAGCCAGGTGAACCTTGCCACGTCGGCGTTGAACACCGCGCAAACCGCGTTCAACAACGTCACCACCCAGGCGATCCAGCAGTACGTCAACTACAAAGCCATCAACTCTCCACCGTTTGTGCCGTTCTCGACGTGGGTCGTACAAAGCTACCCAAGCTACGTCACCGCCAACAACAACCTGATTGGCGCCGCCAATGCCCTCGATTCGTTGATGGTGCAGGCGTATGGCGCCGGGTATGTGCCGTTGCAGCAAGCACGCAGCAAGGTCGGGATCAACGGTGCGCAGAGCCTCACCGCGCAAAACCCGTTCAACATGGCCGTGACCTCCGGGTCGATCGCAGCGCCGGGTTCACAGCCGGTGGTCGTCGGTGGCACCACTCCACCACCGGCCAGTGCGTTGGTATCGTCCTTTGCTCCGTCCTACACCCTGCAAGGATTTTCCACCGCGTATGCAGCCTGGCAAGCCGCTAGCGTCGCCGGGCAGGTCGGGGCCTCGATCTCGGTCAGCTCCAGCACCGCCAGTTACAGTTTCAGCCAATCCGGCTGGAGTGCTTCGGCGAATGCCAGCCTGTTCGGTGATTTTTTCAACTTCACCGCCAGCGGTTCCGCCAGTGGCCAGAAAACCAGCATCGACACCTCAAGCAGCGACTTCTCGCTGACCGTCGACTTCACTGGTCTGGGCAGCTTTATCATCGCTCCGGGCGCCTGGTGGGATAACGGTTCACTGGTGAACACCTTCCAGAACAAACTCAAACCGGGCTCGCCGGCCTTCTTCGGCGAAAACGGCTCCCTGGCGGCCGTGCCGACGCAACTGGTGGTCGGCTTTGAGCCAACGGTGAAACTGAAAATGAAGGCCAGCGACTACAGCAACGTGAAAAGCAGCTGGCAATCCCAGGCCACCGCGTCCATCGGCATCGGCCCGTTCCGCATCGGGTCGGCGACCACGTCCGCCTATGGCAGCAAACAAGACATCCGTTGGGATGACGCCTCGGCCACCGTGACCATCGGTCCGATCCACAGCAGCCTGCCGATTCTGTTGGGTGTGGTCAGCCAACAACTGGGCCAGTGACAGCCCGGCCGGGGGCCTTCGCGGCTCCCGGCTTCATGGCACAGGAGCATCGCGCGTGGCAGACCCAACGCTTTGGCAGCTATACGACCAAACCTTGGCCAACCTGGCCCAAGTAGCACCCGGCGAAGTGTTTTCGATTACCGCGCTCAACACCTACACCGACCTGGGTAGCCCGATTCCGGCCATATGCAACGCCAGCATCTACCAGCTGGGCAATGGCATTCCCGTGCCCACGGGGACTTATTCGATCCACAGCGGTGTGTTCACCGCTTACTGGATTTACCTCAGCTACTTGCTGGAAGCCGCACAACCGGCATCTCTGGCGAACGTAAACGCCAGCCCGGTCGACTTTGATCGGTATCGGCAACTGGTGAGCACCTCGACGCCGCCCAATCCCTTGCAGGCCCAACAACTGAACAGCACACCGCTGTCCCAGACCCATCAACACCTGATGGCAACGCTGGGGCCGAGCGTCCCCGAGATTTGCGCGGCACTCAATCAATGCTGGCTGGCCATGCAGCCGGAGAAGGTCGCGACCAACATGTGGGTGCAACTGGCGGCGGGCGCTCCTCAGTACCTGTATCCCGGCTATGCCCTGGAAAACTGGAGCGCCACGTTTGCACAGTGGCAAGCACGCGTTGCACCCGTGGCAGTGCTCGATGCCGTCAGCGTCAACGTGCCGGAAAGCGCGCCTGCCTTTATCCAAGTGGATACGGCCAGCCTCGCCGCCCTGGAAGACACCACGACGCTGAGCTTGAGCGTGTCGATGCAGGCCTTCGGCACCTTCAGCCTGAGCCCCGCCGCGTGGCTCGCCCCGAGCTTCTTCGACGCCACCCGTTACCCATTGCCCGCTGGCGCACCGCCCTTTCTGGCGCTCGACGGCCCGCTTGGCCTGCTGCCGCTCAAGGCAGTGCTGGGCTTTCGCCCGTGCCTGAAACTGCGCGCCAGCACCCTGCAATCGGCCCAGCAATTGGCCAGCAATGTGAGCCGCATCGGCCCGTTCTCGGTGCAGGCCGGCGCGGTGACGAGCGCGGGCTCGGACCAGTTCGATATTGAGCTTGATTCCACCGACATCGACATACCGGTGTTGCTCGGGGTGATCAGCATCCCGAGCGCCACGGGTCATTAAGCGTTGTACCGCCATCCACTCAGGGAGAACCCAACCATGGCCAGCTATTGCCAGGAAAAATTCACGAAAGACGGAACCATGACCGAACTGAAAGTCTGCTGGCGCCAGGACAAGCACGTCCATGACGCGACGCTGATCACCACCATCGCCATCTGGCTGGGCACCACCCAGGGCGGCACGTGGACGGTGCGGGCCAACAGTTATGAAAGCAACAAGCAAAGCTGCTCGGTGGGAGCGGTCACCTACCCCTAGGCGCCTGCGCGGGGAGCCCGGCGGCTCCCCGTTTTCAGCCCATCAATAACGTGCATCGGCGGGCTTGCCGCCATTGGGCCAATCCTTGACCTTGTCCGGGAAGTCCGGGCGCGGTTGCCCCGAGAAAAACGCCGCGACATCCACTGCGTCCTGGTCGGACAAACCACCCTGCCCTAGCGGAAATTTCTCGTGAAAGCCTATTGGCATGTTGCGTTTGACGAATGCCGCCGCCGTATAGGTGCGGGCCATGCCGGCGCCGATATTGAACGATTGCTCGCCCCACAGCGGCGGGTAGATCAGTTCGCCGTCGGCGCGCGCCAGGCCCTGGCCGTTGTCACCATGGCACACCGCACATTGCTTGGCGTAGACCGCTTGACCATTGAGCAGGTCCGGCTTGATCGCCGGGTCGACCTTGCCCACGCCGCGCCCGGCGACTTTGTCTGCGGGGCCGGTGTTGTTTTTCATCCAGTCGAAGTAGGCGACCATCGCTTGCATATCTGCCGATTGCGGCGGCAACGGCTTGCCGTTCATCGAGCGACGGAAACAGCCGTTGATGCGTTCTTCCAGGCTCACCACCTTGCCCGCACGCGGCGCGTAGCTGGGGAAGAATGCCGACACGCCGACAAAGGGCGAACCGTCCGCCACGGTACCGGCGTTGAGATGGCAACTGGTGCAATTGAGCGAGTTGCCGACGTTGTCCGGCAACAATGCCTTGGTTTGCAGATGCAGGCGCATGCCGCGCACCACTTGGTCGGCGTTGGGCGCGGCGAGCAGATCGGCCAGGCGCGGGGTTTCAAATGCCGTTGAATCGGTGGTCACCGGGTTGAGCTGGTCACGCAGCGTTTTGACCTGCGCCGCGCTGATGGGCGTGCCCCCATTGCCCCAGCTCGTGCGCACAAAGCTGAGGATCTCGGCGATTTCCTGATCGGCCAGGCGGGCGAAACCGGGCATGGTGTAGACCCGTGGGTGAGCGGCCGTTTGCGCGGTTTCCCAACCCGTCAGGGTGATGTGCAGCAGTGACGTCGGGTTGCTGGAGGCAGTGCCCGGATTGCCCGCCAGCGGCGGGAACAGGCCTTTGACACCGGCGCCGTCGCTGCGATGGCAGTCGCTGCAGAACTGCATGTAACCCAGGCCGCCACGGCTGGTGAACAGATCCGTCGGCGGCGCAGCGGGTGCCTGGGCCACGGACGGCATTGGCAAATCGTCTTTGCCCGGTGGCAGGGACTTGAGGTAGCGGGCGATGGCCGTGAGGTCGTCATCGCTGAAATGCTGGGTGCTGTGGTGGATCACATCGGCCATGTTGCCGGCGACCGTGGCGAAGCGGTTTTGCCCGGTCTTGAGCAATTGCACGGTGTCTTCCACGGTCCACAGGTTGCGCAGGCTCAGGGCGCGCCAATGCTCTACGGTTTCGCCAGCCAGGTAATGCTGGCCACTGCGGCCTTCATCACTCAGGGCTTTTTCCTGGAAGGCGATGCCACGCGGCGTGTGGCAGGAACCGCAATGGCCCAGGCCCTGGACGAGGTAGGCGCCGCGGTTGAGCTGTGCATCCCGCGCCGGGTCCGGCTGGAAGGGCCGCTTGTCGAGAAAGGCGAAATTCCACAGCGCCAGGCCCCAGCGCTGGTTGAACGGGAAACCCATGTCGGCTTCACGGTTGGCTTGCTGCACAGGCGCTACGTCTTGCATCAGGTAGGCGTACAAGGCGCGCATATCGTCTTCGCTCATCTTGGCGTAGGACGGATATGGCATCGCCGGGTACAGGTTCATACCGCTGGGCGTGACACCTTCGCGCATGACCCGGTCGAATTGCTCGTAGGTGTAGTTGCCGATGCCGGTGTCACGGTCGGGCGTGATATTGCTGGAAAAGATCGTGCCCATCGGCGTGCTCAGCTCCAGCCCGCCCGCCATCACTTGGCCTTGCTTGGCAGTGTGGCAAGCGATGCAGTCGCCCAGTTGCGCGACGTACTTGCCATGCTCGATCAGTGGGGTGTCGGGGGCGCTGGCGTGCAGGGGAAGCGCCACGCTCAGCGTCGCCCCCAGCATGGCCAGGCGTGCAAGAGAAAGCGCCATCGTGTTAGTCCTTTAATCACCTGGCGTGGGGAGGTCCCCTTGGCGCAGGTCAGTGGTCGTTTTTATAGGTTCATCAGGCAGGGTTGTTGTAACGGATATGCGGGCAGGGGGTTTTGATATGGGTCAGGGGCAATGTGCTGCCTTGACCTGATCCCCCCACGCCTTGAAAATGCGCGACGCTTTTTTGTCTCCCGTTTACTGAAGTAGTGAAATTTCAATGTCTGATTCCCACCACGAAGAATCCGTAGTCGCCTTGCAATCCAAAGCTGAATACGAAAACGCCATCAATCTTTCACAGCATGTGCCAGCGGCCAAGATCATCAGCGAAATGGTGCTGGACGCGTTTCACACCTCCAAGGAAAGCGATCAGATCCGCGAACTGCGCGTGGCGATCCGCCAGGCCCACGACGCTTTCGACGATGACAAGGCCTACGACCTGATGGGCCATCTCAAGCAACTCAAGGACGCCGAGGCCGCCGACAACATTGCCCTGGAAGACCTGAGCAGCAAGTTCTCCATCAGCCGCATCCTGTCCAGCTTCAAGGACGACCCCGAGTTCCAGGAGTTGGTCTACGGCCTGGCGTTGAAGGTGCTGAACCAGAGCCACCAGGCCATCAGCAACCCAAGCGCCGGCAAGAGCAAGGCCTCGCGCCCGAAGAAAGAAGCCGAAGTGTTTGTGATCAGCAAGGATGGGATCAGCGTCACCCTGCCATTGCGCACACCGCGCTCGAAGCTGAACGTTGACCGCGAGGCGTTTGAATTCCTGGGCTTCAGCTTTGTAGGTGAAGGGGATGAGGCTGAGTTGGAAGTGGAAAGCTTCGTGGACAACACCGGCGCTGAGCAACCGCTGAGCCGCAAGAGTGTGATCACCGCGTTGCAGCAGCAGCGTGCGTTTGACGGTTACAGCATCGTCCAGCAATAACACGTCGCCAGCGACACCGCCGAACTGAATGTGGGAGCAAGCCCGCTCCCACATCTGTTTCATGCGGGGTCAGACAGCCCGCACATCCTGCGCCGCAAACGCCTCACGAAAGCGCTGCATATCCTGCTTGTTCCCCACCGTCACCCGCACCCACTGCGGCCAGTTCTTCCACACCCGCCCGATCAACACACCCTGCTCTGCCAGGCGCTCGATAACCTGCTCGGCCGGCTGCTTCACGTCGATCATGAAGCAGTTGCTCTGGGACACCGTGCAGGTAAACCCACGCCCCTTCAGCCATGCCACGGTCTCGTCGCGCAGTTGTGCGTTGAGCGCCTTGCGCTGGGGCAGTAGCTTGATGTCTTCCAGGCTGGCCTTGGCGCCGAGCAGCGCCGAACCGGCCGGGACATTGTCGCCGCCGAACACCGCCAGTTGTTCCAGCAACTTCGGGTGCCCCACCGCCAGGCCGACGCGGGCACCGGCCATGCCGTAGATTTTCGAGAAGGTGCGCAGCACCAGCAGGTCATCGTGTTCCTTGACCCAACTGATCACGCTGGGAGCGTCGGAAAAGTCGATGTAAGCCTCGTCCACCACCAGCACGCTGCCCTTGGGTTTGTTCGCCAGTGCGTGGCGGATCGCCTCGGTGGGGGTCATGGTGCCGGTGGGGTTGTTGGGGTTGCACAGGTAGAGCATGCCGGCCTGGGGGGCGGCGGCGAGCATGGCGGGCACGTCGTGGGCGTGTTCGGCGTTGAGGTCGACCTCTTTCACCGGCGCCTTGCGCGATTCGGCCGCCTGGCGCGGGACTTCATAGGACGGCGTGGCCATCACCAGCCCGCGGGTTTCACTGGTAAACGCCAGGACCGCAAACCGCAGCGCGGCCATGGAGCCGGAAAACACCGCCACCTGGTCCTCGGCAAGCCCTTGCTGCTGGGCGAACAGCCCGGCCAGTGCGTACATGTGGCCGTAGGGGTACAACCCGGCGCTGGCGATGCCGCGTTGCATCGCCTCACGCGCAGCGCCCGATGGGCCGTAGGGGCTTTCGTTGTAGTTGAGCCGCACCTTGTCAGACTTTGCCGGCTTCGGGGCCGCTACCGCCCAGTCCAGACGCCCTAACAGCGGCAGGGCTGCGCCCACGGCGAGAAGGGACCGACGACTAACGCTGACCATGTGACAACTCCTTGTAAGGCGGGGGATGGATTCGCACAGCTCGTACTTGAGGGTAAGACGAGAAAAGCCTAGTCCGATTTAACCGCCCGCCCAAGAAAAAGCCCCGCGCTTCTCTCGAAGGCGGGGCTCTTTCACTGCGCGACCACTCAGTGAGCGTAGGTCAGCAGAAGCTCTTTCGGCACTTGGAAATCCAGGGACATCATCACGCTGAGCGCGGTGATGGTGAAGATCGAGAACACGAACAGCTTGCGCGCCCAGACGGTGTCATCCACCGCCTTGTAGCCGGTCCAGGCCATGTACAACCAGTACATGCCCATGGCGGCGGCGACGGCAAGGTAGCTCATGCCGGCATAGCCACTGAAGGTCAACATCAAGGTCGCCACGAGGAAGGCCAGGATGTAGAGCAGGATGTGTTTCTTGGCCACCTGGATGCCACGCTTGACCGGCAGAACCGGAATCGACGCAGCCAGGTAGTCATTGAAGCGGAAAATCGCAATGGCGTAGGAGTGCGGCATCTGCCACAGGCTGAACATCACCAGTAGCGTCAGCGCGGCCATGTCGAAGCTATTGGTCACAGCCACATAACCAATCACCGGCGGCATCGCCCCCGACAGACTGCCCACCAGCGTGCCGTGCACCGACTTGCGCTTGAGGTACAGGCTGTAGAGGCCGACGTAGATGACAAAACCGATCACGGCGAACAGCGCCGCCAGCGGGTTGGCCACCTTGTACAACAACGCCACACCGGCAACACCGAGGACGGTCGCATAGATCAGTGCCAGCTTCAGGGAGATGAGGCCCTGGACCAGCACGCGATTCTTGGTGCGCTCCATCTTGATGTCGATGTCACGGTCGATGCAGTTGTTGAACACGCAACCGGAAGCCACCACCAGGGACGTACCGATCATCGCAGCCAGGAAGATGGCCAGATCGACATGTCCCTTGGAGGCCAGGAAGAAACCGCCCGCCACAGAAAGCACGTTACCGAAAATGATCCCCGGTTTGGTGATTTGGATAAAGTGCTTAAGCGACATCGGGTCTTACCTCACTTCGCCATCATGTAGGTGTGGATGCTGAACATGATCCACAGCGACAGACCAACCAGCAGAACGATCACCAGGCCTGCGAACACGAACGCAATCACGTTCTCACGCTGGGCCTCGGAACGGTCCAGGTGCAGGAAGTACACCAGGTGAACCAGAACCTGGATTACCGCGAATGCCAACACGATCATCAAGGTGATCGATTTCGGCAGGGTCGGGTACATCACCAGGCCGAACGGGATCAGGGTCAGGATGACCGACAGGATGAAGCCGATAGCGTACGACTTGACGCTGCCGTGGCTTGCATCGTGGCTGTCATGGGAGTGTGCATTAGCCATTACAGAGTCCCCATCAGGTAGACAACGGTGAATACGCAGATCCAGACCACGTCCAGGAAGTGCCAGAACAGGCTCAGGCAGCTCAGGCGAGTCTTGTTGGTGTTGGTCAGGCCGTGTTTATTGACCTGATACATCATCACCGCCATCCACAGCAGGCCGGCGGATACGTGCAGACCGTGGGTGCCTACCAGCGTGAAGAACGCGGACAGGAAGCCGGAACGGTGCGGGCCGTAACCTTCGGAGATCAGCAGGTGGAACTCGTTGATCTCCATGCCGATGAAGCCCAGGCCGAACAGGAAGGTCAGTGCCAACCAGCTCAGTACGCCTTTCTTGTTGCCCTTGTAGAAGGCCAACATGGCGAAGCCGTAGGTGATCGAACTGAACAACAGCAAGGCGGTTTCGCCGAGCACGTAGGGCAGTTCGAAGATGTCGTGGCCCGACGGGCCACCGGCAGTGTTGTTTACCAGTACCGCGTACACCGCGAAGATCGACGCAAACAAGATGCAGTCGGTCATCAGGTAGAGCCAGAAACCGAAAACGGTCATCGGCCCCGAGTCGTGGTGATGGTCATCGTGCCCATGGTCATCGACATGGGCGTGTCCAGCATTGGTCACTAAGTTCGACATGGTTTAAGCCTGTTCCAACGAGGTTTCAACACGGTTGGCCGGGATCTTCTTCTCGGCTACCAGGCGAGCGTGCTGCTCGGCTTCGATGCGTTCGATCTCTTCGACCGGCACCATGTAGCCTTGATCGTCACGGGCTGCGTGAACGATGAAGTAACCGATAGTGCCAACCAGGCTCACGATTGCCAGCCACCAGATGTGCCAGATCATCGCGAAACCGAACACGGTCAACAGCGCACCCATCACCACGCCAGTGGCGGTGTTGCTTGGCATGTGGATCGGTTCATATTTGGCCGGTTTCTGGTACGCAGTACCGTCTTCCTTGGCTTCGGTGAACGCATCAATGGTGTTCGCAGTCGGGATCACAGCGAAGTTGTAGAACGGTGGTGGCGACGAAGTCGACCATTCCAGGGTGTGGCCATTCCATGGGTCGCCGGACTCGCACATGTTCTGCTTGCGATCACGGATACTCACGTACAGCTGGATCAGCTGGCAGGCGATACCCACAGCGATCATCACCGCACCGAACATGGCGACGTACAGGTACGGCACCCACTCAGGGTTGGTAGTGGCGTTCAGACGACGGGTCATGCCCATGAAGCCCAGCGCGTAGAGCGGCATGAACGCGACGAAGAAGCCCGAGATCCAGAACCAGAATGCAGCCTTGCCCCAACCTTCGTGCAGCTTGAAGCCGAACGCTTTCGGGAAGTAGAAGCTGAAGCCAGCGATGTAACCGAATACCGCACCACCGATGATCACGTTATGGAAGTGCGCGATCACGAACAGGCTGTTGTGCAGGACGAAGTCAGCACCCGGGATGGCCAGCAGTACGCCAGTCATGCCGCCGATGGCGAAGGTCACCATGAAGCCCAGGGTCCACAGGACCTGGCTGGTCATGCGCAGACGACCGTGGTAGATGGTGAACAGCCAGTTGAATAGCTTCACCCCCGTCGGGATGGAAATCAGCATCGTCGCCAGGCCGAAGAAGGCGTTGACGCTTGCCCCCGAACCCATGGTGAAGAAGTGGTGCAGCCAAACCATGAAGCCCAGTACAGAGATTGCGCCCGATGCGTAAACCATCGAGTGGTGACCGAACAGGCGCTTGCCGGTAAAGGTCGAGATCACTTCGGAGAAGATACCGAACGCTGGCAGGATCAGGATGTACACCTCAGGGTGACCCCATGCCCAGAACAGGTTCACGTACATCATTGGATTGCCACCAAGTTCATTGGTGAAAATGTGGAAATCCAGGTAACGGTCAAGCGACAGCAGCGCCATGGTGGCGGCCAGGATCGGGAACGAAGCCACGATCAGGACGTTGGCCCAGGTGCAGGTCCAGGTGAAGATCGGCATGTCCATCAGTTTCATGCCAGGGGCGCGCATTTTCAGCACGGTGGCCAGGAAGTTGACCCCCGTCAGCGTCGTCCCGAGTCCTGATAACTGTAGGGCCCAGATGTAGTAGTCCACACCCACGCCAGGGCTGTACTGAATGCCCGACAGCGGCGGATACGCAACCCAACCGGTCTTGGCGAATTCGCCGACGCCCAGGGATACGTTGATCAGCACCACGCCGGAAACCAGCAGCCAGAAGCTCAGGGAGTTCAGGAACGGGTAGGCAACGTCACGCGCGCCGATCTGCAGCGGCACTGCAAGGTTCATCAGGCCGGTGAAGAATGGCATCGCCATGAAGATGATCATGATCACACCGTGGGCGGTGAAGATCTGGTCATAGTGTTCAGGTGGCAGGTAGCCAGGCGAACCCTCGGTGGCCATGGCCAACTGGGTACGCATCATGATGGCGTCGGCAAAACCACGCAGCAGCATGACCATGGCCACGATGATGTACATGACGCCGATTTTCTTGTGGTCAACCGAAGTCAGCCACTCGGTCCACAGGTAGGTCCACTTCTTGAAATAAGTGATTGCCGCGAACAGTGCCAGACCACCCAGCGCGATCATGGCGATGGTAATCATCACAATCGGCTCGTGGAACGGGATCGCATCCCAACTTAATTTACCAAACATCGTTTACTCCTCTGCCCCAGCAGTTGAATGCGAGCCCGTGTCAGAACCTTCAACCGCGGCCACTTCTTTCTTCTCGTGCTTGACCGGCTTGCCTGGCTTCATACCTTCGTACTTGTCGACGATTTTCTGAAACAGGTTCGGCTCGTACGTGGAGTACAGGGCGACTGGGTTGTTCTGGCTTGGTTTGGCCAGGGCGTCGTATTCAGCTTGATCAAGCTGTTTAGGTGCGGCCTTGACTTCGGCTACCCAGGCGTCGAATTCTTCCTGGCTTGTCGAGATCGCTTTGAATTTCATGCCGGTGAAGCCAGCGCCGCTGTAGTTGGCGGAGATGCCTTCCATTTCAGCTTTCTGGTTGGCGATCAGGTGCAGCTTGGTCTGCATGCCTGCCATCGCGTAGATCTGGCCGCCCAGGGCTGGGATGAAGAACGAGTTCATCACGGCGTCGGAGGTGATCTTGAAGTTCAGCGGAGTGTGTTCCGGGAAGCGGATCTGGTTAACAGTGGCGATACCCAGGTCTGGGTAGATGAACAGCCACTTCCAGTCCAGCGCGACGACTTCGATGTTGATCGGCTTGACGTCGGATTCCAGCGGACGGTACGGGTCCAGAGCGTGGGTGGACTTGTAGGTCACATAACCCAGGGCAATGATGATGAGGATCGGGACCAGCCACACCGCGATTTCGATCTTGGTGGAGTGCGACCACTTCGGCGCGTAGGTCGCGCTGGTGTTCGACGCGCGATATTTCCAGGCGAACGCGAAGGTCATGATGATCACAGGGACCACGACCAGCAGCATCAGCAGGGTAGCGGTGATGATCAGGTTTCGTTCATCCAGGCCGACCTGTCCTTTCGGGTCGAGCAAGGTCCACTTGCAGCCTCCCAGCATTAACATCATGCCAAGCAGCGGCAAAAAGCCTAGTAATCGGGGGTACCTGTTTTTACTCATCTCACGACCTCTAAAGCAGCTTGCGCAATGCAGTTGGGTTTTGATCGCCAACACTTCACCCTGCCAAGGGTTGGCATTTCTCTTCGATTGAATAAGAGCCTGCCCATCACGCCATTTAACGGCGCGTTTCGCGGACCTGCGGTGAGTTCTTATTCGATTTCGTGGTTAAAGGCCTTGTTACAGACCAATTCCATTTGGTGCGGATAGTTGAAAGGCTGCCGGAACCTTGGGGTCGCACAGAGCCATCCATCTGCCCCTCGACCGCTCCAGTGCTCAAATATTGAACAGCACCGGACATTCAGTGCGGGCGATTGTAGTTAGCTAGCGATGTATAAACCATGTCTTATAAAGAAATAATTTTTATCGATTACAGCAACAATCCTTCACCAAAACCGCAAAGGTTCGCGATCTTATCGTGTTCGATTCTCAACAAAAACCACAAAAATTGCCGTGTTATTGCACAAAGCGTCACAGCCCTTACCCAGTGTAAGGGCACGCTAAACGTACCCAACCCCCCAGAAAACAAGGCATTCGGACATCACTCAAAGGCACGGGCGGCGTGAGCTGCGCCGCCTCGTCCAAACCACGAACTGACAGCACAATTTGCGCGTTTTAGGCAAATTTAACGAGGCAATGAGCGAGTCGGAAACGTCCTGCGGCAGCTTCCGTGTGACAACATGTCGCACGCTGCGCGCACCCGGAATTGTCCCGCGTCACGCTCTGTTCACAAAACCCTACAAACAAAAACGCCCCGGACTTCCCTCAAGGAGGACCGGGGCGTTTCAGTCAACACTCAGGTGCGGCGTTGGCGGTTACGGTAAATACCCAGCGGCACCAGGATCACCGTCAGCACGAACGCCACCAGCGCCCATTGCGCCAGGGACAGGCCCAGTATCGGCGGATACGGCGTGCTGCAGAAACCGTCGACCTGGAAGCCCAGGGGGAACACCTTGGCCAGGGGCAGGTCGTCGACGATCGGTTGCAGCACATCGATGCCGCAACTGACCTGGGGGAAGAACTGGGTGTACACATGATGGCCGGCTGCTGCCACGCCGCCGAGGGCGCTGAGCACCACCAGGCCTTCGAACAGCGTCACCGCGCCTTTGCGGCGCATGGCCGCGCCAAGGAAGGCGAAGACCGCAATCAGCAGCAGCGCATAGCGTTGCAGGATGCACAGCGGGCACGGCGCCTCGCCCAGCACGACCTGCATATAAAGTGCACCACCGATCAGCGCCAGGCAGATGATGCCCAGCAACACCAGAAAGCGCCGCTCCCTGCCTAAACGCAATTCGTCACTCATCTCTGTTTCCCTTTGTCTGGTCATGCCAATGGCCGCAAGTTTACACACAGAGAGAGGTTTAAACAGAAAGGGGTTAACAGGAGATTAATCAGTCGCAATAGCGACCCCATGTGGGAGCAGGCTTGCCCGCTCCCACAATTCGGACAGTGTGTTACTCCAATGCCGCAGCCGGACCGAAGAACTCATACCTGCTTTGTTTCTCTGGAACCCCCAACGCCTTGAGGTGACGCTTGACCGCCGCCATGAAGCCCTTGGGCCCGAGGAAATACGCATCCACATCACGCTGCTCGGGCAACCACGCCGCCAGTTGCGCCTGGCTCAACAAGCCCACCTTGTCTGCCGCCGGGCTCACCCCGTCATCCTCGGCGTAGCAATAGAAGCGCTTGAGTTGCGGGTGCTTGGCCGCCAGGGCATCCACCCAATCGCGGAACGCATGCACCCCGCCATTGCGCGCGCAGTGGATAAAGTGCACCGGGCGCTCGGTCGCCAGCGCGGCTTCGAGCATTGGCAGGGTCGGTGTGATACCCACCCCGCCGCTGATCAGCACCAGCGGTTTATCACTGGCCGCCAAGGTGAACTCGCCCGCCGGCGGGAACAGGTCGATGGTCGCGCCAACCTGCAGTTGATCATGCAGGTAGTTGGACACCCGCCCACCGGCTTCGCGCTTGACGCTGATGCGGTACTGGCCGGCATCGCTCAGGGCCGACAGAGAATAGTTGCGGCGCACTTCTTCGCCGTCCAGCACCAGCTTCATGCCGATGTACTGGCCGGGCGCAGCCGCGAGGATCGGGCCGTTATCCACAGGTGCAAAGTAGAAGGACGTGATCTCGGCGCTTTCTTCCACACGCTTGACCAGCGTGAACGCCCGCGCACCGCGCCAACCACCGGGGGCCTGGGCTTTTTCAGCGTAGATGGCGCTTTCGGCACCGATCAGAATATCCGCCAGTTGGCCGTAGGCCGCGCCCCAGGCATTCATCACTTCAGGGGTAGCGATCTCGCTGCCCAGCACTTCGGAAATCGCCCGCAGCAGGCAGGCCCCCACGATCGGGTAATGCTCCGGCAGGATCTGCAAGGCCACGTGCTTGTTGATGATCTTCGCCACCAGGTCACCCAGCTGGTCCAACTGGTCAATGTGTCGCGCATACATCAGCACGCCGTTGGCCAGGGCGCGCGGCTGGTCGCCACTGGCTTGGTGAGCCTGGTTGAACAGCGGGCGCACCTCAGGGTACTCGGAGAGCATCATGCGGTAGAAATGGGTGATCAGCGCTTCGCCACCGCTTTCCAGCAGGGGCACAGTGGATTTGACGATGGCACGGTCTTGGGCACTAAGCATGGCAGACTCCTGGGTCTTTTTACTGATTGCCTTTACCTACTCAGTATTCGTGCCAACTTATAAATCCTTATATTTCAATGAGTTGAATAATATGTAGTCAGTATGACTTCCTACACTTTATAGTCATAAGGACTACAAGGAGTCATTATGACTGCACAATCGCTGCTCACCACCCTGCTGCCCCTGGTCGCCGACCTGTCCCGTGAACTGCCCGAAGGCGAGCGCTACCGCCGCCTGTTGCAAGCCATGCGTGCCCTGCTGCCGTGTGATGCCGCCGCGTTGTTGCGCCTGGACGGTGAATGGCTGGTACCACTGGCGGTGGATGGCTTGAGCCCCGATACCCTCGGGCGGCGCTTCAAGGTCAGTGAACACCCGCGCTTCGCCGTATTGCTCGCCAGCCCCGGCCCGACGCGCTTTGACAGCGACAGCGAATTGCCCGACCCCTACGACGGTCTCGTCGCTGGCATACACGGGCAGCTGGAAGTCCACGACTGCATGGGCTGCCCGCTGTTTGTCGACGACAGGCCATGGGGCCTGCTGACCCTGGACGCCCTCGACACCGAGCGTTTCGAACGGGTCGAACTCGACGCCCTGCAAGCCTTCGCCAGCCTCGCGGCCGCGACCGTCAACGTCGCCGAACGTATCGAACGCCTGACCCTGCGCGCCGAAATCTATCGCGAGGCCAGCGGCCAGCAGCACAAGGAAATGATCGGCCAGAGCAAACCCCACAAACGCCTGGTGGAAGAGATCAAGCTGGTGGGCGGCAGCGACCTCACCGTTCTGATCACCGGCGAAACCGGGGTGGGCAAGGAGTTGGTGGCCCAGGCGATCCATGCTGCGTCAGCCCGTGCCGACAAACCGCTGATCAGCCTCAACTGCGCCGCTCTGCCGGAAACCCTGGTGGAAAGCGAGCTGTTCGGCCATGTGCGCGGCGCCTTTACCGGCGCGCTGAATGAGCGACGCGGCAAGTTCGAACTGGCCAACGGCGGCACGCTGTTCCTTGATGAAGTCGGCGAACTGTCCCTGAGCGTGCAGGCCAAACTGCTGCGCGTGCTGCAAAGCGGCCAGTTGCAGCGACTGGGCTCGGACAAGGAACATCAGGTCGACGTGCGCCTGATCGCCGCCACCAACCGCGACCTCGCCGAAGAGGTGCGCAACGGCCGCTACCGCGCCGACTTCTACCACCGCCTCAGCGTGTACCCGCTGCAAGTCCCGGCCCTGCGCGAGCGCGGGCGCGATGTGTTGCTGCTGGCGGGTTTCTTCCTGGAGCAGAACCGCTCGCGCATGGGCCTGGGCAGCCTGCGCCTGAGCAGCGATGCCCAGGCGGCGCTGCTGGCCTATAACTGGCCGGGCAATGTGCGAGAGCTGGAACACTTGATCGGCCGCAGCGCGCTCAAAGCCCTGGGCAACTGCCGCGAGCGGCCGAAGATTCTCAGCCTGAGCGCCCAGGACCTGGACTTGCCTGACGTCAGCGCGCCGGCCATCGAAGCCCCAGACGACGTGATCCCCGTGGTCACGGGCGACCTGCGCCAGGCCACCGAGCACTTTCAACGCCAGATCATCAGCGCCTGCCTGGAGCGTCACCAGCACAACTGGGCCAGTGCGGCCCGTGAGCTGGGGTTGGACCGCGCCAACCTGGGGCGCATGGCCAAGCGCCTCGGTCTCAAATAACCCGGTCAACTCGGTCAAATGTGGGAGCGGGCTTGCTCGCGAAGGCGCAGTGTCAGTCGCTAAATCCGTTGACTGACCCACCGCCTTCGCGAGCAAGCCCGCTCCCACACAAGCCCCCACATTAGATTTGCTGCGCCTTGAGGATGGGGGTAACGGGCTTGGGTTTTCTGAACACCAACACATTCCCCAACATCACCAGCACCAACCCCACCAGCGCCGCCCCGGTCCATTGATAGCCCTCGGCAAACGCCGACACATTCAACGCCACCACCGGGAACAGCACCGTGCAGTACGCCGCCCGCTCCGGCCCCATGCGTCCGACCAGGGTCAGGTACGCGGTAAACCCGATCACCGAACCTGGGATCACCAGGTACCACAATGCGCCGATATACCGCGCGCTCCAGTCCATCTCGAACGGAATCCCGCGCACCGCGCAATAGGTCGCCAACATCGCCGAACCATAGGCCATGCCCCAGGCATTGGTGGTCAGCGGCTTGAGCCCGGCTTTCTGTTGCAGGCTCGACAGCATGTTACCCGCCGAGAAACACATCGTCCCGAGCAGCGCCAAGCCCAGGCCAAGCAGGGTCTGCGGGCTGGCGGTGTGCCCGACCAGCTCCGGCCAGAACAGAAAGCCCAACCCCAGCAGACCCAGGCCGCCGCCCATCAACACATTGCGCGCCACGCGCTGGCCGAAAAACACCCGGGCGTTCAGCGCGTTCCACAAGGTCGCCGTGGAAAACACCACGGCCACCAGGCCGCTGGGAATCCACTGGCTAGCCGTCAGGAAGCACATGAAGTTCACGCAGAAAAGGCACAAGCCCTGGGCCAGGCAGATCAGATGCCCGCGCCGGTTCATCACCTGCAACCGGCGGCTGAGCAGCAACAACGCAAACAGCACCAGCGCCGCGAGACCGAAGCGATAGACGATGGACACCGGGATCGCCACCACGCCCAGTTGCCATTTAAGGGCGATCCAGGTGGTGCCCCAGATCAGCACGGTGAGTAAGTACAGGAAAAGGTTCATGACAGGCTCCATCGATTGAGCCCCAGTGTCGCCCCCGCCCCGAGCAAACCGCTTGCAGATTCTTGCGCTTTTGTCGGGCGGTGGGATCACAGCGTCATCAGCGCAGAGTAGGATGCAAGGCGTCCACAGAGTGCTCGCCATGCCTGATCTGCAATCCCTGCAAGTCTTCCAAGCCCTTAACCGCTCGCCCAACGCACGCCTCGAAGCCTGCGCCGAGCTCGGTGACGGCTTGTCTGCGGCCTTGTGGAGCAACCATCACGATTCCCAGGATTATCAGGCGCCGAGCCATCACACCTTGTCCTGCTACGTCGGCGGCGGCACCGGCACGTTTCGCCGCGACCAGCCGGGCACCAAGGGCGGGCCCGACAAGCTGTGCATCCTGCCGGCCGAGCATCAGTCGGCCTGGGTGATCAACGGCGAGATCCGCCTGGCCCACGTGTATTTCAGCCCGGAGCAATTTGCCCTGGGCTGCGTCACCCTGCTCGACCGCGAACCGCGCGCGTTGCAACTGCGCGAAAGCACCTTCCTGGAAGATGCCAGCCAGGCCCGGCGCTTCCACCAGTTGATCGCCCTCAACTGGCACGAACCGGCCGAACGCCTGCTGACCAGCAGCCTGGCCCACGAAATGCTCAGCCACACCCTGCTCAGCCAGGTCGGCGCACGCGATGGGTTGCGCTTGAAAGGCGGGCTGGCGGCGTACCAGCGCAGGCGGTTGATGGACTACATCGATCAGCACCTGGAAGACCCCATCAGCCTCGGGCAACTCGCCGGGCTGTGCGCGCTGTCGGAATACCACTTCGCGCGGATGTTCCGCCAAAGCTTCGGCCTGCCGCCGCACCAATACCTGCTGGCGCGGCGCTTGACCCGCGCCCAGGCACTGCTGCGCAGCAGCGCCCTGCCCCTGGGTGAGATCGCCCTGATGTGCGGTTTTTCCAGCGCCAGCCACTTCACCCATCGCTTCCGCCAGGCCATGGGCGCCACGCCCGGCGAATACCGCCAGGCGTTCAGCGCCTAGACCATCAGGCCCAACGTCTTCGCCTTGGCCACCGCTTGCGTGCGCCGCTCCACGCCAAGCTTGCTGTGGATGCGCCGTGCATGGGTCTTGACCGTGTGCAGGGAGATAAACAAACGGTCGGCGATTTCCAGGTTGGAGCTGCCCAGGGCGATCAATTGCAGCACTTCCAGTTCGCGCTGGCTCAGGGGATTGTCCGCCGCACCGGCGGGCGACACCTGCGCTTCAAGCCCCACCTCACTCAACAACCCGGGCGAGCGCAAACGCAGCTCACGAATGGCCTGCTGCACCTGGCAACGTGCGGCCAGCTCCAACCCGGCCTGCAACGACCGTCGCGCCAGGGTCGAGTCGCCGAGTTGCCAGGCCACCTCGCCGAGCACCAGGTGCAGTTCGGTTTCCAGGCACAACATGCCGCGCTGCTGGATAGTCGCCAGCAAGGCGCGCAAGCGCTCCAACGGTTGCTCGGCACGACCCAGTTTCACTTCGGCCAGCACCAGCAGGTATTCCAGACGCGGTATCAACTCCAACGTCGCCGGCGGTGCCTGCTTGGCCTGTGGCCCGCGGAAGTGACGCAGCACCCGCCGCACCGCTTCCAGCGTCAACTCGGCACGGCCCTGTTGCAACCAGAAGTGCCCACTGACCAACAGCAACACCGCGCGATACACCGAATCCGGCACCTGACGCTGCTGCATCAGCCGCTCGGCCTCGCGCAGTTGCACAAAGGCCTGGGCGTAATCGCCATGGTTGGCCGCCAGCAACGCCAGGCCGAGAAAGCCATAGAGCACGCGCTTGTCCTGGCTGTGCAGGCACATCTTCAAGCCGGCATCGAAACACTCGGCGGCCAGCGCATCCTGGCCTTGACGCAAGGCCAGGTGCCCACGGCGCAAGGCGATGCGCCCGACCAGCGGCCCGGCCTTGAGACGCTGCTTGAGCAACATCGCCTGGACATTTTCCAACAGGCTCTGCGCCCGGTACGGCGCGCCGCGCTGTTCCAGCAATTGAGCGTGGTCCAACTCCAGCAACGCCTCCAACACCAATGACCCGTGGGCACGGGCCAGGCACAACGCTTCGCGGCTCAAGGCTTGCGCCACTTCCAGTTCGCCGCGCAGCAAGGCTTGCTGGGTCAACCCCGACAAGCACATCAGGCGCGAGGTCCAAGCGCTGTCGGGCAAAGCTTGCAGCGCTTCAAGAAAATGTTCGCGGGAACGCTCGGCATCGCCACGCAAATGCAGCAACCAGCCCCATTGCGCCTGCCAGCGCGCCAGCAGATAGCACTGTTGCGCCGCGCTGGGTTGCGGCGCGAAACGCGCCAGTTGATCGATGCACAACGCCGCCTGTTCGAAGCGCCCGGCGAACAACAAGGCCGCCGTGACCAACCCCACCAGTTGCGCCGAACCGAGCATCAGCTCATCGCCATGCTGCTCGTGCAGGCGCAACAGCAGCACGGCGTTTTGCTGGCGGAACAGGTCCTCGAAACTGAAGTGCTGCAACAGGCTGACCGCGATCTCATATTCCTCCGCCAGCAACGCCTGCTCGAACGCCGCCTGCCAATCCCCCTCGGCGGTGAACCATTGGCAGGCACGCCGATGCCAGGAGCGCTTGGCCGGCCAGGGCTCGTCGCGCAGCAGTTGTGCGAGCGGCGGGAACACCTGCAGCCAGTCGGCGGCGTCTTCCCACGGCTGGATAAAGGCGCCGAGGGCCTGCAAGTCGCGCAGGTACTGATCACCGTCGCCGGCGCCGAACAGGTGCTCGCACAAGCCGGGGTTGAAACGCGGCAGATGGGCAAGCACGCGCCAGGCCTCGGCCAGTTCCGCCGGCAAGCTGCTGAACAGTTCGTGTTGCAGGTAGTCGAGCAGGGTTTTGTCCGGGTGCCCGTCGCCGAGCAGGGCGATCCGCACGCCCGCGCACCAGCCGCCGCTGAACTGCAGGATGCGGTCGACCTCGTGCCCCGGCGCCAGCGCCTGGATGTCTGCAGCGCTGAAGGCCAGTTCGCTGCCGCTGCATTCCAGCAGTTCGTCATCAAGCAACAGGCGCGGCCAGTTGCAGATGGGCCGGCGGCGAGCGCCCAGCCACCAGGTCAACGCCGGGCTGGCGGCGCTGAGCAGGCGGTCGAGCAGTGCGTCCAGTGCGGGCGCAGGCTGGCGGCAGAAATCGTCGAGAAACAGCCAAGCCGGGGCCTGCCAGCGACCAAGGTCGAGCAGCAAGGTGGCTTCATCGGTAAACGGCAGGCCCAGGTTCAGGGCCAGGCGCTGGCACAACTCCAGCGGGCTGAGGGTGGCGCCATTGAGCGGCAGCCAATACACCTGGCAAGCGGCCGGTGCCTGCAACGCGCACTCGGCGAGCAAGGCGCTCTTGCCACTGCCACCGGGGGCGCAGAGCAACCTGACCCGTGCCTGCGCCGCCAGCAAAGGCTCGGCCAGGCGCGGGCGCAGCAGATGGTGGGCGGACAGCCGGGGCATGAATCCAGGACGGTCCAGGCAGCGTGTCATGGCGGTCATTGCTGCATCCTGCTTTTTTATTGTTATGCAACCTGATGCGTACCCTAGTCCTGTGGTTGGTGGTTGTTGAAGAAAGATTCAGCGGCGTGATTGGCGGCCATAAAACCCAAGGTGTACACAAACGAATGTGGTAGCAGGGCTTGTGTGGGAGCGGGCTTGCTCGCGAAGGCGGTGGATCAGTCGAAGCATCTTTGACTGACACACTGCATTCGCGAGCAAGCCCGCTCCCACACAAGCCCGCTCCCACAGTTGGATTGCATTTCACCTCTGAAATCAGCGTACGCCTTCGGCTCGCAGCGCAGCCGGGGTGTAGTCCGCGGCCTTGGCGTTGAAGCCGAACACGAAGCTGCTCTTCTCCTCGTTCTTCATGCCCAGGGCGATGTAGCGCCCGGCGATGATGTCGTACAGGGTTTCCACGGTGTAGGCCGGGGTCTGGTGGTTGTAGTAGAACTGCGCATGCCCTTCGGCGACCCGCCACAGTTGGCCACGACCGTCATAGTGATCCACCAGCGCCACCTGCCAGCTGTCTTCGTCGATGTACATGTGGCGCTTGGCGTAGATGTGCCGCTCGCTGGGCTTGACCGTGCCGACCACTTCCCACACCCGGTGCAGTTCGTAGCGGGTCAGGTCCTGGTTGATGTGGCCGGCCTTGATGATGTCATCGTACTTGAGTGTCGGCTGGTCCAGCTTGTAGCTGTTATAGGGGATGTACATCTCCTTCTTGCCCACCAGTTTCCAGTCGTAGCGGTCGGGTGCACCGGAGAACATGTCGAAGTTGTCGGAGGTGCGCAGGCCGTCGGACGCGGTGCCCGGCCCGTCATACGCCACTTGCGGGGCGCGGCGTACGCGGCGTTGGCCGGCGTTGTAGATCCACGCCAGGCGCGGCTCTTTCACCTGGTCGAGGGTTTCGTGCACCAGCAGCACGTTGCCCGCCAGGCGTGCCGGCGCGGTCACCGACTGCTTGAAGAAGGTCAGCACGTTGGCGGCCTTGGCCGGGTCCATGTCGGGGATCAGTTGCGGCACCGCCACCTCTTCTTCGAAGCGGATCGGCGTGTAGCTGCCATTGGTCTGCGGTGTGGCCTGGGTGATGATGCGGCGCAGGTTGCCACCGTGGTAGCGGGTGATGTGGTTCCACAGCACTTCCACGCCGTTCTTGGGGATCGGGAACGCGTAGTAGCGGTTGCCGGTGAAGTTCTCCAGGCCGTTGCCGTCGTTGATTGGCTTGACGTTGAGCGCGCTGCGCTTGATCGACTCGTAGATCTCCGGCGGCAGGTTGACCGTGCGGTGGCTCGGGTACACCGGGATCTTGTAGGTCTCGGGGTAGCGCTTGAACATCGCCACCTGGCCTTCGGAGAGTTTGTCCTTGTACTTGTCGACGGTGGCGGCGGTGATCACGAACAGCGGTTTTTCACTGGCGAACGGGTCGGCGAGGAAGCCTTTGCTGTCCACCGCGCCGGCGTTTTTCGGGATGCCGCCGGTCCAGGCCGGGATCGAGCCGTCGGCGTTGCCGGCTTTTTCGGCGCCGATCGGGGTCAGGCTGGTGCCGAGTTTGTCGGCTTCCTGCGGCGATACGGCAGCCATGACATTGGCAGCCAGCAAACTCAGAGCCAATACAGCAAGTGTCTTACGCATGGATTCTTGTCCTTCTTTAAGCCAGATCAGAAGTTCACGCCAAAGCTGAGGGCGAGGAAGTCACGGTCGGTGAGGGTGTTGTAGTCGCCACCAAAAAAGTCGGTGTAGCTCAGGCTGGCGGTGTAGGTGCTGCGGTAGTCCGCATCCACGCCGACGCTGATGGCCTTGGCGCCTTTGTTGAACAGGCCGTTGGGGCCGTAGCCGGCGACATCGTGGGACCACGACAGGTTGGGCTTGAGGTTCACCCCGAACAGCGCGTTGTTGTAGTCAAGGATCGCCCGGGCGCGGTAGCCCCAGGAATTGGCCGTGACAAAACCGTCGGTGTCGCCCTGGAAACCGTAGGCGCCGTAGACCGAGTCACGGCCGTAACGCAGCTTGGATTTGTCTTCCAGCCCGGCGACGTGCACGAAGGCCGCCTCGCCCACCAGGGTCAGGCGTTCGGCGCCCAGCACCTGGTCGAAGAACTGGGTCATGGTGCTTTGGATCTGGGTGATTTCCTTGCGGCGGTAGCCTTTGTTGTCGTCGCCGAAGTTGCTGCGGATCGGTGAGGCCGCCTGGCCGGCCACCGGGTTGATCAGGGCCAGGGTCAGGTCGGTGGTGTTGAGTTGCACCGGGGCATTCGGGCGGTAGCTGATTTCGCCGGTCCACGCCGTGCCGGTCGGCAAGGTGGTGGAGAAACTGGCGCCGAACAGACGAATGTCCTCGGGGTAGTCGAGGTAGTACTGACCACGGCCGAGCATCAGGCTCTGGACCAGGCCCGAGCCAGTGCCGGGCGCGATACCGTTGGCGGCGCCAGCGATGGCGCCGAGCCGGGCCAGCGTGGTGTTGTTGGTGATGGTGCCGACGGTCGGGGTACGGCTGTGATAGTTCATGAAATACAGCCCGTACTCGGTGTCATCCCCCAGCCAGCGCAGGGCCGCACCGAACTGGCCGCCGTCACGCGCATCGCGGTCCCGAGCGCGCTGCACAATCACGCCCTCGCGCGTCACTTCAAAACCCTGCCCGAAGGCTGCGGCCACTGGCTGCAACGGCGCAATCGCCGGGTTGCCCACGGTGTAGTTGCCATTACAGCCATGGGCCGCAACGTCGCCACCAAAAAACGTACCGCAGTTATCCAGCACGGTGTTCTGCCAGTTCAACTGGTAGAAGCCTTCCACCGTCAGCTGGTTGGTCAAGCTCTGGGAAGCGAACAGCATGTTCACCGGGATCAGCCCTTCCTTGATCTCCGCGCCAGGGCGACGGAAGGCGGAAACGTCGATGGGGTTGATGCTGTTGATGGAGTTGCCGATGAAGGTGCTTTCGCCCCAGCTGACCACCTGCTTGCCCAGGCGCACGTTGCCCGGCTGATCGCCAATCGAATAGTTGTGATAGACGAAGGCATCGAGCAACTCGTAGCCGGACGAGCGCGCGCCTTCGTCGCGATGGTGGTTGCTGATCTGTTTGAATTCGCGGTCTTCGTCCTGCAACTCGAAGTCGTACCAGTACTTGCCGCGCACAAACATGCCGCTGTCACCGTACTTGAGTTCCAGGTCGTGCAGGCCCTTGAAGATCTTGGAGAAGGTTTCGCCCTTCTTGAAGTTCAGCCGTCCGTCATCCCCGGTAGACGCCTGCCCGGTGCCGCCATTGACGGTGCCGACCAGTTTCTTATCGGCATCGCGCATGCCCCAGCTCGCGCCGACCGACAGCGAGGAGTCGAATTGCCCTTCGATCTCGCCAATGTTGAACGAAACAGCCTGCGCCTGCGCACAGCAACCCAGTGCAACCGCAGCGGCCAGCGCCTGTGGCGTGAAGATGGCGCGCATTGTTGTTTTTGTCATGCGTCTTCCCCGGTGAGTGACAGAAGGCCCCACCCTACTGCCGCGCAACAGGAGCGATAAGCGCACCAAGGAGGGATTCGTGTTGTCGCTCGAAAGGATTAGCGGCCGCCCAGGCAGCGGGTTTGGAGGCAGGTATGGATCGAATGGATGGCGGCTTATCAGGCCAATGGATAGCACCCCGGCAACTGTTGCGGTATCGGTAACAGTCCTTGTCCTGAAGCGCTATTACTCATTCTGTTACAACCGACTATTCTTACCGGGCTTGCAGGGCAAAACGCCCGCTTCCGCTACCGGGAGAAAAGCCAGATTCAATGGGATTGATGCCTTTTATCAATCTGTTACCGGTGTTCACTGACGTGGATTTGTAGCTCCTTGATCCAACGTCTTACTTCGGCCGCTGCCTATGCAGCGGCCTTTTTTATGCGCGCAATAAAACGGGGCGCCCTTGGCGCCCCGCACGATTCACTGCTGTTGGAGCAATGATCAGAGGCTGTACTTCTGCAAGTTGGCCATCATCTCCTTCAGCGCCTCGATGTTGTCCTTGGGGTGGGCGGCGCCCTCGAAGTCGCAGATCTGCTGCCAGTGCGCGGCGACGTCATCCGGGGAAAAACCGGCTTCAGGATCGAACCCCACGCCAAGGCTGCGCTCCCAGCGGGTCTTGCCGATCCAGCCGCCGCCCACTTCAAACAGGCCGGCCGTTTCCTCGCACGCGGCACTGCCCAGGTACACCACCAGCGGGCTGACCAACTCCGGCTTGAGCCGCTCGAACACCTGCGGCGGAATCAGGCCTTCGGTCATGCGTGTGCCGCCGGTGGGCGCGATGGCGTTGACCAGGATGTTGTTCTTGCGCCCTTCCAGCGCCAGGGTGCGGGTCAAGCCATACAGGCCGAGCTTGGCCATGCCGTAGTTGGACTGGCCGAAGTTGCCGTAGATGCCCGAGGTGGACGCGGTGAAGATCACCCGTCCATACCCTTGCTCACGCATGTGCGGCCAGGCAGCGCGGGTGACTTTGTAGGCGCCTTCGACATGCACCCGGTAAACCAGGTCCCAGTCGCTGTCGTCCATTTTGTGGAAGGTCTTGTCGCGCAGGATGCCGGCGTTGTTGACCACCACATCGATGCGGCCAAACACCTCCAGCGCGTGCTGCACGATCTTGTCACCGTCGGTGACAGAGTCGTGGTTGGCTTCGGCAATACCGCCAGCGGCGCGGATTTCGGCAACCACGCGGTCGGCCGCCGAGGCGTTGGCACCTTCGCCCTGGGTCGAGCCGCCCAGGTCGTTGACCAGCACCTTGGCCCCGTGGCGGGCGAACAGCAGCGCATGGGCCCGGCCCAACCCGCCGCCGGCTCCGGTGACGATCACGACCTTATCCTGGAACTGCACTGACTCACTCATACCGAACTCCGCTGGCGACAATGGGAATGCCATGAGTGTCAGGCACCCGGCCTCTGGTCACAATAAAGTCGGCCAGGGCTGAATGGTGCGCGATAAGGCTGGGGGATGATGGCCGGTGCGCCGTGGACGTCAGCTTGTGTGGGAGCGGGCTTGTTCGCGAAGGCGGTGTTTCAGTCGACACCTATTTCTCCGATCCACCGCTTTCGCGAGCAAGCCCGCTCCCACACAAGCCCGCTGCCACCAGTTGTTGAACTGTGTGCCGTCAGGAATAAGCCAGATAGGACATCGGGCCGGCGATCCGCTCACGAAACGCCAGGTAATGCTTGAGCACCTGCACCGGCGCCTCGATCTGCGGGTAGTGGCCGATATTGGCCAGCAGCACCGTATCCGCATGGGGGATCAGCTGCTGATAACGCGCCACCATATGGGCACCGGAAATCGGATCAACCTCGCCGTCGATCACCCGCAGGGGCACCTCATCACGCTGCATCGCTTCCAGCCATCGCTCGCGCAGGCGACGGCGCTGGGGCACGTAGACGATCAGTTTATGCAGCACCCGCGTGCCATCGTTGCAGCTGATCAACTGCCAGAAATCATCCAGGGCACTTTCGCTGGGACGTGTATGCGGACCGAAAATCTGGCCGAAGCTGTCGGACAACGCGCTGCGCCCAAAGGCGCGACCGATCATCCAGCCCAGGGGGCTGAGCAGGAGTTTCTGCACCAGCGCCAGCCGGTGGGTTTCGGGGAACAAGCCGCCGTTGAGAAACACGCAACTGGCCATCTGGAAACGCGCTTCGTAATGCCGCGCGAGCAGTTCCTGGGCGACGCTGTCGCCGTAGTCATGGGCCAGCACGTGCACCGGCTGGTCCACACCCAAATGCTCCAGCAAGGCTTGCTGCAAATCCGCCTGCTCCAAGAGGCAGTACTCATGGTCGAGGGGTTTTTCCGATTCGCCAAAGCCGAGCATGTCGCAGGCGATCACCAGGTTGCGCTGGGCCAGGGGTTGCCACAGGTAGTGCCAGTCCCAGCTGGCGGTGGGGAAGCCGTGGATCAGCAGCAGCGGTTCGCCCTGCCCCGCCACCCAATAACGGATGGTATGGCCACGGAAGACGAAGCTCTGGCCGCGCTTGTGCCAGGCAGTGAGCGGGATCTCGGCGAGTGGCATCAGGTTTTATACCCAGGGTCGAGGCTGTCCAACTTACGCAGCAACGCCGGCCAGGCCAGCGCGCCCCCCATGCCTTGTGCACTCTTGGTCACGGCCGCCACCATCGCCTTGGCCCCGGCAAGAATCTGCGGGCCGATAGGGATCAACTCGGCCCCGCCGTTCTGCGCCAGCACCTGGATGTCGCAGGCCCGCTGGAAGGTGAACATCATCAGGAAGGTGTCGGCAATGCTGGCGGCGCAGGTGAGCAGGCCGTGGTTGTGCAACATCAGGAAATTGTTATCACCGAGGTCGGCCTGCAGGCGGGCCTTCTCTTCATGGTTCAGCGCCACGCCTTCGTAGGCGTGGTAGGCCAGGCTCGACAGCACGAAAATCGATTGCTGGCTGATCGGCAGCACGCCCTGCTTCTGCGCCGCCACTGCGACACCGGACGCGGTGTGGGTGTGCAGCACGCAGGTGACGTCATGGCGGACTTCGTGGATCGCGCTGTGGATGGTGTAGCCCGCCGGGTTGATCTCGTAGGGGCTGTCCATCAGCTTGTTGCCGGCCTGGTCGACCTTGACCAGGCTCGACGCAGTGATCTCGTGGAACATCAGCCCATACGGGTTGATCAGGAAGTCATCGGTGCCCGGCACCTTGGCCGAGATGTGGGTAAAGATCAGGTCATCCCAACCGTGCAACGCCACCAGGCGATAGCAGGCTGCCAGGTCGACACGGGTCTGCCATTCGGCAGCGCTGACCTGGCCTTGGACATTTTGCGGCGATAGAACCGGGGCTAAGCTCACGGTGATGACCTCCTTGGCGCACTTTCTTATTGTTTTTTTGAGTGATGGGCCAGTCTAGTCAGACGTCCCAGTCGTCGTAGTTGCCTTGGCAGCCAGCTTGATGACCGTACGAGTCAGCTTTGAGAATAGTTGAAACCTGCGCAAATGGCGTCAGAGAAGCGCCGCCAATAAAGGCGCGGCAAACAGGTTGAGCAGCCCGGTCAATACCATCACCAAACCGGCGACCGAGCCTTCTTCACCGCCCACTTCATGTGCCCGGCTGACCCCGGCGCCATGGGCCCCCACACCAAACAATGCGCCACGCGCCAAGGGCGTGCGCAGCGGCAGCCACTTGAGCAACACGCCACCGAGCATCGCACCGAATACGCCGGTGAACATCACGAACACGGCGGTGAGTTCCGGCACGCCGCCCAAGTCGGACGACACCGGCATGGCAAACGGTGTGGTGATGGAGCGCGGCACCAGGGACATTGTCACCGCGCTGTCCAGCGCCAGCGCTTTGGCCAGGCCGAACGAGGTGCCGATGGAGGCCACGCTGCCGGCGACCATTCCCAGCAGCAACGCCGACCAGTGCCGCGCCAACAGGCGGCGCTGTTGCCAGATCGGCACGGCGAATGCCACGGTGACCGGCCCCAGCACCAGCATCAGCCAGTGGGTATCGGCAGCGTATTCGGCGTAGGCGGTGTGCATCGGCACCGCCACCGCCAGCAAGAGCACCGGCACCAGAATCAGCGGCGACAACAGATAGCGCCCGGTGCGCCGGTAGATCCAGCGGCTGAAGATGTACGCGCCCAGGGTCAGGGCGAGCCAGAACACCGGCATCAGTTCAAGCTTCATGGCGCAGCCTCCAGCGGCAGACGATCTCAACGGTGAACGCCGTCACCAACATCACCGCCAAGGTGCTCACGCCGATCACCAGCAGGATGCGCCAGCCCTCGTTGCGCAGCAGGCCGCCGTAGTCCAGCAAACTCATCAAGGCCGGAATAAAGAACAGCAGCATCTCGGCCATCAACACGCCAGCGCCCAGCTGCAGGGCGGCGGGCTTGACCAGGCCGCTGGCGAACGTTGCCAGGAGCAGGCCCAGACCGACGACACCACCAGGGATAGGCCAGGCGAACCACACGGCCAGTTGGCAGCCGAGAAAGTAGATGGCCAACAACACAACCAATTCAATAGACAGACGGGTGAAACGTTTCATGGGCTTTGGGTCCTCGCAAGCGCCCATTTTAAAGAGGCCAACCCCATACCCACAGCGAATTGTTAGACTGTCAACTATTCCAAACCGGAATTGAGAGCATGGAATTCAAACAGCTGCGCAGCTTTGTCGAAGTCATCCACCGGGGCGGTTTTACCCAAGCCGGTAAAACCTTGCACATCAGCCAATCCGCCGTGAGCAAACAGGTGGCGCAATTGGAGCACAGCCTTGGCACACCGTTGCTTGAGCGCACCGGCTCGCACGTGCGCCTGACCGCCACCGGCGCCGTGGTATTACAGCGCGCCGAGGCGATGCTGCGCCTGCAAAGCGAGTTGCTCAGTGAGCTGGACGACATGCAGCAACTGGCCCGCGGCGAGCTGCGCCTGGGCTTGCCGCTGCTGGCGGGGGATACGTTGTTCGCCGGGCTGTTTGCCGAGTATCGCAAGCGTTACCCCAACGTCACTATCCAGTTGCTGGAGGGCGGCAGCCGCACTATCGAACAGGCGATCCTCAACGGTGAGCTGGATGTCGGTGGCAGCCTGATGCCCAACGACCCGGCCTTCGCCTGGCAAGCCTTTTGCGACGAGCCTTTGGACGCCCTGCTGCCGATGGATCACCCGCTGGCGGAAAACGCCCAGGTGCGCCTGGAGGAATTGGCGGACACGCCATTCCTGATGTACCAGCGCAGTTTTGTGCTGAACGACCGGCTGATGCAGGCGTGCAAGCAAGTGGGTTTTAGCCCGAAGGAAATCGGCCGCAGTGGCCAGGCGGATTTTCTCGTGGCCTTGGTCGCGGCCGGTCAAGGCGTGGTGCTGCTGCCCAGCGTGGTCGCCCGTGGGCTGGTGCGACCGGGCGTGGTGCGCCTGACGCTCAAGGCGCCGGACTTCCTGCGCTGGGACATTGCATTCATCTGGCGTGAGGGCGCCTATCTGTCGAGAGCCGCCCAGGCCTGGCTGGCGTTGTTGCGCGAGTATCCGGTCAGCCGCGCAGTGCAGTGACCAGCTCGGCCAACCAGGGCTCGGCGTCGGCCTCGGGGGTGACGCTTTCGCTGGCGTCCAGGCGCAACATCGGCAGCACTTCGCGCACGCCCAGTTCACCGAACAGTTCACGCATTTGCTCGCCGCCGCCGCAGAAGGTGTCGCCGTAGCTGGCGTCGCCCAGGCCGATCACCGCACCGGGCAGACCGCGCAAGGTGGCGGGCAGTTGGTCACGCAGGGCCGAATACAGGGGTTGCAGGTTGTCGGGCAGCTCACCCATGCCGGTGGTGGACGTCACCGCCAGAAACGCTTCGGGCGCGAAAGCCTGTACGTCCGCCAGGGTGGCGCGCGGGTTGTACCAGGCTTCAAAACCGGCGGCGTTGAGGATACCGGCGGCGTGGCGGGCGACTTCTTCAGCCGTGCCGTAGACCGAGCCGGAAAGGATGGCGACTTTCATCAATCTGATCCTGTAGTTGAGTGAAAAGCTGGGATATTAGCAGTTGTCACAAATATTTCAGCGGGCCCGGTGAAACATTCAACCGTTGCCATAAACTCAAAGCTCCCAAAACAAGCCATGGACCGCTCAATGATCAACGCAAAGCTGATGCAAATGGTTGTCAACGCTTCCAACGACGGGATTGTCGTCGCCGAGCGCGAAGGCAAGGACAAGCCGATAATCTACGTCAACCCGGCATTCGAGAAGCTGACCGGCTACCACCTGGATGACATCCTGTACCAGGATTGTCGCTTCCTGCAGTCAGGTGACCGCGACCAGCCGGCGCTGATGGCGATTCGCGAGGCGCTGGACAGTGGCGGTTCGTGCCGGGAAATCCTGCGCAACTATCGTCAGGACGGCAGTCACTTCTGGAACGAATTGTCGTTGTCGACGGTGTACAACGAGGCCGACAAGCAGACTTATTTTGTCGGTGTGCAAAAAGATGTGACCTTGCAGGTCAAGGCCCAGCAGCGCGTCGCCCAGTTGGAAGCCGAACTGGCCCAGGTCAAGGCAGAGCTGGCCGCGCTAAAGATGACGAGCGGATCTAACAAAATTTAGATAATGCGGTCTGTAGAGCGGATAATGGCATTTTAGTACCCCCTCATTGAGCAATGATCGATGCGACGCGACGCACTTCTGACCCAGGATGAACTGGATTTCATTCAGAACATGCAGCACACCCCCCAGCTAAACCTGCGGGATGCTTCATCGAGCCTGACCGTCAACGGCGGCGCGCAGATCCGCGATTTGCTCACACGCCTGGCCGCCCACGATCACGTCACCATCCAGGCACAGTTCGACAACCAGCAACTCACCTTCCCCCTGCATCTGGTGGAGGATGAGTTTCATGCGGTGCATCTGCGTCTGGGGGTGCCGAGCATTTTCGAAGACGGGCCGATGATCCGTCCATGGCGCCTGGCCCTCGAGGCACCGGTGGCACTGGAGAACATCAAAGGCACGCCGGGCGCGCTGTGGGTGCACGAAGTGTCATTCAAGGGTGTGCTG
The DNA here is from genome assembly GCF_030687535.1 of Pseudomonas sp. FP2335. NCBI lineage: Bacteria > Pseudomonadati > Pseudomonadota > Gammaproteobacteria > Pseudomonadales > Pseudomonadaceae > Pseudomonas > Pseudomonas sp. FP2335. The sequence goes on from NZ_CP117437.1 coordinate 5,011,897, forward strand.
GTCGAGATCCGCGGCCGGGTCAAGGCGCCCAAGACCTTTGCGCTGTGGTTCAGCCCTTCCGGTTACGAACGCATTGCGCTACGCGGCACGTTGGAACGGGTAACCGCACGCGGTTTGTTCGCCTACCGCCTGAGCCAGAGCGATGCGGATGAGATCGAGCGCCTGCGCCAATTCATCCTGCATCAACACCGCCTGGTCCACCCGCACGTACACGCCTGATCTCAGGTATCCAGCTGCCCACTGAGAAACTGCTGCAAGCGACGCTGCATCAGGCGTCCTTCATTGCCCAGGCAGCCGATGGAAGAACCGGCGAGGTCCTTCTCGGCCAGGTCCGACGCGACCCCCGCCAGGAACAACGGGCAATCCAGGGTCAGCGCCAGGCGGCTCAGGCGCCCCGGCAGGTCATAACGGTGGGAACGGTTGGAATAGACGATCAGGGCCTGGGGACGGGTCTTTTCACAGACCAGTGTCAGCTCATCAAATGGCTGGCCCATGCCCAGCACCTTCACCGCCAGGTCGTCGCGCGTCATCAACAGCCCGGCCACCAGCAATTCCAACTTGCGGCATTCGCCGGGCATGGCCGCCAACAGCACCCGGGGGGCCGACGACGCGCACGCCACATGCAGACGCGCCAACGCCTGTACCCGCAGGAACGCGTCGAAGAACAGCCACTCACTGGCCTGGCCGAATCGGCCTTGATGGCGCAGCAGCTCGCTCCACAGGGGCATCAGGATGTCCTGGAACACGATGCTCTGGGGGTAGGTCGCAAAAATCTGGCCGTACACATGCTCCAACTGGCGATCATCGAAAGCACTCACGGCCAGCCTCAACCGCGCCTGCCATTGAGCCCACTCGGCGCCCTCGGGCGTGTCGTGCTCGGCACGCACGGCTTGCGCCTGCTGGTCATCGCGCGCCAGGATCTTGCCGACCTTGCTTACGGCCACGCCGCGCTCGATCCAATCAAGAATGCGATTGACCGTCTCAATATCGGCCTTGGAGTAGAGCCGGTGCCCGCTTTCGGTGCGCGTCGGCTGTATAAGGCCATAACGCCGCTCCCATGCACGCAGCGTCACTGGATTTATGCCTGTCAATCTCGACACTTCACGAATCGGAAAAAACGCCTCGGAATCGGTCGAATCCAGATGTGAAATGCTATCAAGGGGAGCAGTAATTTCGGGCATTTGAGACCAAAAAACCAATGGTAATTGGGGCAGCCATTTAACGCCTTTAGAGCTGTCTTTTTCAAGGTCCACCCTCTTTAGACCAATGTCACTGGCGTATTTCTGTAAAACAGGAATAATCCTTGCCTGTTTTTACATAGCGGCACTACCCCGCCGCTATGTTCGTGCGCCACCTACCCGGTCCAGCGCACCCGTTTATTTGGAGATACATAATGTCTACCTCCCCAGTCACCCTGATGGTTGCGCGTCGCGTGGCCAAAGGTCGCTACGAAGAACTGATGGCCTGGCTGCGCGAAGGCGAGCAATTGGCCACCGACTTCCCCGGTTACCTGGGTTCAGGCGTGCTCGCACCGCCGCCCAATGACGACGAATTCCAGATCATCTTCCGCTTCGCCGATGAAAAGACCCTGCATGCCTGGGAGTTTTCCGCGTCCCGCAGTGCCTGGCTGGGCCGTGGCAGCGAGCTGTTTGCCGACCCGTCCGAGCATCGCGTGAGCGGCATCGACGGTTGGTTTGGTGCCGTGGGGGCACGGCCGCCGCGCTGGAAGCAGGCCGTGGCGATCTGGCTGGCGTTTTTCCCGGTGTCACTGATCTTCAACTTTGTACTGGGCCCGCTGCTCAATGAGCTGGAGTTGGTGCCGCGCGTGCTGATCAGCACCCTGGCACTCACGCCGCTGATGGTTTATCTGTTCATTCCACTGTCGACCCACCTGCTGGCCAACTGGCTGCACCCTGCGCCCACACCACGCAAGGCCACCGAAGCCGCCGCGTGAGTACAGGGGGGCCCGCTCGCTGGTATGATTTGAACCTGCCAGCGAAGCGAGCCCTCCATGACTGCAACACACGCCCCGATCCTGATCACCGGCGCCGGCCAGCGTGTCGGCCTGCATTGCGCCCAGCGCCTGCTGGACGACGGCCATCCGGTGATTTTCAGCTACCGCAGCGAACGTCCCGGCGTGCAGGCCCTGCGCGAACGTGGTGCGATCGGTGTGTTTGCCGACTTCTCCAGCGAAGCCGGCATCCTGGCGTTTATCGCCGAGCTGAACACCCACACCCAAAGCCTGCGTGCGATCATCCACAACGCCTCGGCCTGGATCGCAGAGAGTCCCGATGACGAAAGCCGTGCCTTTACCGACATGTTCAGCGTGCACATGCTTGCGCCTTACCTGATCAACCTGCATTGTTCAGCTTTGCTGCAACGCTCGACACCCGCCGACATCGTGCACATCAGCGATGACGTGGTGCGCAAGGGCAGCCGCCAGCACATCGCCTATTGCGCCACCAAGGCCGGGCTCGACAGCCTCACGCTGTCGTTTGCCGCGCAGTTCGCGCCGCTGATCAAGGTCAACGGCGTCGCGCCCGCGATGGTGATGTTCAACGAAGGCGACGCCGCCGCTTATCGCACCCAGGTGCTGGCCAAGTCCGCACTGGGCATCGAACCCGGGCCCGAGGTGATCTACCAGAGCGTGCGTTACCTGCTGGACAACCCCTATGTCACTGGTACCACCCTGACCGTCAACGGCGGGCGGCATATCAAGTAAGCCGTTTGTGAGGATGTTGTATGACCTTATCCCTGCCCCAACACTACCGCGAGATTCTCAAAGGCCTGGGCGAAGACCCGGAGCGTGAAGGTTTGCTCGACACCCCCAAGCGCGCGGCCAAGGCAATGCAGTACCTGTGCCACGGCTACGAGCAGAACCTTGACGACATCGTCAACGGCGCGCTGTTTACTTCCGACAATGACGAGATGGTGATCCTCAAGGACATCGAGCTGTACTCGCTATGCGAGCACCACCTGCTGCCCTTCATCGGCAAGGCCCACGTGGCCTATATTCCGACCGGCAAGGTCCTCGGCCTGTCGAAGCTGGCGCGCATCGTCGACATGTACGCACGGCGCCTGCAGATCCAGGAAAACCTCACGCGGCAAATCGCTGATGCGATCCAGGACGTGACCCAGGCCGCCGGCGTGGCGGTGGTGATCGAGGCCAAGCACATGTGCATGATGATGCGCGGTGTGGAGAAACAGAATTCAACCATGAACACCTCGGTGATGCTCGGCGCGTTCCGCGAGTCGAACACCACGCGCATGGAGTTCCTGCAACTGATCGGACGGAGCAAGTAGCAATGCCACAACTTCAACCAGGCATGGCGCGCATCCGGGTCAAGGACCTGTGCCTGCGCACCTACATCGGCATCAACGAGGACGAAATCCTCAACAAGCAGGATGTGCTGATCAACCTGACCATCCTGTATGCCGCCCAGGAGGCCGTGCGCGACAATGACATCGACCATGCGCTGAACTATCGCACCATCACCAAGGCGATCATTGCCCATGTGGAGGGCAACCGTTTTGCCCTGCTGGAGCGCCTGACCCAGGAACTGCTGGATCTGGTGATGAGCAATGAAACAGTGCTGTACGCCGAAGTCGAAGTGGACAAGCCCCATGCGCTGCGCTTTGCCGAATCGGTGTCGATTACCCTGGCAGCCAGCCGCCAACCCTGAACCTGCGTGAGCCCTATGAACGACCAAGAACGCCTCGAACTCGAAGCCGCCGCCTTCCGCCGGCTGGTGGCACACCTGGACAGCCGCAAGGATGTGCAGAACATCGACCTGATGAACCTCGCAGGCTTCTGCCGCAACTGCTTGTCCAAGTGGTACAAGGCCGAGGCCGATGAGCGCCACATCGAGCTGAGCCTCGATGATGCCCGAGAAGTGGTGTACGGCATGCCGTACGCCGAGTGGAAAGCCCAATACCAGAAAGAAGCCAGCGCCGATCAACAGGCGGCGTTCGCCAAAGGAAAAACCCATGACTGATTTGAACACCCTGCGCGCCAGCCTCAACAGCGGCGAACATGCGTTTGCCGACACCTTGGCGTTTATTGCCGCAGGTTATGACTACCAGCCGCAAGCCTTTACCAATGGTGATGTGGAAAACGCTGCCGGGCAGAACGAAGGCTCCTGCAAGACCCTGGGCCTGGCTGTGCTGGAAGGCTTGAGCGATCAGCAAGCGCTGCTGGCGTTTGGCGAGCACTACCGTTCGGTGGTGGCGACGCCTGAGGGCAGTGACCATGGCAATATCCGTGCACTTATCGCACACGGCTTGGCGGGTGTGACGTTCACGGCGCAGCCCCTGACCCGCAGATCCTGAGTCAGACACCAATCAAACTGTGGGAGCGGGCTTGCCCGCGAAAGCGGTGGGTCAGTCGCCTAATTCAGTGACTGACACTCAGCATTCGCGGGCAAGCCCGCTCCCACATTTGTGCTTTGGTGTCAGTTAAATCGTGGGTGTAAAAAAACCGGCCTCTCAGCCGGTTTTTTATTGCTACGGTTTAGAGCGAAGCGTTACCCAAACCATCCAGGTAACGCTCGGCATCCAGTGCCGCCATGCAACCAGCGCCAGCCGAGGTGATGGCCTGGCGATACACATGGTCGGCTACGTCGCCAGCGGCGAAGATGCCTTCAAGGTTGGTCGCAGTCGCATTGCCTTCACGGCCGCCCTGTACGACCAGATAACCGTCTTTGGCTTCCAGCACGCCTTCGAACAACGATGTGTTCGGCGTGTGGCCGATGGCGATGAATACGCCGTCGACTTTCAGCTCGTCGAAGCTGCCGTCGTTGTTTTTCAGGCGGGCGCCGGTCACGCCCATGTTGTCGCCCAGGACTTCGTCCAGGGTGGCATTGAGCTTGAGGATGATCTTGCCTTCAGCCACACGGGCGTGCAGCTTGTCGATCAGGATCTTCTCGGCGCGGAACGTCTCGCGGCGGTGAACCAGGGTCACGGTGCTGGCGATGTTGGCCAGGTACAGCGCTTCTTCCACGGCAGTGTTGCCGCCACCGACCACAGCGACCGGCTTGTTGCGGTAGAAGAAACCGTCGCAGGTCGCGCAGGCGGAAACGCCCTTGCCCATGAACGCTTCTTCCGATGGCAGGCCCAGGTAACGGGCGCTGGCGCCGGTCGCGATGATCAGTGCGTCACAGGTGTAGACGCCGCTGTCGCCGGTCAGGCTGTAAGGCTTCTTGGAGAAGTCGACCTGGTTGATATGGTCAAACACGATCTCGGTTTCGAAGCGCTCGGCGTGTTCTTTCATGCGTTCCATCAGCGCCGGGCCGGTCAGGCCGTGGACGTCGCCCGGCCAGTTGTCGACTTCGGTGGTGGTGGTCAATTGACCGCCCGCCTGCATGCCGGTGATCAGCAGCGGCTTGAGGTTGGCCCGGGCAGCGTAGACGGCAGCGCTGTAACCGGCAGGGCCGGAACCGAGAATAATCACTCGCGAATGACGGGTATCAGACATGACTCACTCCTGTCGACCGCCCGGACCACAAGGCGGCTGGAATAAAAAAGGGACCACGAAGCACTTGGGGAAGGCTTTAACTCGCAGGCCCTGAAAATAATGGGTGCAGCGTATAGAGGGGGGCAAGATTAAGGAAATACGCATTAACAATCCAGCTCATAGACGGTCCCTATGCAGTCGACCCGGCTGATCGACGGGTTTGTTACGGCTGATGTCGCCGCTTTCGCCCGTGATACAAAGCCGGTAAGGTCGGCGCGTTCGCCCCTTTGCTCGGAGTTATCCATGCCCGCCCCTGCCCTTTCCGGCCCGCAATACCTGCGTGAAGGCCTCAAGCTGGTCTTGAGCCCTGGCCTGCGCCTGTTTGTGCTGCTGCCACTGGCGATCAACCTGGTGTTATTCGTCGGCTTGATCTATTTCGCCGGCCATCAGTTCAGCCTGTGGGTCGACCACCTGATGCCGACGCTGCCGAACTGGCTGAGCTTCCTCAACTACTTGCTATGGCCGCTGTTTGTGGTGTTGGTGGTGCTGATGGTGTTTTTCACCTTCACCATGCTGGCCAATATCATCGCCGCGCCGTTCAACGGTTTTCTTTCGGAGAAAGTCGAAGTGGTGGTGCGTGGCACCGACGATTTCCCGGCGTTCAGTTGGGGTGAGTTGATCGCCATGGTGCCGCGCACACTGGCCCGGGAAATGCGCAAACTGGGTTACTTCCTGCCACGGGCCATCGGCTTGTTTATCCTGTCGTTCATTCCGGTGGTCAACCTGATCGCCGCGCCGTTGTGGCTACTGTTCGGGGTGTGGATGATGGCGATCCAGTACATCGACTACCCGGCCGACAACCACAAGCTGGGCTGGAACGAGATGCTCGCCTGGCTGCGCCAGAAACGCTGGCAGAGCATGAGCTTCGGCGGCATCGTTTACCTGGTGTTGCTGGTGCCGGTGGTCAACCTGTTGATGATGCCGGCGGCAGTGGCCGGGGCGACCTTGTTCTGGGTGCGTGAGCAGGGCGCCGAAGCGATGGCGCGACAGAACGTGACCACGTCATAAATCCATCATCCCAATGACACAATGACGACACGGCCCACAGTGACACTGTGGGCCATGACGACAGCCTCGCTTCACATCACTCTGATCACCGAAACCTTCCCGCCCGAAATCAACGGGGTGGCCAATACCCTTGGCCGCCTGTGCGAAGGTCTGCGCGCGCGCGGCCATCAGGTCGAACTGGTGCGTCCACGCCAGAACGCTGACCAGAGCCGTCCCAGCGACGACGAATTGCTGCTGTGCCGTGGCTGGCCGCTACCGGGCTACCCGGGCCTGCAATGGGGCCAGTCGTCGATGCACAAATTGCTGCGCCGCTGGACCCGCCAGCGTCCGGATGTGCTGTACATCGCCACCGAGGGCCCGCTGGGCTTATCCGCGCTGCGCGCTGCCCGGCGCCTGGGGATCAGCGTGGTCAGTGGCTTTCACACCAACTTCCAGCAGTACTCGAACCAATATGGGTTAAGCATGCTGAGCCGGGTAGTCACCCATTATCTGCGCTGGTTCCATAACCGCTCGACCTTGACCCTGGTGCCCAGTGCCAGCCAGCGCCTGGAGTTGGAACGCCGCCACTTCGAGCGGCTGGGCATGTTGTCGCGGGGCGTCGACAGCCAATTGTTCCATCCGGCCAAGCGCGACAACGTACTGCGTGAGAGCTGGGGCCTGGGCAATGACGACATTGCAGTTTTGCACGTAGGACGTTTGGCCCAGGAGAAAAACCTGGGTGTACTCAAGCGCTGTTTCGAGTCCCTGCGCAGCACATATCCACAGCGCAGGCTGAAATTGATCATCGTCGGCGACGGGCCGCAACGCTCACTGCTGGAACATGACCTGCCCGACGCCGTGTTCTGCGGCACGCAACGCGGCGAAGAACTGGCGCGGCATTACGCGTCGGGCGATTTGTTCCTGTTTCCCAGCCTCACCGAAACCTTCGGCAACGTGGTGCTGGAAGCCATGGCTTCCGGGTTGGGCGTGGTGGCGTATGACCAGGCGGCTGCGACCCAGCATATCCGCCATGGCTATAACGGCGTACTGGCGATGCCGGGGGATGAGGAGGCGTTTTGCGATGCGGCCTGCTGGCTGCTCGAAGAGCGCGAGAGTTTGCGCAGGGCGCGCCTGAATGCACGCCAACATGCCAGCCGCCAGGGTTGGCCGGCGATCATCGAGCAGTTCGAGCACCAGTTACGGGGTGTGTGCAAGGGAGAGCTTGTCGCTCCGCCGTTACCCTCCACCCGCTGATCCGGCGACAGTTTCAGTCATCCACTTCCCCACCCGGCGCCCACAGCCGACGGCTTATGGGGCCGCGATTCGGAATAGGCAATAGGCATTGTCTGAATCCCCGCCACCAAACAGGATATTTCGGGAACGTCACTCCGATTATGGCCACCCATGACGCACCTGCCTGGTGAAGGTGGGCACCCCATAATCTGAAAGAGTTTTTTATGTCGACACACATCAACGGAGCAGCGGCTCACGGTAATTGGCACTTCAGCGCTCCGGCGGATACGGGCAATCCCTCGCAAAGGCCCGAGACCCATCTTCAGCAACCGTGGTATCGCCCGCGCCCACCCCGGCCGGATAACCAACACACCCAGCCGGGCTGGAACCCACCACACCGGCCACAGCCGGATCAGCCATACACCCGGCCAGGCTGGAACCTTCCGTACCAGCCACAGCCGGACCACCAGTACACCCGGCCAGGCTGGAACCCTCCGTACCAGCCACAGCCCGACTGCCAGCACACTCGGCCAGGCTGGAACCCTCCGTACCAGCCACAGCCCGACTACCAGTACACCCGGCCAGGCTGGAACCCTCAGTACCGGCCACAGCCGGATCGCGACTACTCACAACCCGGCTGGGACTTCCGGCAAACCTCGTCAAGGCCTACACCGAGGCAGCCCGACCACGATGACGGTTACCGGACGCCCTATGCAGAGCGGCGGCCGGTACAACCACACCATCGTTTGAGCAACCGCTGAAATAAAAGGGCCGGGTATCGACATACCCGGCCCCTCTCCAACGCCGAATGGCTTGATCAGACCAATGTGGTCAACGCCTCGCGACTGAACGGCAGAATGTCGCCCTCGCGACCTTCGCGCACCTTCACCGCCCAATCCGGGTCCACCAGCAACGCACGGCCCACGGCAACCAGGTCGAATTCCTCATTGTTGAGGCGTTCCAGCAGCTTCTCCAGGCTGGCCGGCTGCGCGACCTTGTCGGTGTTGACCATGAATTGCAGGAACTCGCCGTCCAGGCCAACACTGCCTACGGTGATGGTCGGCTTGCCGGTGAGCTGGCGTGTCCAACCGGCCAGGTTGAGGTCGGAACCTTCGAATTCCGGCTCCCAGAAGCGGCGAGTGGAGCAGTGGAAAATGTCCACACCAGCGTCAGCCAGCGGCTGCAGGAACTCACCCAGCGCCTCGGGGGTTTGCACCAGGCGTGCGGTGTAGTCCTGCTGTTTCCACTGGGAGAAACGGAAGATGATCGGAAAGTCCGCGCCAACCGCGGCGCGGGTGGCCTGGATCAACTCGATGGCAAAACGCGAACGGTTGGCCAGGCTGCCACCGTATTCGTCGGTGCGCTGGTTGCTGCCTTCCCAGAAGAACTGGTCGACCAAGTAACCGTGGGCGCCGTGGATCTCCACACCGTCCATGCCGATGCGTTGGGCATCCTTGGCGGCTTGGGCAAAGGCATTGATCACGTCTTGGATGTCTTGCCGGGTCATGCCATGGACAACGACATTGCCGTCCTTGAGTTTTTCCATTGGGCCGTAGGCCGGCACACTGGCATCCGGCTCGGTGCCGATGCGCCGCACACTGCCCACATGCCACAGCTGCGGGACGATCTTGCCGCCCTCGGCATGCACGGCGTCGACCACTTTTTTCCAGCCAGCCAGAGCGGCCTCACCGTAAAAATGCGGGACGTTGGGATAGCCGTTGGACGCTGGGTGGCCGACCACCGTGCCTTCAGTGATGATCAGGCCCACACCGGCAGCGGCGCGGCGGCGGTAGTACTCGATGACTTGAGCGTTGGGTACGCCGCCCGGCGAGAACGAACGGGTCATCGGCGCCATGACTACACGGGTCGACAGTTGCAGAGCACCGAGCTGGAAGGGTTTGAACAAGGCTTGGACAGGCATGGGGATGCTCCACGTAAGGCGGGTTTATGACGTGGATAATATTGGCCCCACACAGACCTGAACAGCACTATTGATCTGAATGATTAAAGGATAAAAGCGAACGGCGACTGACCTGTGGCGAGAGAGCTTGCTCTCTCTCCACAGGCCGGGCCGAGTTAATTCAAGGCTTTTTCGATGGCTTGGACGATGGTGGGATCATCCGGTGCGGTACGCGGAGAGAAGCGTGCAAGCACCCGCCCATCCTTGCCCAGCAGGAATTTCTCGAAGTTCCAGGTTATATCCCCGGGAAACTCCGCGCCCTCGCCCGCCAGCAAGCGGTAGAGCTGGTGACGGTCCGGCCCGTTGACGTCAAGCTTGCCGCCCAGCGGGAAGGTCACACCGTAGTTCAGGCTGCAGAACTCGCGGATCTCCTCTTCGCTGCCCGGCTCCTGGCCTGCAAACTGATTGCAGGGCAAGCCCAACACGACAAACCCCTTGCCCTTGTATTGCTGGTAGAGGTTTTCCAGAGCCGCATATTGCGGGGTCAAGCCACACTTGGAGGCCACATTGACCACCAGCACCACTTGCCCCTTGAAGGGTGCCAGTGGCAGCTCTTGTCCGTCCAAAGCTTTGAGTTTCAGGTCGTGGAAAGCACTCATGACGAACTCCAGATATCCCATGTTCTTAGCAAAGCGGCTCGTCGAGATTACAACCCGCAAGCCTGCAATCATAGACGCCGATGACAAAACCCGCCTGCTGATTACTGAGCGGTCGGCCACGGCAGGATCGGAATCGCCGTCACGGCGTTCTGCGGGCTGCCTTCGATCAGGCGGTCGCTGTACACCAGGTAAACCAGGGTGTTGCGCTTCTTGTCGAGGAAGCGCACCACCTGCATGGTCTTGAACACCAGCGACGTACGCTCCTTGAATACTTCGTCGCCATCCTTGAGCTCGCCCTTGAAGCGGATCGGCCCCACCTGGCGGCAGGCGATCGAGGCTTCGGCACGGTCTTCGGCCAGGCCCAGGCCGCCTTTGACGCCGCCGGTCTTGGCGCGCGACAGGTAGCACGTCACACCGTCGACCTTGGGGTCATCGAAGGCTTCGACGACGATCCGGTCGTTGGGGCCGACAAACTTGAATACCGTCGACACCTGGCCAACTTCTTCGGCAGACGCCAACAGTGGCATGGCCAATAGCAGGCCGAGCAATCCCTTCATTACGCGCATCGAATACTCCCTTTGTTTAAACCAGGATCAGGTTGTCGCGGTGCACCAGTTCCGGCTCCGCCATATAACCCAACAGGCCCACAATCGCGTCAGACGACTGCCCAATGATTTTCTGCGCCTCCAGGGCGCTGTAGTTGGCCAGGCCGCGGGCGATTTCACGACCGTCCGGGGCCACACACACCACCATCTCGCCACGGCGGAAGCTGCCCTGCACCAGCTTGACGCCGACCGGCAGCAAGCTTTTGTTGCCTTGGGACAGCGCAGATACAGCGCCATCGTCCAGCACCAGGGTGCCACGGGTTTGCAGATGACCGGCCAACCATTGTTTGCGCGCCGCGAGCATACCCCGCTCCGGCGACAGCAGCGTGCCGATCCGCTCGCCAGCCTTGAGGCGGTCGAGCACACGCTCGATGCGCCCGCCGACGATGATGGTGTGGGCACCGGAACGCGCAGCCAGGCGTGCAGCGCGCAGCTTGGTCTGCATGCCGCCACGGCCCAGGGCACCGCCGACGCTGCCGGCCACGGCGTCCAGCGCAGGGTCATCGGCGCGGGCTTCGTAGATCAGTTGCGCATCGGGGTTGTTGCGCGGGTCGGCGTCAAACATGCCGTCGCGATCGGTGAGGATCACCAGCAGGTCGGCTTCCACCAGGTTGGCCACCAGGGCGGCCAGGGTGTCGTTGTCGCCGAAGCGGATTTCGTCGGTGACCACGGTGTCGTTTTCGTTGATCACCGGGATGACTTTCAGCTCTACCAGCGCACGCAGGGTGCTGCGGGCGTTGAGGTAGCGCTTGCGGTCGGACAGGTCGTCGTGGGTCAGCAGGATCTGCGCCGTGTGGCGGCCGTGCTCGGCGAAGCTGGATTCCCAGGCTTGTACCAGGCCCATCTGGCCGATGGCGGCGGCGGCTTGCAGTTCGTGCATCGCGCTGGGTCGCGCGGTCCAGCCGAGGCGGCTCATCCCGGCGGCAACCGCCCCGGACGACACCAGCACCAACTCAACGCCAGCCTCATGCAAGGCCACCATTTGCTCGACCCAGACGCTCATGGCTGCACGATCGAGCCCCTTGCCATCCGCCGTCAGCAGCGCACTTCCGATCTTTACGACCCAGCGCTGCGCACCTGTCACTTTGCTCCGCATCATCTTCAACCTTAGATAGAGGGCTGCGCGACCCAGCGCAACCCATAACGTTATTCGTGACTACGTATACCCAGATACCAAAACGCCGCTCAATTGAGCGGCGCTTAAGTTTACTGCAACGAATCAGTCGCGCACGTAAATGATTTCAGGACCGTCTTCATCATCCACGTCTTCTTCGTCCCAATCGTCGTCACCGATGTCATGGACCGACTTCACGCCGCTGCGGCGCAGGGCACGCTGGTCGTCCAGCGCCTGCAACTGGGCACGGGCTTCGTCTTCGATCTGCTGGTCGAGTTCAGCCAGTTCGGCCTTGAACACCGGGTCGGCCGCCAGGCGGTCGGCGCGGTCTTCGAGGTAGCGCATGATGTCGCGGGTCAGGCGCTCGGTGCCTTCTTTGGCGATGGCCGAGATCACGTAGACCGGGCCTTCCCACTCCAGGCGGTCGACGATTTCCTTGACGCGCTCTTCGTGCTCTTCTTCGAGGATCTGGTCGCACTTGTTCAGGACCAACCAGCGATCACGCTCGGCCAGGGCCGGGCTGAACTTGGTCAGTTCGCTGACGATCACTTCAGCGGCGTCCGCTGCGCTGGTTTCATCCAACGGCGCCATGTCCACGAGGTGCAGCAGCAAACGGGTGCGGGACAAGTGCTTGAGGAAGCGAATGCCCAGGCCGGCGCCGTCGGAAGCGCCTTCGATCAGGCCGGGAATGTCGGCGATCACGAAGCTTTTCCAGCGGTCGACGCTGACTACGCCCAGGTTTGGCACCAGGGTGGTGAACGGGTAGTCGGCGACTTTCGGCTTGGCGGCCGAGACCGAGCGGATGAAGGTACTTTTACCCGCGTTCGGCAGGCCCAACAGGCCTACGTCGGCCAGTACTTTCATTTCCAGCTTGAGGTCACGCTGCTCGCCCGGCTTGCCTGGCGTGGTCTGGCGTGGCGCGCGGTTGGTACTGGACTTGAATCGGGTGTTACCCAGACCGTGCCAGCCGCCCTGCACCACCATCAGCTTCTGGCCGGCCTTGGTCAGGTCGCCGATCACTTCCTGGGTAGCGGAGTCGATAATCGTGGTGCCGACGGGTACGCGCAGCACCAGGTCTTCGCCTTTTTTACCGGTGCAGTCGGTGCTGCCGCCGTTGGAGCCACGCTCGGCATCGAAGTGCCGGGTGTAACGGTAGTCGACCAGGGTGTTGAGGTTTTCGTCGGCCATCATGTAGATGGAACCGCCGTCACCGCCGTCACCGCCGTTTGGACCACCGTTTTCGATGAATTTTTCGCGACGGAAACTCATGCAACCGTTACCGCCGTCGCCTGCTTTTACTCGGATGGAAACTTCATCAACGAACTTCATAACAAAACGCCTCTCGCCGCACGGACGAGCTTAAGAAACCAAGACATAAGACTCTTGCAAAAATGAGCGCAGCGACCTCAAGCAACGACCGCATATCCTGCTGCTATCGCCCATTACAAACAGCTTTGCAAGAGACTCACTCCACAAACGAAAAAGCCCCGTCGCAAGACAGGGCTTTTCCAGCGATCTCGCAATTAAGCTGCGACAACGCTCACGTAACGGCGGTTGAACGCGCCTTTTACTTCAAACTTGATCACGCCTTCGATTTTCGCGAAGAGGGTGTGATCTTTACCCATGCCTACACCGTAACCGGCGTGGAATTGGGTGCCGCGCTGACGCACGATGATGTTGCCCGGAATGATTTTCTGGCCGCCATACATCTTCACGCCAAGGCGTTTGGCTTCTGAGTCGCGACCGTTACGGGTACTACCACCAGCTTTTTTGTGTGCCATGAGTCAATTCTCCTAGTGAGGAATTAGGCTGAAATTAAGCCTGAATACCGGTGATTTTGATCTCGGTGTACCACTGGCGGTGGCCCATACGCTTCATGTGGTGCTTACGACGACGGAACTTGATGATGCGGACTTTATCGTGACGACCTTGGGAGATCACTTCAGCCACAACGGTAGCGCCAGCAACAACTGGAGCGCCGATGTTCACGTCATCGCCATTGGCGACCAACAGAACGCGATCAAAGGTAACGGATTCGCCGGTAGCGACTTCCAGTTTTTCGATCTTCAGGTATTCACCTGGGGCGACTTTGTATTGCTTGCCACCAGTAACAATTACTGCGTACGACATGGTATTTCTCCGATAATCCTGCTCACCCAGCTCTTTATAAGAAGAGGTATTGGCTGGCATGGCTGCATGGGATGGACGTCCCGAATGCAATTGCGTAAGGCAGGTGCTGCCCAGGAAGTTCAGGGTGCGCGATTGTACGCAAGCTATAGAAGCCTTGCAAGGGGCCGTCTATCGCGCCTTGACACTGCGGGGTCAGGGTCCTAGCATGCCGCGCAACCCTTCTGGAGCGACTGTAGCTGATGCAACCCCAAGCTTTCTACCGCGCGGTCGCGGACGATTTTAGCGCCGTCGACGGCATCATCAAGAAACAGCTCACGTCCAAAGTGCCGCTGGTCTCCAAAATTGGCGACTATATTACGTCGGCGGGCGGCAAACGCCTGCGTCCTTTATTAGTGTTGCTGTGTGGCAAGGCCCTGGGTCGCGAAGGCGACGACTTGCGTTTGCTGGCGGCGACTATCGAATTCCTGCACACCGCGACCCTGCTGCATGACGACGTGGTCGACATGTCGGGCATGCGCCGTGGCCGCGAGACCGCCAATGCCATGTGGGGCAACGCCCCCAGCGTGCTGGTCGGCGATTTCCTGTACTCGCGCTCGTTCGAAATGATGGTCGAACTGGGTTCGATGCCGGTGATGAAGATTCTGTCCCAGGCCACCCGCATCATCGCTGAAGGCGAAGTGTTGCAGCTGTCCAAGGTGCGTGACGCCAGCACCACCGAAGAAACCTATATGGAAGTGATTCGCGGCAAAACCGCGATGCTCTTCGAAGCCTCCACCCATAGCGCCGCCGCGCTGTGTGGCGCGACCGCCGAACAGGCCGAAGCGCTGCGCACCTTTGGCGACCACCTGGGCGTGGCCTTCCAATTGGTAGACGACCTGCTCGATTACCGTGGCGACGCCGAGACCCTGGGCAAGAACGTCGGTGACGACCTGGCCGAGGGCAAACCGACCTTGCCGCTGATCTACACCATGCGCGAAGGCACGCCGGAACAGGCGGCCCTGGTGCGCAAGGCGATCCAGAAAGGCGGGATCGAAGACCTCGAAAGCATCCGCGAAGCCGTGGAGGCCTCGGGTTCGCTGGACTACACCGCACAATTGGCGCGTGACTACGTGGCCCGCGCCATTCAATGCCTGGAAGCCCTGCCGGCCAGCGAATACCGGGATGCACTGGTTGAGCTGAGTGAGTTTGCGGTAGCCCGTACGCACTGATTGCACACCGTTTAATGTGGGAGCTGGCTTGCCTGCGATAGCTTTAGTGAATTCACTACCGATATCGCAGGCAAGCCAGCTCCCACATTAGACCGAGCCAAGCCGCCCCTCCCGCCGCTAAAACCCTATATAATGTGCGACTTTTAGCCATCCCTGACTCTACAAGGAGCTTTAGTGAGCACGTTGCCACCCTGCCCGAAATGCAATTCCGAATACACCTACGAAGACGGCGCCCAGCTGATCTGCCCGGAATGCGCCCACGAGTGGTCCGCCAATGGCGAGGCCGAAGCGGCTAGCGATGAAACCGTGAAGAAAGACTCTGTGGGCAACGTCCTGCAGGACGGCGACACCATCACCGTGATCAAGGACCTCAAGGTCAAGGGCACCTCCCTGGTGGTCAAGGTCGGCACCAAGGTCAAGAACATC
Organism: Pseudomonas sp. FP2335; assembly: GCF_030687535.1. Classification (NCBI taxonomy): domain Bacteria; kingdom Pseudomonadati; phylum Pseudomonadota; class Gammaproteobacteria; order Pseudomonadales; family Pseudomonadaceae; genus Pseudomonas; species Pseudomonas sp. FP2335. The sequence goes on from NZ_CP117437.1 coordinate 5,027,671, forward strand.
CGCCTGTGCGATGGCGACCACGACATCGATTGCAAGATCGACGGTATCGGCCCGATGAAACTCAAGTCCGAGTTCGTCCGCAAGGTCTGAACCTGCAACTTCCATCCCGCGCCCGCCGCGGGATGGCGTTTCGCCCTCCCGGTTGACCCCGCGCAATAACCACACAGAAAAAACCACAAACCGCCAATAGGCACTTGCTATTCTACGAATAAGAATTATTCTCATTGAAACCCATCAAGGAGAACGACCATGACTTATTTGATAGACGCCTGGCTGGACCGCCCACACCCTTACCTGCGCATCCTGCATCGGGAAACCGGCGAAGTCTGTGCGGTATTGGAAGAAGAAGCGCTGAGCGAGCTGCAGGACCAGGGCGACCTGGACGTGAATGGCTTGAGCTCAAGTGAGCCCGGGGTACTGAAGGAAGTGGTGCGCAATCTGTTTCTGTTCTGCTATGCCCGAGCGTTGCGCCCGGCCACTGAATTGAATGGCAAATTCCATCCATGAGCCCATCCTGTGGAAGCGAGCTTCATGTGGGAGCGGGCTTGCTCGCGAAAGCGGTGGGTCAGTCAATAAATGTGCGACTGACACGCCGTCTTCGCGAGCAAGCCCGCTCCCACACAAGCCATTTCCCGCAGTAATCAGCAGGTCTTACAGAACGTCGAGCAGCTCGACGTCGAACACCAGAACGCTGTGCGGCGGGATGCTGCCAACGCCTTGAGCGCCGTAAGCCAGTTCGCTCGGCACGTACAGGCGCCATTTGCTGCCGGCATTCATCAGTTGCAGGGCTTCGGTCCAGCCGGCGATCACGCCGCCAACCGGGAATTCTGCAGGCTGGCCGCGCTCGTAGGAGCTGTCGAACACAGTGCCGTCGATCAGGGTGCCATGGTAGTGGGTACGTACCTGGTCTTCACGGGTCGGCTTGGCGCCTTCACCGGCAGTCAGCACTTCAAATTGCAGGCCGGAAGCCAGGGTGGTGATGCCATCACGCTTGGCGTTCTCAGCCAGGAAAGCCAGGCCTTCGCCAGCAGCCGCTTCGGCCTTGGCAGCCGCTTCGGCTTGCATGATTTCGCGGATAACCTTGAAGCTGGCAGCCATTTGCTCTTGATCAACACGGCTTGGCTTGCCGGCGAAAGCGTCGGTCAGGCCAGCCAGGATGGCGTCCAGGCTCACACCCGGTGGCGGGTTGTCGCGCAGTTGGTCGCCCAGTTGACGGCCAATACCGTAGCTGACGCGGGTTTCGTCGGTGGACAGATTAACTTCGGACATGAAGGTGCTCCGCTGTAGGACAACACTGAAAACGCCGCACAAAAGCCGCGCGTTCCTTGTCACCCAAAACTAAAAGGGCCAGCAGACTAGCACACAACACCGTGCCTTGATGAGCGCACCGACATACCTATCTACTGCCGAACACGCCCCTGCGCTGCCCATGCTGGTGATTCCACTCACCACCTCAGGGGTTGTGCCAATGAGTACGCCGAATACCCGCGATGCCGCGCCCACGCTTGATCAGATTCACGCCCACTTGCTGGAGATTGACCCCACCCTGCGCAGCCAGAGCAAACGCCCCGTTACCTTGCCGGCGGAGTACGCCACGCTGCAACAGCTCAACACCGACCTCAAGCGTATCAACGCTACGTTTATGAGCCAGGCGCGTGCCCTGTATCAGGATGTGATCCCACCGGACCTGAACAGCCGCCTCAAGGCGCTGGATGAAACCAGCGCCGTCGCAGGGCAGAGCCGTAAGACTTATCTGACCTTCACCGCCGGCATCAACGCGCTGGAACTGGAAACCCGGCTCAACGTCAGTGACAACCTGCTGTCCCCCGCCGACCAGCAGATGCTGGAAAACTGCTCGCTGGGGCCAACCTTCCGCCCCGGCATGTACGCCCTGGCCTTCACCTACCAGGAACAGACCGTCACGTTCGCCGGTGCGTTTGTGCTGACGCGCCAGGCCAACCCCGTCGTCGACAGCCTGCCAGCAGCGCCCCCCGTGGGGCCGGTCTTGTTGTTCACGCCCGCGCGGGGTCTGGAAGCCTTCGACTCACTGCACGACCTGGACCAAGGCCTGCAATCTGCGATGGCGCTCGCCACCGGGCGGGCAGAGTTCAATCGTCACCTGCCTGTGCGCTACCAACACCTGGATACCGTTGATATATGGCCACTGACCTTACTTCCGATCCAGGACAAACCGCTGTTCGAACACGTCTACCAAGCCCTGCTCGACAAACGTGAACAGGACATCAATTACGCCCTGAGCCATGCAGAAGCCACACACATCAAGGAGCACCTCGACAACGCCATCCAAGCCGCATTGCCCGACCTGACGTTGCGCCTGGACTTTCGCGCACAGCGACTGCTTGAGCGCGACCTGTTCTACGCCCTGCCCGACTGGTACCGCAGCGCCAGCAAGCCGCTTCGCGACACCCTCGACCAACACCTGCGCAACTACAACCAGGCGCGCGAGGCGTTCATGAATCTGTTCGGCCCGGCGGCAACGCCCCAGGCCCTCGCCCGGCACCAATGGGCCGAGAAACTGGCCGATGAACTGGACATCCACGACCTCGACCCAGACCTGCTGCGCATCACAACCCGGCGCACAGTGCCGCCGGTCGGCACCTACGAGCAGCAGCGTTCACTGGTGGAACTGGCCTTGCGCGGCCTGCACACCGGCGACAGTGCGCCGGGCTCAGCCTTCCTTGAACACAGCACCTTGAGCTACGCCGGCGCCCCGCTCGATATGGCTTATGCCCGACTCACCCCGCAAGTGCTGATCACCCTGCTGCAAGACCTGCAACCACGCCTGGACTTTGCCGACACACAAAAAACCGTGCTAGGCACGCCGCAGATCAAACAGGCGGCCCGCACGTTTTTCGATCAACGCCTGGTCGCCTTGGCCTACATTGCCCAACTGCAAGGCCACCTCAGTCCGGACGATGTGCAGCTGTTTGCAGATCTGCGCGAAAATCCCCGCCCGCAGCTCTGCGCACAAACCGTGCTGCTGCACGGCGCTCAACTGCGAGACCTGTGGCTGCTGCGCGAAGATGATGCTCACGGCCAGGTCAAACGCCTATTGCTGTGCACCCCTGACGCCCCCAGCGCACAACAGTTCTTCGCCTTCAGCAGCCTGCGCGAATGCCAGACCCATATCATCGGTTGGCTGGATCAACCCCACACGATGAGCAATTACGTACTGCAACAAGTGCCGCTGCGCTTCCGCCCGAAAATGAGCACCTTCATCCAGGCGATCAGCCTGCGCCCCGATGCCGAAGAACACCGCGAGGTGACCTTCGGCAAACCCTGCAGCCACGCCGATTGCCTGGACGCGATGGCCGCACACCGCCTGGCGCTGCAACTGGATGATTACAGTTTCAGCTCACCAGCCTGGTTTCGTAACGCCTCCCTGGCAGACAGAACCCGGCTGATCACCCTGGCGGATAACATCGAGGGTGCCCTGCGCACCTACAATGCCAGACCCGATACCGAAGCCAATTTCCCGAGCTTCGACAGCTATTTGCGCGATAAAGCCAGGCTCAGCCTGAACAGACTGCTGGGACGCTCCAAAAATGACGTCGACCCGGACAGCGTCTTCGCCTACTCGCCACGGACATTGCTCGGTGCGCCGCCAACACCACTGTCCTACACCACCCTGTACCGCGACGGTTATGCAGACGGCATCGGCTTTCTCGACGAGAAGTTTTCCAGATCCGCGGTCTTTCGCGGCCCCAGGGGCGTAGACCTGAGCCCGCTGACTGCACAGAACGTTGCCCGCTCGGTCACCGGCGTATGGGTCGGAGAACACTATATCAATGAAGTGCGCCAGCGCCTGCAATCCAGCGACAGCCCCGGTTATCACGAACGACGCAGTGCGGTGCTGGCGATTCACCAATTGCAGATGCAGAGTGCCGCGCTGGAGGCCCGACTCAAGGGGCATATCACCAGTGTCGACCTGAGCTGGCTCAACCAGGCCATCGACAGCTTGTCGGATACCCGCAGCACCACGCGCAATACCTACAAAGTCCACCGCTTGTTTATCGACGGTGATTGGGTGCTGGGCAACTACCTGTTCAGCCACGCCGACTATCCCGTGTTGCTGTACACCCCCAACGCTCCGGACGGCGTCAACTTTCGCGAAGCGAAGCTGTTCAACTACCTGCTGAAAAAAGTCGAGGGCATGCCCGGCTATTGGTGCTCTCGCGTGTCGTTGCCGTCGATACGCAGAGTGCACCTGTTTCTGGAGAATGCCCGCAACGGCCTGCCGGATGACATCGACCGCACCACCCCAAGCCCGGCTCGGCACGACTCGATAAGCCGCGTCACGCCGCTGCTCGATCTGCGCCACGAGCTATACAACATGAGCTTGCAGCGCACCATCGATGACGTGCACGGCACAACGATCAATCGCACCCAAATGATTACCGGCATCCTGTGGACCTGTATCGAGTGGGTAACGGCCATTGCAACGATGCCATTCCCCTTGCTGAGCTTGACCTTGGGCGGCCTGCTGGCATTCAAGGACGCCATGCTGGCCCTCAACGCCTATCACCAGAACGACAGGGCCGCCGCGATTGAGCACTACGTCGGCTTCCTGGCCAATGCTATGGGGGCCGTGCTGTTCGATTTGCGCCCACTGCTCAAAAGCAGCTTCAAACCCCTGCGTGCCGTCATCCAGACCAGTTCACACGCCGTCGGCAGTGCGCCGCTCAAGCAACTGGATGCGATCAACCCCGAAGGCATGCAATCCATCCTGTTTGATGGGCAGCCACTGTGGGTATCGCAGACTCCCGACGCCTTGGGCCGTTACTTGCTGTATCGCCACGACCCGCTGACCGGCCAGCTCCATTCGACCGCACGCCTGGTCAGCCAGAACAGTGATGGGCAGTGGGTGCGCTTCAGCGTCCCCGGGGGTGGGCGCAAGCAATACGAAAAGCTGCTGGCGGATGAAAGCAGCCCGTTGGAGGCCTTCGACGTAGCGCCCGATCAGGCCAAGACCTTCCGCACCCTGCTCGACTCAGGCTTCCAAACACACATGCAAAGCCGGGGGCAGGACGCGGCGGCTGCCCAAGGCAACGCGTTTATCGAAGCGCAACCACTGCGCACGGCCTATGAACAAAACGTCGCACGCTTGAGCGAAGACGCCGACGCGTTCTACCAGGCGTTACCGGCCCCGGCGCCGAAAAGCGCACTGCCCGCACTGGCGAGCAACGCAGCCCACAGCGACATTCTCAAGAGCCTGTTCAGCCGCAACAAGCGCTTGATTATCGGAGCCGTCGACAACTCCATCGCCAGTAAACAGCTGTTGATCGAACAACTGCCAGGCCTGGCGGAACAGGGACTCAAGCGGGTGTACATCGAGAACCTGCCCCGCGACCTGTTCCATCGCAAGTTGAAAGTCCTCAACAACCAGCTCAACGGCAACAAAGCCCACGCCCTGCAACAGATCGAGCGGCATCTGGCGCAGGTGGACGAGGCCTTGGGGTTCGCAGCGGATGCGCCGTTCACGTACCGCAAGCTGCTGCTCGAAACCCAGCGCCTGAACATCGCCATCGACGGCCTGGACGCTGCAGTTTCATACCATATGGGCCACGTGCTGGCCCTGGGCGAAGGCGCGCGTTTTGTGCCGCGCAGCAGCAAGCTGCGCAATTTCTACTCTCACACCGCTATCGAGTTCAACCTGAAACACAACCCGGACGAAGGTTGGCTGGCGTTGGTCGAGACCAACCGCCTGGGCAGTTACGAGCGCATTGCCGGGCTGGCGGAGTTGCAACAGGCGCCAGCGCTGCGCGTTCACGACGTGGCGCCTGGGGAGCCGACCGGCCTGTGGCCCGACACACACAGCAGCGCCCAGTCCCGAGGTGACTACGCCCTATCCATTGCAACAACCCATGGGGCACTGCGCGCACCGAGCAGCCTCACGCCAGCATCGGGCACCGTCTCTCATTACGCGGCGTTCGACATCCCGGCGCCGATGCGCGCGAACATCGACCAGATGCGCCTGGAGCGGCGTGGCCTGGACTCGCGTTACTCCCACGCCCAGCCAGAGAATGCCGGGGCAATGAACACCTTCATCGAGACCCGCCAGCGCCTGTACGCCACTGCCAAAGCGCATTTCGCCGACCTCACCTTGCCCCAACGCAGAGCCTTGGGCGAGCTGACCAGCGCAAGAGACGAGAGCGTATTGTTTGAACGGCTGTTCAAACAGCGCAATGGGCTGGTCATCGGCGAGGCCCATACCGCGCAATCCAGCAAGCGCCTGCTGATCCAATACTTCAAGCACCTGAAAAAGCTGGGGGTCAAGACGCTGTACCTCGAGCATTTGTTGACCGATCTGCATCAGGAAGCCCTGGAAACCTACTACCGCACCTCGAAGATGCCGTCGATCCTGGAGAACTACCTCCGGCAGTTGGACCGAGGCCAGATGCCCCTTTACGAGGGCACGGACACCTACACTCACCTGGTCAAGAAAGCCAATAAATACGGGATACGCATACGAGCGCTGGACTGCACGGCCACCTATTACATCAAAGGTCTGAATGGCGATTTGCCGCGCCTCCAAATGTTCAGCTACTTCGCCAACGAGGTGATCAAGGCCGACCAACTCGCCCAAGGGCCGCACAAGTGGGTCGCGTTCGTGGGCAGCACCCACACTGATACGCACCTGGGCGTGCCGGGCCTCGCCACGCTGCAGGATGCCGTCAGCCTGCATGTGCGCGACAGCGCCCCGGAACTGGCCAGGCCGTTGCACCAGGGGGCGTGGGAATCGTTCGAGGAAGGTAAGGGCGTGGCGTTGCGCAGTGACTTCACGCTCTACGTCGGTATTCCTGGGCGAAAAGTGCCAAGCGTGCCGGCGCCGCCGGACCGCAGCAGACTCACAACACCCGGGCATTTCATCGTCGAGCGCCGAACCTCCACCGAGATCAACCTTGTGCACATGTCCCGTGGCAATGAGATTGTCACCACCCCCATTCAAATCAACGACAAGGGCCAGTTCCTCATCGAGCGCTGGCCAGAACAGCGTCATCAGCGCTTTTTCTATTTATCGCAACTGGTCGATATGCTCAAAACCCCTCCGCCCAGAGGTGTTGGCCTGAATCACGTCGGCTAAACCCCACGAGCCAGTAACCCAATTCTCCCGCAACCACTCATCGGCGCCCTGCGTCGATGAGCCGAAATAGCATTTCAGATTCAGGTTTTGCCGCCGATAACCCGCTACACCTCGGCTGGCTCAAACAACAACATCAACCAGCAAACAGACATCACTCTTGCGGAGCATTCGATGAACAGCTGGTTCGGTAACATCAGCGTCAACCTCAAACTCGGCCTGGGCTTCGGCCTGGTACTGGTCCTCACTTCGATCCTGGCCCTGACCGGCTGGACCAGCCTGGGCGGCCTGATCGACCGCAGCAACTGGATGAGCGATATCACCCAGCTCAATGCCTCGCTGACCAAGCTGCGCATCGTGCGCCTGCAATACATGCTGGCCAACGGTGACGAAGCCGTGGCACAAACCGTACAGACCAACCTGGACGCTTTCGCTGCCCAGCAACAAAAGCTGCTGGACAGCTTCAAGAGCCCGGATAACCTCAAGCTGCTCAATGAGCAGAAAAGCGTCATCACCGCCTACCAGCAATCCTTGAACAAAATGCGCGAGGCCTACCGTAACGGCAACGCCGCGCGCCAGGTCATGGGTGACAAGGCCGACATCGCCAACGCCCAGATCAATGCCCTGGACACCAGCGTGCAGCAGATGGCCGACAGTCCGGAGCGTTTCGTCCAGTACCAGGCACTGACCCAGGCCAAGGAAGAGTTCCAGCTCGCCCGTTATGAAGTGCGTGGCTACACCGGCAACGTCAACGCCGAAACCGAAGCCCGCGCCGCCGCACAAATCGAAAAAGCCATCAGTGGCTTGAAAAAGCTCAGCGCCGTCTTTGGTTCCGAACAGCAAACCGCACTGGCTTCGCTTGAAACCGCCCTCGGCGCCTACCGCTCCGCCGTACAAAGCTACAAGGCCGCCAACGCCAACATCGTCAGCGCTCGCGCAGAAATGACCACCCAAGGTGCCGACATCGTCACCATCAGCGACAAGCTCTACGACATCCAGCTTGAGCGCCGCGACGCCGAAAGCGCCCAGGCCCGCAGCCTGCAATTGATCAGCACCTTGCTGGCCCTGCTGGTCGGTGTTATCGCCGCACTGGTCATCACCCGCCAGATCACCCGCCCACTGCAGGAAACCCTGGCCGTGGTCGAGCGCATCGCTTCCGGCGACTTGAGCCACAACATCCAGGTCACCCGCCGCGACGAACTGGGCGTGCTGCAACAAGGCATCCAGCGCATGGGCACGACCCTGCGCGAGTTGATCAGCGGTATCCGCGACGGTGTGACACAAATCGCCAGCGCCGCCGAAGAACTGTCGGCCGTGACCGAACAAACCAGCGCCGGGGTGAACAGCCAGAAGATCGAGACCGATCAGGTTGCCACCGCAATGCATGAAATGACCGCCACCGTGCAGGAAGTCGCGCGCAACGCTGAACAAGCCTCCCAAGCCGCCTCCGACGCCGACGGCCAAGCCCGCGAAGGCGACAAGGTGGTGGGTGAAGCGATCGCCCAGATCGAGCGCCTGGCCGCCGAAGTGGCACGTTCCACAGACGCCATGGCGCACCTGCAACAAGAGAGCAACAAGATCGGCAGCGTGATGGACGTGATCAAGGCCGTGGCCGAGCAGACCAACCTGCTGGCACTCAACGCCGCGATTGAAGCCGCGCGTGCCGGTGAAGCCGGTCGTGGGTTTGCCGTGGTCGCCGATGAAGTGCGGGGCCTGGCCCAGCGCACACAGAAATCCACCGAGGAAATCGAAGGCCTGGTCGCCGGTTTGCAGAACGGCACCCAGCAAGTGGCCAATGTGATGAACAACAGCCGCAGCCTCACCGACAGCAGCGTCGAGCTGACGCGCAAGGCCGGTGTGTCCCTGGAAAACATCACCCGCACGGTGTCGAACATCCAGTCGATGAACCAACAGATTGCCGCCGCCGCCGAGCAGCAGAGTGCCGTGGCAGAAGAGATCAGCCGCAGTATCGTGAACGTGCGTGATGTCTCGGAACAGACGGCTACGGCGAGTGACGAGACGGCGAAATCGAGTGTTGAATTGGCGCGTTTGGGTAGCCAGTTGCAGCAGATGGTCAGCCATTTCCGGGTGTAGGAAACCAAAAAGCCGCCTCGGCCTGAACCGAGGCGGCTCCACTTCTCAGACCTTAACGGTCATCGAAGCTGTCCCGCAGGAACTTCCAGACGTGATAAGCACGCAGGCAGTTCACTACGAGGTTCCACGTACGTCGTGCGAACTTAGACATACTCGGCCCTCCGTGAGTTGGGCCTTACCTCCAGCGCACTTACCGGAACACGTGAGCCTTCGGAAGCAGGTCAGCGCTTCCAATGAGGCAGCCGGGCTTTGGTTCCTCCCGCATGAATCCGGCACGGATTACTAGCCCGTGGCGGGCGGTCCATAATTCCGCGCGCACACCCAGCCACCTACAAAACGACATACTTGGAACGGAGGTGATACTAACCAACATTTTGGTAAAAGGTGTGGCAGGTCACAACAATCCCTCAATAAAAAGCAGCTGATTTATTGCAATTTTTTTCGGTCAGGCTTACAAAAAAATATGACAACTAGCAAAAATATTGCCGACCACCGTCAAACCTTGCGTGATACAAAAACCGGCATTACTATCCGCGTTGCAGGTCAGCGCTTCCAGTGAAGCCGCAGCCCCGGTCACTAACGGGGGTTGCAAAAAAACCGCCCTACTAAGGCGGTTTTTTATTGCCTGCGATTTCCCCTCAGCCCTCACCTTCCTCAACAAACACCACCCGATTCCCAAACGGGTCCTTGATGCTCATCTCCCGCGAGCCCCACGGTGTTGGCTCAACCTCAGGCTTGGCATAGCGATAGTCCTTGCCCTGCAACTGCTGCTGATAGGCGTCCACGCCTTGTGCCTGAATTCGCACCGCTGCGCCCGGCGAGGCGTCACCATGATGCTCGGTCAGGTGCAACACACATTCCCCCAGTGACACTTGCAGATACAGCGGAAAATTCGCCTCGAAACGATGCTGCCAATCCACCTTGAACCCCAGGAACTCGACGTAGAACTCCAACGCCTTGGCCTCGTCGAAAATCCGCAAAATGGGGATGACTTTTCCTAAGTGCATGGCAACCGCTCCGTGTATGAAAAGCCCCCACTATAAAGACGAAAAACCACAACGCAAATCGCCATTGCGCGCCAGGAACCGGCCGGCGTGTTGGCCATTCGCCTGCCCCTCGCAGTAACTCAACACGCCGTTGACCCACACCCCGTCAATGCCCTGCGCCGCCCGTTGCGGGTCCTTGAAATCGGCCACATCACGCACGCGCAACGGGTCGAACAGCACCAGGTCGGCCCAGTGCCCTTGGCGAATTTCGCCACGCTCGGCCAAGCCAAACCGCGCCGCCGACAAGCCAGTCATCTTGTGCACCGCCGTGTGCAGCGGGAACAGCCCCACATCCCGGCTGAAATGCCCGAGCACCCGCGCAAACGCGCCCCACAACCGTGGGTGGGGGAACGGGTCTTCCGGCAACCCATCCGAGCCCACCATGGACAATGGATGCGCGAGGATGCGGCGCACATCCGCCTCGTCCATCCCGTAGTACACCGCCCCCGCCGGTTGCAGGCGACGTGCAGCATCCATCAGCGAAACGTCCCACTCGGCGGCGATGTCCTGCAAATCACGCCCGCCCAACTCGGGGTGCGGCGTCGACCACGTGATGGTGATACGAAACGCGTCGGTGACTTGCTTCAGATCCAGGGTCGAAGAACTCGCCGCATAGGGGTAACAATCACAGCCCACCGGGTGGGTTTTCGCCGCCGACTCCAGCGCGGCCAACAGCTGCGGACTGCGCCCCCAATTACCCGCTCCGGCACATTTGAGGTGAGAAATGATCACCGGAACCTTGGCGTGCCGGCCGATCAGGAACGCCTCGTCCATGGCCTCCAGTACCGGCTCGAATTCACTGCGCAAATGGGTGGTGTACACCGCGCCGAACGCCGTCAGTTCTTCACTCAGTTGCAGCACTTCATCGGTCTCGGCGCTAAACGCACTGGCGTAGGCCAGGCCTGTGGATAAGCCGAGGGCGCCGGCCGCGAGGCTGTCTTGCAATTGCTCGCGCATGGCGGTGATTTCGTCCGGCGTGGCGGTGCGATACAGATCGTCCATATGGTTGCTGCGCAACGCCGTGTGGCCGATCAACGCCGCGACGTTGACCGCTGGATGGGCACTTTCCACGGCCGCACGGTAATCGGCAAACCGTGGATAAGTGAACGCCTCACGCGTGCCCAGCAAATTCATCGGGTCCGGTGGGTCACTGCGCAAACTCACTGGCGAGGCGCTGATGCCACAGTTGCCGACAATTACCGTGGTCACCCCCTGGCTCAGCTTGGGCAGCATCTGCGGCTGGCGGATCACCATGGTGTCGTCGTGGGTGTGCACGTCGATAAACCCCGGCGCCAGCACGCGCCCCGTGGCGTCGATCTGATCCGTGGCCGTTGCCTGCGACAAATCACCGATCGCCGCGATGCGCCCCTCCCACAGTCCCACATCGGCGATGTACCCGGGGGTGTTGCTGCCATCGATGATCAGCGCCTGGCGAATCAGCGTGTCGTACTTCATATCAGTCTCCAAGCGGCAGGCTGTCGGGGCCGCCGCGGTATTCGTCGAGGGCCAGCTTGATGCGGCGCAGGCGCTCGCGGTTGTCGTCCGGCTGGGCCAGTGCCAGCTCGGTGGCGAGCAGGTCGATGGCCAGCAGCATGCCGTAGCGCGCCGCCGTCGGTTTATAGATAAAACTGGTCTCGGCCGGTTGCAGCGGCAGCAGGACATCCGCCAACTGCGCCAAGGGTGAGTCGGCCAAGGTGATGGCGATGACGCGTGCATCGTAATTGCGCGCCAGTGCCACCACGTCCAGCAGCTCAGGCGTGCGGCCGGTCAAGGAACACACAATCAACGCGTGATCCGAGCCCAGGGTTGCCGCCGTGACCCGCATCATCACCGGGTCATGGCAGGCGGCAATCGGATAGCCCAGGCGCACCAGGCGCACCTGCAATTCGTCGCTGCACAGGCTCGACGGGCCGCCCATGCCAAACGCGTGGACCATCCGTGCCTTGCCCAGCAGGCTGACCGCATCGGCAAACCCTGCCTGGTTGAACCCCGACAAGTGCTGGCGCAAGGTCGCCTCGATGTCGCCAAGAATCTGCCGATGAAACGCCGACTGCTCAGGCTTGCCCGCCGGGTCCAGAAAACGGCTGCCCACCCCACTGGCCTGGGCCAATTGCAGGCGCAGGTCACGCAAATCGCGACAGCCCACGCTGCGCGCAAACCGCGACAGTGTGGCCGTGCTGACCTCGGCCCGCTGGGACAACGCTTCCAGGCTGGCCGACGCGGCAAACCCCACGTCGTCGAGCAGCAGCCTGGCGATACGCCCTTCACCGGCGCTGAAGGAATCCTGGCGGGCACGGATCTGGTAGAGGATGTCCATGGAATCTCCGGGTTACAGAAGGCAGGACAGACCATAGGTGAGACCGAAGGCGACCACTGAAATCAAGGTCTCCAGCACGGTCCAGGTCTTGAAGGTCTGGATTACCGTCATATTGAAGTATTCCTTGATCAGCCAGAAGCCGCCGTCATTGACGTGGGAAAAGATCACCGAACCCGCACCAGTGGCCAACACCAGCAATTCCGGGTGTGGATAACCCAGGCCCATGGCCACCGGCGCCACCACGCCGGAAGCGGTAGTCATGGCGACCGTCGCCGAGCCGGTGGCGATGCGCATCAACGCCGCGAACAGCCAGCCCATCACCAGCGGCGACAGCTGAAACGCGTGGGCCAGCCCCAGGATTTCATTGGTCACGCCCGCATCCACCAGGATGCGGTTCAAGCCGCCGCCCGCGCCCACCAGCAAGGTGATGCTCGCCGTCGGCGCCAGGCATTCGTTGGTGAACTTGAGGATCGACTCGCGGTTAAACCCCTGGGCGATGCCCAAGGTCCAGAAACTCACCAAGGTCGCCAGCAGCAGCGCAATCACCGAGTTGCCGATAAACAGCAGGAACTGGTTGAAACCGCTGCCCGGCGTCGAGATCACGTTGGCCCAACCACCGATCATCATCAACACCACCGGCAACAGGATCGTGCCCATGGTCAGCGCAAAACTGGGCAGGCGGGTACGCGGCTCGCGGTCGATGAACTGGCGTTCCAGCGGGTTTTGCGCCGGCAGGTGAATGCGCGGCACGATGAATTTGGCGTACACGGGGCCGGCGATGATCGCCGTGGGAATACCGATCAAAATCGCATACAGCACGGTCTGCCCCACCGACGCGTTATACGCCAGCACCGCCATCATCGCCGCCGGGTGCGGTGGCACCAAGGCATGCACCACCGACAAACCGGCGACCATCGGCAAACCGACCATCAGGATCGACACGCCCACGCGTCGCGCCACGGTAAAGGCGATCGGCACCAGCAACACAAAACCGACCTCGAAAAACAGCGGCAGCCCTACCAGGAACGCGATGCAGACCATCGCCCAATGCGCGTTGCGCTCGCCGAACCGATTGATCAGGGTACGCGCCACCTGCTCGGCGCCGCCGGACTCGGCCATCATCTTGCCGAGCATGGTGCCCAGCGCCACGACCAGGGCGATATGCCCCAGGGTCTTGCCGACGCCCGCTTCATACGAACCCATGATGGTGTCCGCCGGCATCCCGGCCAGCAGCGCCAGGCCGATTGACACCAGGGTGATGACGATAAACGGGTTGAGTCGGTAGCGTGCAATCAGCACGATCAAAGCGATGATGGCGATGGCAGCGTATGCCAATAGCCCCAAGCCCGGTAATGCGGCCATGCGGTACTCCTCGGAAAGGGTCACGTCGAATAGGTTGTGAAAGTCATAAATCATTACCGATGAGTGTTTTCAATTTTTATGAAAGTAATTTTCGCCCACAGACAAGCACTGTCGCCTGGGGATATGCCCGACAGCTGTGGATGAAAATTCGGGGGGTGTTCTTACATGAAGATCAGAGGATGTCGGAAACTCAAGCGTCGTCGTCGAGTCCTACAATGCGCAATCACTCACGCTCAGGAAACACGACCATGACTCGTACATCCCTAGCCACCGGCGCCCTGCTCCTCGTCCTGTGCGGCGCGGCCTCGGCTGCCGAAAACGCGGCGTTGCAAAAATGCATGGACGGCGCCAACACCACCGCCGACATGGTCAATTGCAACGCCAAGGAAACCAAGGTGCAGGACAAGCGCCTGAACGCGGCCTACAAGACCGCCCTCGCCGCCCAGGAAGGCGCACGCAAACAGCAACTGCAAGACGTGCAGCGCCTGTGGATAAAATACCGCGATGCCAATTGCGCCTTCGCCGGCTCAGCCACCGGAGGCAGCATCGATCAGGTCAACGGCTCCGGCTGCGTACTGGACATGACCCAGACCCGCGCCCAGGAACTGGAAAACCTGGTCGGACCATGACCCTGTAGGAATAAGCTCCCTCGCCACAAGGTTCCACCCTCAGTCGTGATGCACCTTGGCGCGCTTGAGCAGCTTCTTGCAGCGCTCCGACAAATGCAGCACCCGCAGGTGCTTGCCGGCCTTGGCATACCGCTCGCGCAAGGTCATCAGCGCGGCAATCGCTGAATAATCGACAAAGCTCAGGTGCCGGCAATCCAGCGTCACCTGCGCGGGGTCGCCCGCCGGGTCGAACTGGTTCAAGAACGGCGTGGTCGAGGCGAAGAACAAGGTGCCGTGCACCCGATAGAGCTTGCTGCCATCGGCCTCCAGATGCGTATCGGCGTACAACTCGCGGGCCTGTTGCCAGGCGAAGTTCAGCGCCGCAATCACGATCCCGCACAGCACGGCGGTGGCCAGGTCGGTGAACACGGTGATCACCGTCACTGCCAGGATCACCAGCACATCGTTGAGCGGCACCTTGTTGATCACCCGCAAGGACGCCCAGGCGAAGGTCTGCTGGGACACCACGAACATCACCCCGACCAGCGCCGCCAGCGGAATGCGCTCGATAAACGGCGACAGGAACAGGATAAACAACAGGATCATCACCCCGGCAAACACTCCGGAAAAACGCCCGCGCCCGCCGGAACTGAGGTTGATCACGGTTTGCCCGATCATCGCGCAACCCCCCATGCCGCCAAACACGCCCGAGACCATATTCGCCGCGCCCAGAGCCACGCTTTCGCGATCGGGGTAGCCACGGGTCTCGGTGATTTCGTCGGTGAGGTTAAGGGTGAGCAGGGTTTCCAGCAGGCCGACCATGGCCATCAGGAACGCGTACGGCGCGATGATGCCAAGGGTTTCCTGGGTCCAGGGGATCTGCGGCAGCGCAAACGTCGGCAGGCCGCCGGCGATGTGGGCCATATCGCCCAGGGTGCGGGTCGGCAGGCCGAGCAGGTACACCGCCAGGCCCACGCCGAGGATCGCCACCAGCGCCGGCGGCACTGCGCGGGTGATGCGCGGCAGCAGGTAGACGATGGCCATGGTCACCAGCACCAGGCCGATCATCACGTACAGCGGCGTGCCGTTGAGCCAGTGTTCACCGCTCTTGAAATGCTCCAGTTGCGCCAATGCAATGATGATCGCCAGGCCGTTGACGAACCCCAGCATCACCGGGTGCGGCACCATGCGCACCAGCTTGCCCAGGCGCAACAGGCCAAAGGCGATCATGATCAACCCGCCCAGCAGCACCGTGGCCAGCAGGTACTCCACACCGTGTTGCACCACCAGTGCGACGATCACCACCGCCATCGACCCTGCCGCACCCGAGACCATGCCGGGACGACCGCCGAACAGCGCCGTGAGCGTGCAGATGATAAAGGCGCCGTAGAGCCCCATCAGCGGGTTGAGATGGGCTACCAAGGCAAAGGCGATGCATTCGGGCAGCAGCGCGAAAGACGTGGTGAGGCCGGCCAGGGCATCGGCGCGCAGACGGGTGAGGTTCATGAAGTACCAGGGTAAGGCGGGAATAAGGCGGGCGATGGTACGCAATTGCCGGGGGGTGGGGCTAGTCTGGCGGACCGTGTCGGGCCTTTCGCAGGCAAGCCAGCTCCCACACTTGACCGCGTTTGAACCTTGGAATGCCGTCAAGTGTGGGAGCGGGCTTGCCCGCGAAAGGCCGCACCGCGGTCCCAAGCCAACCGCTAGCAGGCATACCGCGCCAGCTTGGCCTGGATAAAGTCGAGGAAACACTGGATGCGCAGCGCCAACTGCGAGTTGCGATAGAACACCGCATGAATCGGCTGGCGATAGCCGCTGTTGAACGCCTCCAGCACCGGCACCAGGCGCCCGGCGTCGATGTCGGCGCTAGTCATGAAGTTCGACAGGCAGCAAATGCCCTGCCCTTCCAGCGCCAGCTGGCGCAGGGTTTCACCGCTGGACGCGGCAATGCCCGGCTGGATCAGCCAGCGGTCGCCTTCCACATGGCGCAGTGGCCAGTGGTTGAGGGTTTCAGTCTGGGTGAAGCCAAGCAAGGTGTGGTCGGCCAGCTCAGCTACCGTGGTCGGCGTGCCGAACTGCTCGATATAGGCAGGGCTGGCGAGGATATGCAGTGGCGTGCAGCCCAAGGCGCGGGCATGCAGGGTGGAGTCGGCCAGCGTACCGATGCGGATCGCGATGTCGGTGCTTTGCTCCAGCAGGTCGATGATCAAGTCATCGCTGTTCAGCTCCAGCTGGATCTGCGGGTACAGGCGGCGAAATTCGGCGATGTACGGCACGATCCCGTGCAGCATGAACGGCACGGCCGCATTGATACGCAGGCGCCCGGCCGGGTGCTTCTGGCGCGACGACAGGCGTTCTTCCAGCTCATCCATCTGCGCCAGGATCAGCTTGGCCTGCTCGAAGAAGTACTTGCCCTCTTCGGTCAGGTCCATGCGTCGCGTGGTGCGGTTGATCAGCGTGGTGTCGAGCTTGGCCTCCAGGCGCGACAAGGTGCGGCTGACCGCCGACGGCGTCTGCCCGACCTGCTCCGCCGCGGCGGAAATCGAGCCGCACTCAATCACGCTGACGAAGATTTGTAGCTCGTCGGATCGGGCTTTCACTGGCTGTCCTCGTAATGGGTTAGCCGCAGCTTACACCGAGAGCTTGAACACCTGCGCCAGATGCTGCTCGTAGCGCGCCACGTCGGCGTCGATGGCCGGGCGTTTCATCACGTCCACGCAGAGGAAGGTCGGCAGGCCGGTCATGCCAAGGAATTGGTTGGCCTTGTGGAACGGGAAGTAGACCGCGTCCACGCCCTTGGCTTCGAAAAAGTCGCTCGGGTCGTCGAAGGCTTGCTGCGGTGCGTTCCAGGTCAGCGACAGCATGTATTGCTTGCCCTGGATCAGGCCGCCGCTGCCGTATTTCTGCGACGCGTCGGAGCGGGTGCGGCCATCGCTGGCGTACAGGCTGCCGTGGCCTTCGGTGAAGACCTCGTCGATGTATTTCTTGACGATCCACGGTGCGCCCATCCACCAGCCGGGCATCTGGTAGATGATTACGTCGGCCCAGAGGAATTTCGCGACTTCTTCGGCCACATCGTAGCCTTCATCGATATGGGTGACCTTGACGTCGATACCGCCACGGTCCAGCACGGCCACGGCGGCGTCATGCAGGGTGTTGTTGTAGCGGCCATCGGAGTGGGCGAACTTTTTGCCGCCGTTGAGCAGGAGTACTTTTTTCATGGGAGGGTCTCCAGAAGTTGAAATGTCTGGACGCAGACTATCGACCTCAGCCCCTCGGAATAAGCGGTGGCGCGGCAAAATACATTTGACTGCAATGCACGAATACCTGGCGATTGTTAACCGTTGATCAGCAGATGGCCGCCCAACAGTGCCATACCGATAAGAAACACGCGCTTGAACAGCACCGCGCTGATGCGCTGACGCACCACTTGGCCCAACCCCATACCCAGCAGCGCGGGCACCAGCGCCAGCAGCGAGGCATTGATCTCGCCACCGCCGAGGCTGCCGCGCCAGGCCAGGCCGGCGGCCAACGCCAGGGTTGATACGCTGAACGACAGCCCCAGCGCCTGCACCAGTTGGTCGCGGCTCAAGCCCAGGGCTTGCAGGTACGGCACCGCCGGAATCACGAAGACGCCGGTGGCCGAGGTGATGATACCGGTGACCAGGCCACACACCGGGCCAAGCCAGCGTTCGGTTTCAGGCTTGACCTTCAATGTAGGCAGGCACAATCCGCTCAACGCATACACCAGCAGCGCGCCGCCCAAGGCGTGCACCACCCAGCCGCCGCCGTCCATGCCCAGCCACAGCGTGCCGAGCCCGGTGCCGAGGAAGATCAGCAGCAACAGCGGCCACAGGCGTTTGAGCAGCGCACGCAGGTGGCCGCCGAATGCCAATTGCCAGAGGTTGGTAACGGTCGATGGAATGATCAGCAACGCCGCAGCCTGCGCCGGGAGCATAGCCAGGCCGAGCAGGCCCATGGCGACCGTGGGCAGGCCCAGGCCGATCACGCCCTTGACGGCGCCGGCCAGCAGGAAGGTGCCGAATACCAGCAGGGTCAGGGCGGGGCCGATGTCTTGGTAGAACGTGAGGACAGTAGTCATGGCCGGATTGTGGCGGGTTGAGGCGGGGTTGGAAATTCGCCATATACTGAGGCAGCCTCTTGTTTTGCGTGAGGCTGATGACGCTTTCGCGGGCCAGCCCAGTCACTCGAGAACCCCCGCCATGCACTTTGACCTGATCGACCTGCGCCTCTACCTGCACATCCTCGACACCGGCAATATCACCGCCGGCGCCGCCCGCAGCCATTTATCCCTGGCCGCTGCCAGTGCACGCATCCGGGCGATGGAAGCGTCACTGGGCATCGAGTTCCTCGAACGCGGCCGCCGTGGCGTCACCCCCACGCCCGCCGGCAAGGCTCTGGCCCGTCACGCGCGCCTGTTGCTGCAACAGGCCGAACACCTGCAACAGGACCTGGCGGAATACGCCAACGGCGTCAAAGGCCAGGTGCGCCTGCTGTGCAACACCACCGCCCTCAGCGAATACCTGCCGGAACTGCTGGCGGACTTTCTGCGTGAGCACCCCAACCTCGACATCGACCTTCAGGAATTGCCCAGCCTGCGCATCACCCAGGCATTGCGCCAGGGTACGGCCGACCTCGGGATCATTTCCGACGCAGTGGACACCCACGGCTTACAGACCCTGGCGTTTCGCGACGACCCGCTGGTGTTGATCATGCCGCTGGATCATCCGCTCGCCAGCCGGAACGTCAGCTTCATCGATAGCCTGCAACACGACTACGTGGGCCTCGCCGCCAACAGCGCGCTGGCGGTGTATCTGGAAGAACAGGCGTTGCACGCCGGGTTCCGCCTGCAAACGCGGATCCGCGCGGAAGGTTTTGATGGGGTTATCCGCATGGTCGCAGGCGGCGCCGGGCTCGCCATCGTGCCCCAGGCGGCCCTGGAGCGTTGGCCGAAGGAGCGCCGCTTCAAGGCTCAACCCTTGCGCGAAGAATGGGCCTGCCGACAGCTGCTGCTCAGCGCGCGCTCATTTGAACAGCTACCCGGTTACGCCAAAGCCTTGTTCGACGCCCTGAACCCCTCACACATTTTTTGACCGCGTTGATAACGCTCGGCGGTCACGCAGAGTAATATCTGCCCCCTCAGCAGTTCCAAGGGCAGGTGCGATGTGCACCACCTCGCGAAAAAAGTAGAAGGTAACGTGAATGGCGGATGACATGGTTAACCCGGTGGGCCTCAAGCGGGGCCTGAAGAACCGGCATATTCAGCTGATCGCCTTGGGAGGGGCGATTGGTACGGGGCTGTTCCTCGGTTCGGCGGGCGTGCTCAAGTCAGCGGGGCCGTCGATGATCCTGGGTTACGCGATCGCCGGTTTCATCGCATTCCTGATGATGCGCCAGCTTGGCGAAATGATCGTCGAAGAGCCGGTGGCCGGTTCCTTCAGCCACTTCGCCCACAAATACTGGGGCGGCTACGCGGGCTTTCTGGCGGGCTGGAACTACTGGGTGCTCTACGTACTGGTCGGCATGGCCGAACTGACGGCGGTGGGCAAGTACATCCAGTTCTGGTGGCCAGAGGTTCCGACCTGGGTCAGCGCGCTGGTGTTCTTTGCGGCCGTGAACCTGATCAATACCCTGAACGTGAAGTTCTTCGGTGAGGCCGAGTTCTGGTTTGCGATCATCAAGGTGGTGGCGATCATCGGCATGATCCTGCTCGGCTGCTACCTGCTGTTCAGCGGCCTTGGCGGCCCGCAAGCGTCCATCAGCAACCTGTGGGACCACGGCGGGTTCTTCCCGAATGGCGGCATGGGGCTGTTGATGTCGATGGCGTTCATCATGTTCTCGTTCGGTGGCCTGGAGCTGGTGGGCATCACCGCCGCCGAAGCCAGCGAGCCGCGCAAGGTGATCCCCAAGGCGATCAACCAGGTGGTGTACCGCATCCTGATTTTCTACGTCGGCGCCCTGACCGTGCTGCTGTCGCTGTACCCGTGGGACCAACTGTTGCAAACCCTCGGCGCGTCGGGCGATGCCTACAGTGGCAGCCCGTTTGTGCAGATCTTCTCGTTGATCGGTAATGACACCGCGGCACACATCCTCAACTTCGTGGTGCTGACCGCAGCGTTGTCGGTCTACAACAGCGGCGTGTACTGCAACAGCCGCATGCTGTTCGGCCTGGCCGAGCAAGGCGATGCGCCAAAAGCGCTGATGAAGCTGAACAAGCAAGGCGTGCCGCTACGCGCCCTGGCGGTCTCGGCGTTGGTGACGATGCTCTGCGTGGTGGTCAACTACGTGGCACCGCACAGCGCGCTGGAGCTGCTGTTTGCACTGGTGGTTGCCTCGCTGATGATCAACTGGGCGCTGATCAGCCTCACCCACATCAAGTTCCGCAGGGCCATGGGCGAGCAAGGCGTGACCCCATCGTTCAAGACCTTCTGGTTCCCGTACACCAACTACCTGTGCCTGGCATTCATGGTGGTGATCATCAGCGTGATGCTGGCGATCCCGGGGATTCGCAATTCGGTGTTTGCAATGCCGGTGTGGGTGGGGGTGATCTACATTGCCTATCGCTTGCGGATGAAAAACACGAAAGTCGCTGTGGCGCAGTAATCCGTGTGGGAGCGGGCTTGCTCGCGAATGCAGTCGGCCAGTTACGGCTGAGTTGACTGGCCCACCGCATTCGCGAGCAAGCCCGCTCCCACAGTAAACAGAAGCGTGTCAGAGGAATCGGACTCTGCTGCGCTTCTGGGCATCCCGATGTCGAGTTCAGACCACTGGCGCAACGCCCGAGGCCGTAGGGTTCATCTTTGAATTCCCTGCCTCGGAGACATCATGTCCAAGCCCATCACCGTACTGCGCGACACTCACCCCCTGCCGGTCCTGGACGCGTGCAAATGGGAAAAGCTCGAAGGCGACCCGCACACCGTCAACCTCAACGCCTATACCAGCGAAGACGGCAGCAAGATCATGGGCACCTGGATCTGCACACCGGGCAAGTGGTATGTGGACTACGTGAAGTGGGAATACTGCCACTTCCAGGAAGGCTACTGCATCATCACCCCAGACGGCCTAGAGCCGATTCACTTGCGTGCCGGGGACATCTTTGTGGTGGAACCGGGGATGAAAGGCACCTGGGAAGTGGTCGAGACCGTGCGTAAGTACTTCGTGTTCGCCTGACCTGCTGCTGAAGCCAAAACCGCTGTCGTGAGCGGGCTTGCCCCGCTCACGACAGGTCGACCTTATTCGGGTTTGCGGTAGCTGTTGATGATTGCCGAAAAGTCCTTGCCCCCCTCCCCACGCTGACTCATCGATTGGTACAACTGCTGCGCCACCGCGCCGAGGATCACAGGTTGGTGCGCCTGGCGTGCCGCTTCAGTCGCCAGCCCCAGATCCTTGAGCATCAGGTCGGCACCAAACCCGCCGGTATAGCCACGGGACGACGGCGCCGTTTCGATCACCCCCGGCCACGGGTTGTAGGTATCGGAACTCCAGCAGCGCCCGGTCGAGCTGTTGATGATTCCCGCCAGCACCTGGGTATCGATGCCCAGCGCATCCCCCAGCGCCATGGCTTCGCTGACGCCGACCATGCTGATGCCCAGCAGCAGGTTGTTGCAGATCTTGGCGATTTGCCCGGTACCCACGTCGCCGCAGTGCACGATGTTGCGGCCCATCTGCGCCAGCACCGGTTGCAGGGTGGCGAACAGTTCTGCGGTGGCGCCGACCATAAAGGTCAACGTCCCGGCCTGGGCGCCGCCGGTGCCGCCGGACACCGGTGCATCCGCCATCACCACGCCTTGCTTGGCGGCAGCCGCGGCTACGTCACGCGCGGTTTGCGGGTCGATGGTGCTGCAATCCACCGCCGGTACGCCTTTGCCGATGCCGGCGAGTACGCCGTCTTCATTCAGCCAGACGCTGCGCACATGGGCCGCGGCCGGCAGCATGGTGATCACCAGTTCGGCGCCGTTGGCCGCGTCACGCGGTGAGGCGCTGATAGTGCCGCCCAGCGCGGCCAGCTCCTTGAGGACCGTCTGGTTCAAGTCGAACAGGTTCAGCGCGTGGCCGGCCTTGATCAGGTTGCGGGCCATGGGCGCGCCCATGTTGCCCAGGCCGATAAATGCAATCTTCATGCTCGTCTCCCGGAATCAGCGCAGGTTGATGGTGGTGTTGACGCCATCGTTGACCGTGTCGTCGTCGAACCAGCGGCTGGTGACGGTCTTGGTCTGGGTGTAGAACTGCACCACTTGCTTGCCGTACGGGCCGAGGTCGCCAAGTTTGGAGCCACGGGAACCGGTGAAGCTGAAGAACGGCACCGGCACCGGGATCGGAATGTTGATACCGACCTGGCCTACATCGATTTCGCTCTGGAACTTACGCGCCGCCGCTCCACTTTGAGTGAACAGGCCTGTGCCATTGCCGAACGGGTTGGCGTTGACCAGTGCGATGGCCTCATCGAGGGTCGCAACTTCGATCACCACCAGCACCGGGCCGAAGATTTCCTGGGTGTAGATCTGCATGTCGGTGGTCACGCCGGAGAACAGGGTCGGGCCGACAAAGTTGCCTTGCTCGTAGCCCGGCACCTGGATGTCGCGGCCGTCCAGCTCCAGCTTGGCGCCTTCCTTCACACCGCTTTCGATCAGCTCCAGGATGCGCGCCTTGGCACGCTTGGAAATCACCGGGCCGACGTCGGTGCCGGCTTCACTGCCGGCGTTGACCTTGAGTTGCTGCGCCAGCGCCTTGAGGTCCGGCAGCCACTGCTTGGACGCCCCCACCAGCACCACCACCGAGGTGGCCATGCAGCGCTGGCCTGCTGCGCCGAAACCGGCACCGACCAGGGCGTTGAGGGTGTGCTCGCGGTTGGCATCCGGCAGCACCACGGCGTGGTTCTTGGCGCCCATCATCGACTGCACGCGTTTGCCGTGCTTGCCCGCCAAGTCGTACACATGGGTGCCGACTGCGGTCGAGCCGACGAAGGACACGGCCTTGATGTCTTTGTGGGTGCACAGCGCATCCACCACGTCCTTGCCGCCGTGCACCACGTTGAGCACGCCCGCCGGCACACCGGCTTCCAGCGCCAGTTCTACCAGCAGCATCGTCGACAGCGGGTCCTGCTCGGACGGTTTGAGGACGAATGTGTTACCGCAGGCAATCGCCATCGGGAACATCCACAGCGGAATCATCGCCGGGAAGTTGAACGGGGTGATGCCGGCGCACACGCCGATCGGTTGACGCAGGGTGTAGGTGTCGACGCCACCGGCGACGTTCTCGGCGAATTCGCCCATCTGCAGGGTGCCGATGGAACAGGCGTGTTCCACCACTTCCAGGCCGCGGAAAATATCGCCTTCGGCATCGGCAATGGTCTTGCCCTGCTCGGCGCTGAGGACCACGGCGATGCGCTTGGAATGTTCGCGGATCAAGGCTTGCAGCTTGAGCATGATGCGCATGCGCGCGCCGATCGGCGTCAGCTTCCAGGTCTGGAAGGCGCGGTGGGCGGCGTCGATGGCGGCATTGACTTCATCGGCCGTGGCGAACGGGACTTTGGCCAGCACTTGCTGGGTGGCCGGGTTGACGATGTCTTGCCAGTGGGTGGTCTTGGACTCGACCCATTCACCATTGATCAGCAATTTGACCTGTTGTACGGAGATATCGGCAGAAGCGTTCATGGGGTCTCCAATCTTGTAGTTATGCAGAGACAAGGCGCGTGAATCGCCTTGGGAATGAGGCGTTCGGACTGTTTTGGAGTATAGATGTGCAAATCTCTAATAAGAACGCACATAAAAGCCGGACCAATATGCAAAAAAACATCACGTCACTGGGCGCCCTGAACTGGGATGACCTGAAGTTTTTCCTCGAAGTGGCCCGCACCCGCAAGGCCAGCGTCGCCGCCAAGCGCCTGGCGGTGGACTACACCACGGTGTCGCGGCGCATCAGTTCGCTGGAGGTGTCACTCGGCACCCTGCTGTTCGAAAAGTCCCGCACCAACGGCTTCGTCCTCACCCCCGAAGGCCAGCGTTTGCTGGGCTATGCAGAGTCGATCGAAAGCACCCTGCACATGGCCTGCGAGCAGGTTTCCGGCTCTGGCGTGGCGCTGTCCGGGCATGTGCGCATGGGCTGTACCGAAGGGTTCGGCAGCTTTTTCGTCACGCCGCAATTGAGCCACTTCGTCGATACGTATCCGGCAATTTCGGTGGACATCCTGCCCCTGCCCCACTTCATCAGCCTGTCCAAGCGCGAAGCCGACATCGTCATCGCCCTGGAACGCCCGGAACACGGGCCTTATGTGTGCTGCAAGCTGTGCGACTACAAACTGCAGTTGTACGCGACCCAGGAATACCTCGACCAACACCCGCCGATCCGACGCCCGACGGATCTGGCCGAGCATCCGTTCATCAGTTACGTGGATGACTTGGCGTTCAGCTCCGAATTGTTGTACCTGGCAAACGTGGTGCCCGGCGCCAGCGCCAGCTTGCGCAGCACCAGCGTGATTGCGC
This sequence comes from Pseudomonas sp. FP2335, assembly GCF_030687535.1. Lineage (NCBI taxonomy): Bacteria > Pseudomonadati > Pseudomonadota > Gammaproteobacteria > Pseudomonadales > Pseudomonadaceae > Pseudomonas > Pseudomonas sp. FP2335. The sequence goes on from NZ_CP117437.1 coordinate 5,052,702, forward strand.
AGTACGTGGCAGCGCAGCAGGGGCGGTCGATGGCGATCCTGCCGTGTTTCCTGGCGGCGCAGGACCCGCGCTTATTGCCGGTGCTGGGAGAGGAGATCGCGATTACGCGGCAGTTCTGGATGTATTGCCGCGAGGACTTGAGGAAGTTGAAGCGGATTACGTTGCTGTGGGACTACATCCGGGAAGTGACGGAGCAGAACCAGGGGTTGTTGATGGGGGAGACACGAGAGATGGGGTTTAAAGCACACCCCAAATAGAGTGTGGGAGCTGGCTTGCCTGCGATTGCGGTGGATCAGTCGGCACTTCACGGCTGATAGACCGCTATCGCAGGCAAGCCAGCTCCCACAGTTGATTGTGTTTCAATTTGAAAATAGGTGAGTCGACTCAGTCGGCGATCACCACGATCGACACCCGCCGGTTCTCCGTACGCCCTGCCACCGTGGTATTCGGCGCTACAGGTTCGCTGCTGCCCAGCCCGCGCAACTGGATGTTTTCTTCCTTCATCCCCACGCCGGTCAGCACCTTGGCCACGCTTTTCGCGCGACGCAGCGACAGTTGCTGGTTGTAGGTTTCCTTGCCCGAGGCGTCGGTGTGGCCGTCGACACGCACCCGTTCGATACCCACGCCGAGCAGGGCCTTGCCAATGCGTTCGACGATTTCGGTACTGGGCGGGTTCAGGCTTTCGACATCGCTGCCAAACAGCACTTTGCCAGACAGGCCAAAGGCCCAGCCGTCGTCGGTGAGTTCAAAGCCTTGTTGCTTGAGCACGGCAATCTGCGCCGGGGTCAGGCCTTTGGGTGGGGCCGTCTGGCAGCCGCCGAGGGCGAGCAGCGCCACCAGGAGGGTGATAAACATAAAGCGCGCGGTCGAGAACAAGGGGTCAACTCCTGTGTTGAACGTTGACGACGGAGGCTTCCGATTCCGCCGTTTGCTGGCCGCCCGAAGACGAGCGTTTGGCCTGGTACATCGCCGCATCGGCGGCATTGAGCAGGGTGCCGGGGGTGGCACCATGATCGGGGTAGAGGGCGATGCCGATACTGAGGGAGGTAAACACCTGGGCCTCTCCCGGCACAGAGATGGGCAGGTCCATGCTGGCGATGATGTTGTCGGCGATGCGCTGAGCGTCTTCCAGTTTGTGCAGGGGCGCCAGCAGGATCGCGAATTCGTCACCGCCCAGGCGTGCCACCAGGTCATCCTCACGCAGCTGCGCACGCACACGGTCGGCGACGGCCACCAGCACCGCATCACCAGCGGCGTGGCCGAAGCTGTCGTTGATTTCCTTGAAGCGGTCGCTGTCGAGGTACAGCACCGCCAGTTGTTCCTTGGCCTTGGCGGCGCTGCGCAGGGCGCGGATCAAGCGGCCTTCGAAGAACGCGCGGTTGGGCAGGCCGGTCAGGCTGTCGTGGTTGGCCAGGTGCGCGAGGGTTTCGTTCTCGCTTTGCAGGTGGTTCTGCCAGGCTTGCATCTCACCGAGCAAGGCGTTGAAGTCGCTGCCCAGGCTGTCGAGCTCGGCAATCCGCGCCGGCGGCACGCGGCGGTCGAAATCCCGCTCGCTACGGGCAGCGTGGGCCACGGCGGCGAGGCTTTGCAACGGCCCGGTGATGCCGCGCAACAGGCGCTGGGCCAGGTGCAGAGCGACCCAGGCGCTGAGGGCGGTGCAGATCAGAATCCCGGCCAGGCCGCTGAGCAAGAAGCGCAGCAGGCTGCCGCCGTGGCCGGTCAGGTGGATGCTGCCGATGACGCGCCCTTGGTGCAGGATCGGCTGGCTGATGGGTTGTTCAAGCAGGGTATGCGCCAGCGCCAGCTCAACCCGCGAAAGCATGCCGGTGTCCGGACGCACCCATTGCGCCAGCAACTTGCCGTTGGCATCGAAGACTTCGGCCTGGGCCACTTCTTCGGTGGAGGCAATCAGACTGAGGGCCTCGGTGGCCGCCGCGCTGTCGTTGAACACCACCGCCGCTTCCACGGTGTAATTGATCGAACGCGCGATCAGGTGCAGGTTGTGTTCGGCATAGACACGCAGCGCCAGCACGCCGAGCAGGGTCAAGGACACACTCGCCAGAATCACCGCCACCAGCGCCAGGATCATGTGCCCACGGCCGATGACCGAACGTAGGGTCGGGCGTTCTTTCAGCGCGGTCATGGCTCTGGCGCCCTGCGTCGGGACAGTTGCAGCACACTCGGGTGAATGCGCACGCCGCTGCGGGCCACCGAGTCGAGATTGACTTCGAACGACACCTGCTCATCCCCTACCCGCAGGCAGAACAGACTGCCGACGGTGCACTGGTCGCCACCTTCACTGATGCTCAGCACCGGGTGGCCGATCAGCGAGGCAAACAACTTGCTGCGTTCATCAGCGCTGAGTTTGCCGATGTATACGGCGTTACAGGTATTGACGATGTCGGGGTGATCGGCCAGCAAGCGCTGGACCAACACCGGACGGCCGGTGGCCTGGGTGGTACCTTTGATCAGGTCGTCGGTGTACTGGGTGGGCCCGACGATGCACAGCCGCAGCTGCGCAGGTTCCACCGGCCAACGGGCGTAGCTGAGGATACCGAGTACCACCTGGGTGACGGCCTGGGCGCGATGATCCGCCGGGCTGGGCGCCTGGGCAAACACGCGGGGAGCGAGCATGCACAGAACCGCCGTCAGCAGCATGTGTCTCCAGCTCAAACGACGCTCTGTAGGCGAGACAGCCACGTTCATGCAGCGTTTCTCTCAGGACTTGTCACAATGATGCCGCAACGATAGCACAGCGACGGAAACCCCCGCGATATAGCGCCATAAATGACCTATCAGTCAGGTTTTTGCGCCACATGCCCCAACTCCAGCATCAGCCCGCTCAAGCGCTTGACCTTACGCCGCACGGCCTCTTCAAATACCCCGCCACGGGGTTCGATCAGGCTGAACCAGCGCTTGGCCCGGGTGATGCCGGTGTAGATCAGTTCTTTGGTCAGCACCGGGTTCAACGCATCCGGCAGGATCAGCGCGGTGTGGGTAAATTCCGAGCCCTGGGATTTGTGCACGGTCATGGCGTACACGGTTTCCACATCGTTCAGACGACTGGGCAGAACAAACCGTACACCACCCTGGCCATCGTTACGTGGGAAAGCGACGCGTAGCACCTGGGGCCCGCCGTCACTTTCGGGCAGCTTGAGGGCGATGCCAATATCGCCGTTCATCAGGCCCAGGCCGTAATCGTTGCGGGTCATCAATACCGGGCGGCCTTCGTACCATTGCTCGTCGCCGTCGATCAGCCGCGCTTTGCGCAAGGCGGCGGTGATGCGCAGGTTCAGCCCTTCTACACCCCACGGGCCTTTGCGCACGGCACAGAGCAGTTGGAAGGCGTCGAAAGCCTGCAATAACTGTTGTGCCCAGTCGATCCAGGCATTGTCTTCGCGCGGGGTGTCGAGGGCGGGACGCGCACTGCGCAGCAGGTCGAGGTAGTAGCGATAACCTCTGGCGCCGTCACTGCCCTGCCCGTCCAGGACCAAGCGTTCCAGGGCATGGTCGTGTTCCCCTTTGAGCCTTACGCAAGCCAGGTCGGCGTGGCTGCCGGCATTCAACAGGTCACGGGCTTGCTCGGGGTTTTGCTGGTTGACCCAGCGGGCGAGCTGACCGATGCCGCTGCCTTCGCCGAAACGCCGCGAGTAGCGCAGCATCACCACTTGCTGGGCCAGGGGATGGCTGGCGTCGCGGTCTTCCTCCAGGCCGCTGGCGCTGAGGTCTTCGCCGCTGACCGCTTGCAGCCATTGGCGGGTGTCGGCGCTGTACCAGCCGGCTTCGGCGTCGCGGCACAAGTCGCCAAGCACGGCGCCCGCTTCCACCGAGGCGAGTTGGTCCTTGTCGCCCAGCAGCACCAGCCGAGCATGGGGCGGCAAGGCGTCCAGCAGGTTGGCCATCATTTCCAGGTCGATCATCGAGGCTTCGTCCACCACCAGCACATCCAGGGGCAACGGGTTGCCCAGGTGATGACGGAAATGGCGCGTCCCCGGGCGGCTGCCCAGCAAGCGATGAACCGTGGTGACCTGGGTCGGGATTTTTTCGCGCACGTCGTCGGGCACGGTCAGCGACTGGACTTGCTGGCTGATGGATTCGGTGAGACGCGCCGCCGCTTTGCCGGTGGGCGCGGCCAGGCGGATGCGCAACGGGCTGCCGGCTTCTACCGCCGGCGCTTGCAGCAGTGCGAGCAGGCGCACCACGGTGGTGGTCTTGCCGGTGCCGGGGCCGCCGGTGACGATGCTGAATGCACCGCGCGTAGCCAAGGCACAGGCGAGTTTTTGCCAGTCGATCACGCCGTCCGGTGGCGGCTGGTCGAACAGGCCATTGAGACGCTGGGGCAAGTCGGCAGCGACGCTTTCCTGGGTGGCGAGGCGGCGACGCAAGGCGCTGTCGATGCGCCGCTCGTAAGTCCAGTAACGACGCAGGTACAGGCGCGTGCCGGCCAATACCAGCGGGCGGCTTTGCGCGGCCTCACTGGCGTCGACGGCCTGGGCCACCAGGCGACTGGCAGCCAGCGCCTGGCACCAGTGGCCACCGTCGAGGCCGTCGAGCAGTTGCGACGGCAGCAACATCGCACCGGTCTGCAGGTCGCCTTCGGGCGGCAAGGACAGCGCGAAGTCCGGCGCCTTGAGGGTTTCGAACAGGTCCAGGCAGACGTGACCGTGGCCCAGTTGGTGGCTGGTCAATGCAGCTGCCAGCAGCACCAGCGGGTCGGCCTGGGGATCGAGTTCGTGCAGGAAGCCGACGAAGGCTTTGTCCAGGGCGCGCAGCCAGCCGCGGTCAACCCAGCGCTCCAGCAGTTGCACGAGGTCGGCGGCGCGGCTGAGGGGGTCCAACGCCTCCAACGGCAATGGCGATAGGCTCATAGCAGAACTCCTTGTTCCCAGGCGGGCTCAACCTTGGGTGGGATGGGCTTGCCCTGAAACAACAGGTCCAGGCTTTCAATCAGTTCGCGCGGCGGGCGGGTGAAATACGCGCCACGGCTGGCGGCTTGAACGCCGCGCAGGAACACGTAGAGCGCACCGCCGACGTGGCGGTCGTAGTCATAATCGGGCAGGCGTGCCTTGAGCTGGCGGTGCAGGGCCAGTAGGTAAAGCACGTATTGCAGGTCATACCGATGCTCGAGGATCGACTGCTCCATGGCTTCCAGTGTGTAGGCCGAATCGTCGGGGCCGAGCCAGTTGGATTTGTAGTCGGCCACGTAATAGCGGCCGTCGTGTTCAAAGGTCAGGTCGATAAAGCCCTTGAACATGCCGTTGAGCAGCACCGGTTCGGCGGCGACCCGGGACACTCCGTTGTGGGTGGCCTGGCACACCAGCTTGTCGAGGGCGAGCACGTCGACTTTGTGGCTGGCGAACCAGAACTCCATTTCGATCTGGTATTGCTGCAGGTTGCTGAGTGCGACCTGATCGTTATCCACCGGCAGCGGGGTGTGCAGCAACTGGCCCAGCCAGGCGCTGAGGGTGGTGATCCAGCCTTCCCAATTGCGTCGGTTGCAGCGCGCACCAACGGCTTGTTCGATGGCCTGCGGGGTGACGTTGAAACCATCTTCGCCCGCCCACTCCAACAGGCCGTGGAGAAAAGTCCCCGGATTCGGACCGCGTGGGAAACGGTGAATGTCACCACCGGACGCCGCCACTTCGCGCGGCGCATCCGGGTCGAGGCGCTCGTCATCGAACAGCTTTTGCGCCTGCGGGCTTTCCGGGGCTTCAAGGGTGGCCACACTCATGCTGTCGCCAATGCGCAGGGCGCTGTAGGACGCGATCCACCAGTTCTCTGCCGCTTTGCGTTTGGGCAGCAATGGTGCAAGCAAGGTGGCTTCGTTGCGCGGTGGGTGGAAGAGGATGTCTTGCGCGTCGGGCACGTGGCCGTAGTGTACGGCGGGGCAGCCTTCCTGCAAGTCCAGCAACCAGCGCGCCAGGGCAGCGGACTCACCCAGCGCGGCACCGGCGCCGAGCAAGTAGCCCAGCGCCGAGAGATGTAACACCGAGCTGCTGCTGTTGCCGCGCTTGAGGTCGGCGATACCGAGCCAACAGGCGTGCTTGGCGCGAGTCAGGGCTACGTAGAACAGGCGCAGGTCCTCGGCCAGGCGCTCATCGTCGGCCTGGGTGATGAGCTCGGCGGTCGGGCGCAGGCTAACTTGGGGTTTACCCTTTTCATCGTGGTAGTGCAGCGGCAAGCGCGTGCCGTCCACCGGTTTGGCCGAGCAGATGAACGGCAGGAAGACCAGGTCGTACTCCAGGCCCTTGGACTTGTGAATCGTCACCACTTTGACCAGTTGCTCATCGCTTTCCAGGCGCAGGATCTGCTCTTCCCCGGCTTGCCCCGACAATGCCAGGTGTTCGGCCAGGTGGCGGATCAACGCCTGTTCGCCGTCCAGTTCCGAGGCGGCTTGTTGCAGCAGTTCACTGAGGTGCAGCAGATTGGTCAGCACCCGTTCGCCGTCGCTACGGGCGATCAGGGTTTGCGGCAATTTGAAGTCATGCAGCAAGCGCCGCAGCATCGGCAGCACGCCTTGGGTACGCCAGATCGCGCGGTAGCCACGGAACTGCATGACGCGGGTTTCCCACGCCAGTTCGTCCTGGTTCAGACGCTCCAGTTCCGGCAGTGACAGGTTCAAGGTGACGCAAGCCAGGGCAGCGCGCAGCGGGCGCTCGACGTCCGGCTCGGCGCAGGCCTTGAGCCAGGCCAGCAGGTCATGGGCTTCCTGGGCGGCGAAGACCGAGTCCTTGTCCGACAGGTACACGCTGCGTACGCCACGGGCGGCCAGTTCGGCGCGCACGGCTTGGGCTTCCTTGCCATCACGCACGAGGATGGCGATGTCTGACGGCAGCACCCCGTTGAAACTACCATCTGGCTGTAGGAAACCTGCTGTGCCCTGCTGCCCGCCGTTGAGCAGTTCAGCAATCTGCGTGGCACAGGCGCCTGCCAGTTGCTGGCGATAGGCCACAGTGGAAATCGGTTGGTCGGTGGGCAGGTGCCACAGGTTCATCGCCGGCAGCGTCTGGCCATTGACCTGCAACAGCTCCTTGCGGCCTTGGGATAAGACCGGCTGGAACGGCACCGGGTTTTCACCGTCCGGCTTGCGGAAGAGAAACGCGCCACGGCCGCTTTCGGCACGTTGGAACACGTGGTTGACCGCCTCGACCATCGCGTGGCTGGAGCGGAAGTTGGTGCCGAGGGTGTGATGGCGCCCGGTAGTGGCCTCGCGTGCGCGCAGGTAAGTGTAGATGTCGGCGCCGCGGAAGGCGTAGATCGCCTGTTTGGGGTCGCCGATCAGGAACAGGCCGCTGTCGAGGTGGTTTTCTTCGATGCGGTAAATGCTGTCGAAGATGCTGTATTGCACCGGGTCGGTGTCCTGGAATTCGTCGATCAGCGCGACCGGGAACTGCTCGCGGATCACACTGGCCAGGCGCTCGCCGCCGTCGGCCTGGAGCGCGGTGTTGAGGCGCGTGAGCATGTCGTCGAAGCCCATTTCGGCGCGGCGACGCTTTTCTTCTTCGAAGCGTTTGCCGACCCAACCGGCGGCGTGTTGCAGCACCGCGGCATCGGGGGTTGGCAGCGCGTCGAGGGCGGCCTTGAGGCCGGCCATGGCCTCGATGCCAGGGTGCTGCGGCGGCTCGCCCTTCCAGGCTTCGGCCATGCCGTCGGGGCTCAGGCGCGTGAAGCCGGTGCCGATGTCGAGTTGTTCGAGGGTTTCGTCAGCGGCCCAGGCGCTGATCTTTTCGAACCAGGGCTCGAAGTACCGCGCCTGCATCTTGCGGCCGTCGACGGCTTTGGCGGCCACGGCTTGCAGGCAGATGTCACGCAGTTCGATGGCCCATTGCTGCCACGGTGCCTTGAGCTCGATCAGTGCTTCGCGGCGTTCCTGCAGGCAGGCGTTGATCAGTTCGGCAGGGTCGCGGCTTTCACCGCTGGGGCGTTCGCTGCCAAACAATGCGCGCACCCGCGGCATCAGCGCGGCGGGGCCACCCCAGTGGGTGCGGACCCAGTTGAGCGCATCGTCGTGCATCGGGTAGCAGAACAGTCGCCAGTAATCGCGCAGGACTTCGCCAAGCAAGTCGCTGTGGTCGGTTTCCAGGGTTTGAGTGAACAGGCTGCCGCTGTCGAACGCGTGCTCGCGCAGCATGCGCTGGCACCAACTGTGGATCGTCGAAACTGCGGCTTCGTCCATCCATTGCGCGGCGATGTCCAGGCGGTTGGCGCAGGCGGGCCACTGTTCGGGCAAGTATTGGTTGCGCAGGTCGGCGATCAGCGCATCGGGTTGCTGGATTTCGTCGCGAAAGTAGCGCGCGGCTTCGGCCAGGCGGATGCGGATACGCTCGCGCAGCTCCTTGGTGGCGGCGTCGGTAAAGGTTACGACGAGGATTTGCGGTGGCAGCAGTTCGCGGCCAAACCCGGACTCTTCGCCACCGTGCCCCAGTACAAGACGCAGGTATAAGGCAGAAATGGTGAAGGTCTTGCCGGTGCCGGCGCTGGCCTCGATCAGTTGGCTGCCTTTGAGCGGAAAGGCCAGGGCCAAGGGTTTGCTGCTCATGCGCTGGCCTCCTCGCTGGTCAGTGATCGCCATGCTGCGTTCATCAGCGGGCGATACAGGGTTTCGCAGCAGCCTTCGAATTCGGCGCTGGCGATGAGTGTCGCGTAGTCGGGGAATTGGCGGGTAAGCGCAGGGCTTTCGCGGCGCTCGCCGTCGGTGTTCACGCCGTCACCTTCGTAGGCTTTGCTGGCTGCGGCGTCGGCTTTGGCCGGGTCGGTTTGGCCGAGCCAGGCGAAGGCGGTCTTGACGGCCACGGGGAGCGGCTGTTGCATCCCGCGATGCCAGGCCTGGAGCAGCTTGCGCAGGATGTCCTGGGCGGTGGATTTCTCCAGAGGGGCCAGCAGCAGGGTGTCGTCGCTGGCGACCAGGCCGGTACTTAACGAAAGGCCACAGGCGCACGCGACCACGTGGTTGACCCAGGGGCGGATCAGCCGATGCCACTTGCGAGTCTTGATCGAACCGATGCTGTTGGGAATAGTGGTCACGCTAAGCAATCCGCCATCACTGCGCCGGTGCAGGCCGCTGATCCAGCCTTCCAGCTGAATGCCTTGATGCTCAAAACTGATCGGTTCAGCACCGGTGTGTGGCGTGGGCCAGAGAGCCAGCAGTTGTTGGTAACGTTGCAGCAGGTCGGGCAACGGCTCGATCAATTCATTGCGCAGGCATTCGCCAAAACCGACCATGGGCAGCAGGCCACTCCCTTGCAGGCGCAGGGCTTGGGCGTTGAGGGCCTGGTCAGGATGATCGGGCTCGGCCAGTGCCGCGTTTAACAAACTGTCGCTGAGGCTGTAGCGTTGCAGGGCGTCGAGAACGAAGGGTTCTTCATCGGCCAGAGGCACTTCAGCGGCCTCGAAGAACACTTTCAGACGCTGGCTGAAGAAATGTTTGACCGGGTTGCGCAGGAAGTCTTGTAACTGGCCGAGGCTCAGGGGTTCTTCTTGGTGATGCTCCGGCAATTGCTCTGCTTTGGCTTCGACATCAGATGCTTCGTGCAGCAGCTGCCATTCGCGAGCGTAGCTGAACAGCGCATCGCCTTCGTGGAAGTAGCGGGCGCTGAAGGGTTGCAGCGGGTGTTCCTGGGTCATTGCCTCAAGCAGCGGTTCGGCGCTGTGGGCGTGGTGCCAGCCGCTGGCGAGGTGGTCGCGCAACTGGCCGATCAGCACCGAGGCCGGGCGCTCGCTGTTGTCGCGGATGCTGCGGCCGACCCAACTGATGTAAAGCTGGTCGCGCGCCGAGAGCAGGGCTTCGAGCAGCAGGTAACGGTCGTCTTCGCGGCGTGAACGATCGCCGGGACGGTAGTCGCTGCCCATCAGGTCAAAGTCCAGCGGCGGCTGGGCGCGCGGGTAGTCGCCATCGTTCATGCCGAGCAGGCAGACAAGTTTGAATGGGATCGCTCGCATGGGCATCAGTGTACAAAAATTGACAGCTCCAGCGAGGAAGCGTTGGGACAGGCGACCTTGGTCCAAGCCAGCGAGCCAAGCCTCACGGACTACGGTGAGCGGTAACTCGTCCTGTAGGCCTACGGACTCGCAGGTTTCCAGCCAGGTTTCGCGCAGCTGTTCGAGTTGGCCCAGTAAGTAGTCGTCGTGCTCGCTGCTAGGCAGGAAGAACAGTTGCATCAGGCGTTGCAAGCGCTCGCCCCAGACCTGGGGAGTTGCCGACTCGGACAGGGTTTTATGCGCGTCATTGAGGGCGTCGAGCAAGGCGACCAATGGGCCGATGAGGGCGGCATCCAGGCCGCCGATTTCGTCGTAGGGTTCGATGCCTTCGCAGGACGCGCCGCTGCCTACGGCGTAACCAAGCAACATCCGACGTAGGCCGAATCGCCAGCTGTTTTGTTCCAGTTCTTGTGGCAGCCCCAGCCCTGCGCGTTGCTGCGCATCAAGCCCCCAACGAATTCCGGCGCCTTCGATCCAGCGGTGCAGCGTGGGTAGGTCGCGCTCCTTGATGGCGAAGCGTTCGCGCAGGGCGGGCACATCGAGCAGGTCGAGGATTTCGCTGACAGGGAAGCGGCTGTCGGGGAGTTTGAGCAGGTGTTCGACGGCGATCAGCAAGGGATCGCGGCCGCGTTGGCCCTGGTCTGTCAGGGTGAAGGGGATGAAGCGTGGGTCGTTGCGTTCCAGCTGGCCGAACACGGCGCGGATGTGCGGCGCATAGCTGTCGACGTCGGGGACCATGACGATGATGTCTCGCGGGCGCAATGCGGGGTCGGCGCTGAAGCGTTGGAGCAGTTGGTCGTGGAGGATCTCCACTTCGCGCTGGGCACTGTGGGCGACGTGGAAGCGGATTGAGGTGTCACGCTCCAGGTCGACAGCGGGCCAGCGTTCGCGGGTTTCGTTGAGTGGGCGCAGTTCGAGGATGTCGTCCTGGAGTTGGTTGAGCAGCGTGGTGGGTTCGCTGTCGCTGAACAGGTCGATGCGACCGTCGCGGAATGCGGCGCGGTAGCTGTTGGGATCGTCGTAGCTGTCGAGCAGGCTGATGTAGTCGCGGCCTTGCTTGCCCCAAGCGGCGAGCAGCGGGTGGGCGTGCTGGTGCAGGGTTTGCGGGTCGATGGTGAGCGGCATGCCGGCTTTGCGTGCTTGGCGCTTGTATTCGTTACGCAGCAAGTCTTTGTCGGCAACGATGTCGGACCAGTGGTGACGGCAAGGGTTGTGCACACAGAGCAGGACTTGGCTGAAACGCGCGAGGCCGGCGAGTGCTTCCAGTGCTTGGGCGGGCAGCGATGAAATCCCAAACACGATCACCCGCGAAGGTAGGCCTGGGGGGGCCGTTTCAAGGGTATTGATGCGCTCGATGAAACGCTGGTGAACGCCGGCACGGCTTTCGGCCATGCCCTCTGCGCCGACATCCAGCAATAGCGCACGCCATAGTTCGGCTTGCCAGCAGTTGGCAGGGTCGAGGGGTTTTGACTCGCCTCGGCCGTTGCGTAATTGGTGGCTGCCTGCGGCCCAGTCCTCAAGCCAGTCGGCGCGGTAAACCTGATATTGGTCGAACAGGTCGGCCAGGCGCTCGGCGAGTTGGTAGCGTTTGCGTAGGTCGGTGTCGTGGGTGAGGAAGCGTTGCAGCGGCTCGAAGTAGGGTTGATCGATGAGTTCCGGGAGCAGGCGCATGAGGCGCCAGGTCAGTGGGGCTTTGTCGAGCAGAGACTTGAGCGGGATTTCGTCACGGCCGAGGACCATGCGGTAGAGCTGCCACATGAAACTGCCGGGGAGTTGCACGTCAATTGCTGCAGCAATACCACAACCGCCCATGTCGTCATCTTCCGGGTCTTCGGCCAAGGCCAACTTGAGCCATTGGGCGATACCGTTGCTTTGTACCAAGGCGATCTCGTTTTCAAGCGGCGCCAGGGGATAGCGACGCATCCAGCTGACGACCAGGCTACGCAGTTCATCCAGGCGGTTGCCATGAACCACCATGAATCCAGCACTGAGAGACGTCGCATCCGGCATAACGGCTTCCTTGGGAAAAGCAAAATCGAGGCGTGGACTTTAGCATTGAAGGCCATTGCAATGGCCCTCTTCGCACTTTTCGACCGCCCAAAACAAAACCCCTGTTTGCGTTAGCAAACAGGGGTTTTGGAATTTAATCTTGACGATGACCTACTCTCACATGGGGAAACCCCACACTACCATCGGCGATGCATCGTTTCACTGCTGAGTTCGGGATGGGATCAGGTGGTTCCAATGCTCTATGGTCGTCAAGAAATTCGGGTACTGAGTCGTGGCGTATGCCCCGCTTCAGCAAATTGGGTATGTGATAGCTTTCGGTGTTTTGTGAGCGTCGAACTTTCGGTTCATTTCGTCTTCACACACCGCAATCTGGCCTTTCGACGCAAATTGCTTGGGTGTTATATGGTCAAGCCTCACGGGCAATTAGTATTGGTTAGCTCAACGCCTCACAGCGCTTACACACCCAACCTATCAACGTCGTAGTCTTCGACGGCCCTTCAGGGAACTCAAGGTTCCAGTGAGATCTCATCTTGAGGCTAGTTTCCCGCTTAGATGCTTTCAGCGGTTATCTATTCCGAACATAGCTACCCGGCAATGCCACTGGCGTGACAACCGGAACACCAGAGGTTCGTCCACTCCGGTCCTCTCGTACTAGGAGCAGCCCCTCTCAAATCTCAAACGTCCACGGCAGATAGGGACCGAACTGTCTCACGACGTTCTAAACCCAGCTCGCGTACCACTTTAAATGGCGAACAGCCATACCCTTGGGACCGGCTTCAGCCCCAGGATGTGATGAGCCGACATCGAGGTGCCAAACACCGCCGTCGATATGAACTCTTGGGCGGTATCAGCCTGTTATCCCCGGAGTACCTTTTATCCGTTGAGCGATGGCCCTTCCATACAGAACCACCGGATCACTAAGACCTACTTTCGTACCTGCTCGACGTGTCTGTCTCGCAGTCAAGCGCGCTTTTGCCTTTATACTCTACGACCGATTTCCGACCGGTCTGAGCGCACCTTCGTACTCCTCCGTTACTCTTTAGGAGGAGACCGCCCCAGTCAAACTACCCACCATACACTGTCCTCGATCCGGATAACGGACCTGAGTTAGAACCTCAAAGTTGCCAGGGTGGTATTTCAAGGATGGCTCCACGCGAACTGGCGTCCACGCTTCAAAGCCTCCCACCTATCCTACACAAGCAAATTCAAAGTCCAGTGCAAAGCTATAGTAAAGGTTCACGGGGTCTTTCCGTCTAGCCGCGGATACACTGCATCTTCACAGCGATTTCAATTTCACTGAGTCTCGGGTGGAGACAGCGCCGCCATCGTTACGCCATTCGTGCAGGTCGGAACTTACCCGACAAGGAATTTCGCTACCTTAGGACCGTTATAGTTACGGCCGCCGTTTACCGGGGCTTCGATCAAGAGCTTCGCGTTAGCTAACCCCATCAATTAACCTTCCGGCACCGGGCAGGCGTCACACCCTATACGTCCACTTTCGTGTTTGCAGAGTGCTGTGTTTTTAATAAACAGTCGCAGCGGCCTGGTATCTTCGACCGGCATGAGCTTACGGAGCAAGTCCTTCACCCTCACCGGCGCACCTTCTCCCGAAGTTACGGTGCCATTTTGCCTAGTTCCTTCACCCGAGTTCTCTCAAGCGCCTTGGTATTCTCTACCCAACCACCTGTGTCGGTTTGGGGTACGGTTCCTGGTTACCTGAAGCTTAGAAGCTTTTCTTGGAAGCATGGCATCAACCACTTCGTTACCTAAAAGGTAACTCGTCATCAGCTCTCGGCCTTAAGATCCCGGATTTACCTAAGATCTCAGCCTACCACCTTAAACTTGGACAACCAACGCCAAGCTGGCCTAGCCTTCTCCGTCCCTCCATCGCAATAACCAGAAGTACAGGAATATTAACCTGTTTTCCATCGACTACGCTTTTCAGCCTCGCCTTAGGGACCGACTAACCCTGCGTCGATTAACGTTGCGCAGGAAACCTTGGTCTTTCGGCGTGGGTGTTTTTCACACCCATTGTCGTTACTCATGTCAGCATTCGCACTTCTGATACCTCCAGCAAGCTTCTCAACTCACCTTCACAGGCTTACAGAACGCTCCTCTACCGCATCACTTACGTGATACCCGTAGCTTCGGTGTATGGTTTGAGCCCCGTTACATCTTCCGCGCAGGCCGACTCGACTAGTGAGCTATTACGCTTTCTTTAAAGGGTGGCTGCTTCTAAGCCAACCTCCTAGCTGTCTAAGCCTTCCCACATCGTTTCCCACTTAACCATAACTTTGGGACCTTAGCTGACGGTCTGGGTTGTTTCCCTTTTCACGACGGACGTTAGCACCCGCCGTGTGTCTCCCATGCTCGGCACTTGTAGGTATTCGGAGTTTGCATCGGTTTGGTAAGTCGGGATGACCCCCTAGCCGAAACAGTGCTCTACCCCCTACAGTGATACATGAGGCGCTACCTAAATAGCTTTCGAGGAGAACCAGCTATCTCCGAGCTTGATTAGCCTTTCACTCCGATCCACAGGTCATCCGCTAACTTTTCAACGGTAGTCGGTTCGGTCCTCCAGTTAGTGTTACCCAACCTTCAACCTGCCCATGGATAGATCGCCCGGTTTCGGGTCTATTCCCAGCGACTAGACGCCCTATTAAGACTCGCTTTCGCTACGCCTCCCCTATTCGGTTAAGCTCGCCACTGAAAATAAGTCGCTGACCCATTATACAAAAGGTACGCAGTCACAGAACAAAGTCTGCTCCCACTGCTTGTACGCATACGGTTTCAGGATCTATTTCACTCCCCTCTCCGGGGTTCTTTTCGCCTTTCCCTCACGGTACTAGTTCACTATCGGTCAGTCAGTAGTATTTAGCCTTGGAGGATGGTCCCCCCATATTCAGACAAAGTTTCTCGTGCTCCGTCCTACTCGATTTCATGACTAAGAGATTTTCGCGTACAGGGCTATCACCCACTATGGCCGCACTTTCCAGAGCGTTCCGCTAATCTCAAAGCCACTTAAGGGCTAGTCCCCGTTAGCTCGCCACTACTAAGGGAATCTCGGTTGATTTCTTTTCCTCAGGGTACTTAGATGTTTCAGTTCCCCTGGTTCGCTTCTTGCACCTATGTATTCAGTACAAGATAACCATCTTATGATGGCTGGGTTCCCCCATTCAGACATCTCCGGATCAAAGTCTGTTTGCCGACTCCCCGAAGCTTTTCGCAGGCTACCACGTCTTTCATCGCCTCTGACTGCCAAGGCATCCACCGTATGCGCTTCTTCACTTGACCATATAACCCCAAGCAATCTGGTTATACTGTGAAGACAACATTCGCCGAAAATTCGAATTTCTCAACTAAGAGAACTCACAAATTTTACCTTAGCCTGATCCGTTACCAGTGAAAGTAACGTTCAGTCTATCTTTCTATCACATACCCAAATTTTTAAAGAACGATCTAATCAAAGACTAGAAATCAACATTCACCATCGTCACGATGGAATGCTCATTTCTAAGCTTTCAACAAACAGAAGCAGTAGTGGTGGAGCCAAACGGGATCGAACCGTTGACCTCCTGCGTGCAAGGCAGGCGCTCTCCCAGCTGAGCTATGGCCCCGTATTTCTACAGGCGTTTCCCACACAAAATTGGTGGGTCTGGGCAGATTCGAACTGCCGACCTCACCCTTATCAGGGGTGCGCTCTAACCAACTGAGCTACAGACCCAATTTCGGGCTGCTTCTTTATCGTCTTCTTCAATGAATCAAGCAATTCGTGTGGGAACTTATGGAGCAGCTGATGTCGTCGATTAAGGAGGTGATCCAGCCGCAGGTTCCCCTACGGCTACCTTGTTACGACTTCACCCCAGTCATGAATCACACCGTGGTAACCGTCCTCCCGAAGGTTAGACTAGCTACTTCTGGTGCAACCCACTCCCATGGTGTGACGGGCGGTGTGTACAAGGCCCGGGAACGTATTCACCGCGACATTCTGATTCGCGATTACTAGCGATTCCGACTTCACGCAGTCGAGTTGCAGACTGCGATCCGGACTACGATCGGTTTTATGGGATTAGCTCCACCTCGCGGCTTGGCAACCCTCTGTACCGACCATTGTAGCACGTGTGTAGCCCAGGCCGTAAGGGCCATGATGACTTGACGTCATCCCCACCTTCCTCCGGTTTGTCACCGGCAGTCTCCTTAGAGTGCCCACCATTACGTGCTGGTAACTAAGGACAAGGGTTGCGCTCGTTACGGGACTTAACCCAACATCTCACGACACGAGCTGACGACAGCCATGCAGCACCTGTCTCAATGTTCCCGAAGGCACCAATCCATCTCTGGAAAGTTCATTGGATGTCAAGGCCTGGTAAGGTTCTTCGCGTTGCTTCGAATTAAACCACATGCTCCACCGCTTGTGCGGGCCCCCGTCAATTCATTTGAGTTTTAACCTTGCGGCCGTACTCCCCAGGCGGTCAACTTAATGCGTTAGCTGCGCCACTAAAAGCTCAAGGCTTCCAACGGCTAGTTGACATCGTTTACGGCGTGGACTACCAGGGTATCTAATCCTGTTTGCTCCCCACGCTTTCGCACCTCAGTGTCAGTATTAGTCCAGGTGGTCGCCTTCGCCACTGGTGTTCCTTCCTATATCTACGCATTTCACCGCTACACAGGAAATTCCACCACCCTCTACCATACTCTAGTCAGTCAGTTTTGAATGCAGTTCCCAGGTTGAGCCCGGGGATTTCACATCCAACTTAACAAACCACCTACGCGCGCTTTACGCCCAGTAATTCCGATTAACGCTTGCACCCTCTGTATTACCGCGGCTGCTGGCACAGAGTTAGCCGGTGCTTATTCTGTCGGTAACGTCAAAACAGATACGTATTAGGTAACTGCCCTTCCTCCCAACTTAAAGTGCTTTACAATCCGAAGACCTTCTTCACACACGCGGCATGGCTGGATCAGGCTTTCGCCCATTGTCCAATATTCCCCACTGCTGCCTCCCGTAGGAGTCTGGACCGTGTCTCAGTTCCAGTGTGACTGATCATCCTCTCAGACCAGTTACGGATCGTCGCCTTGGTGAGCCATTACCCCACCAACTAGCTAATCCGACCTAGGCTCATCTGATAGCGCAAGGCCCGAAGGTCCCCTGCTTTCTCCCGTAGGACGTATGCGGTATTAGCGTCCGTTTCCGAACGTTATCCCCCACTACCAGGCAGATTCCTAGGCATTACTCACCCGTCCGCCGCTCTCAAGAGAAGCAAGCTTCTCTCTACCGCTCGACTTGCATGTGTTAGGCCTGCCGCCAGCGTTCAATCTGAGCCATGATCAAACTCTTCAGTTCAAACATCTTTGGGTTTTTAAGAAACCCTAAACTTGGCTCAGCAATCGTTGGTTACATCTTTGATTTCTCGCGGAGTAACTTGTGATGCTGATAATCTTGTTGACTATCAGTCTGACTCCACAAGCACCCACACGAATTGCTTGATTCAGTTGTTAAAGAGCGGTTGGTTAAGATCTTTCGTCTCAACCGAGGCGCGCATTCTACAGCAGCCTCACTTGCTGTCAAGTGATTATTTTCAGAAGCTTTCGAAGATTTCTTCAACAACTTCAACCACTTGCGCTTACGATCTCTCGTTAGCGGGAGGCGAATTCTACAGCGTTACACGCTGCTGTCAACACCTCTTTTTCAACTTCCTGAGCGCTTCGATGAACTGAAGCGACCTGCTGCCGAAAAACTGCGTAACCCATTGTTTATCAATGAGTTTTCCGTTTCGACTGCGCCGGAAGTGGGGCGAATTATAGACAGTTACAATTCGCCGTCAACCTTTAATTACGCTTTTGTTGCAGAAGGTGCCTTTTTGGCAATAAGGCGAGGGATTCGGCGCATCACCGGTGGTATCCGCAGGGCCAAAAGCAACACACCTATAGATGCATAGACCGCCCACTCCTTGAGATCAGCCCGCACTATCCACAACATATGCAGCAAGCCGAGCCCAAGAATCACGTAAACCAGGCGATGCAATTTCTTCCACCGACTCCCCAAACGTCGCTGGCTATAGCGATTTGAGGTCACCGCCAACACCAAAAGCGACAAGAAGCCCAGCGCCCCCACAATAATATAAGGCCGCTTGCGCAACTCCACACCCAACTGCGACCAATCGAGCCCAAGGACAAACACGCAATAAGCCGCCAGATGCAGCACTACGTAAGTAAAGCACCACAAGCCCAACTGCCGGCGTACAGCTATCCACCCCGCCCAGCCGCTGAGCTTCTGCAACGGCGTCATTCCAAGGGTGATCAGCAAAAGGACCAACGCCCCCAGGCCCAGCCGATCCACCAGCACTTTGCCCGGATCAGGCCCGAGAACAGAGCTCCACGCCTCATATAGCCAGAATAGCTGCCACACGGCCACTGCGATAAAAACGCCGAGGCGCCAGATGGGGTAGCGCATCAGTAGTTCTTCCGCAGATCAAGGCCGGCATACAGGGAGGCAACCTCATCCGAGTAGCCATTGAACATCTGTGTCTCACGCACATTGGGACTGAACAGGCCGCTCGGCAGGCGACGCTCCCGCGCCTGGGTCCACCGCGGATGATCAACCGTGGGGTTCACGTTCGCGTAGAACCCATACTCATCCGCCGCAATACTCTGCCAGGTGGTTTTCGGCTGTTCACTCACCAGGCTGATGCGCACAATGGACTTCACGCTTTTGAAGCCGTACTTCCAAGGCACCACCAAGCGCAGCGGCGCGCCGTTCTGGTTGGGCAGTTCACGCCCGTACATGCCAACGGCAAGAATCGCCAAAGGGTTCATCGCTTCATCCAGACGCAACCCTTCTATATATGGCCAGTCGATCAAACCAAAACTCGAACGCTGGCCCGGCATGCTCTTGGGGTCCTGAAGCGTTTCAAATCGAATGTACTTGGCCTTGGAGGTCGGTTCGACTTGCTTGAGCAACGCCGAGATAGGGAAACCGATCCAGGGGATGACCATCGACCACGCCTCGACACACCGTAAACGGTAGATCCGCTCTTCCAACTGATAAGGCTTCATAAAGTCTTCCAGGGCATAACGCCCTGGCTTTGCAACCTCACCATCAATCACAACACTCCAGGGCTCGGTCTTGAGCGAACCCGCATTCGTTGCCGGATCGCCCTTGCCGGTGCCGAACTCATAGAAGTTGTTGTAGTGAGTCGCATCCTTGAAGGGGGTGATCGCTTCATCCTTCACCGTCACAGCCTGCCATTGAGTGCCAGGCAGTTTCTCGGCAAACCAATTCGGTGCCTTGCCCGGCTCAACATCAGCGTAACGGGAAGCATCAGTCGCACTGGCCCAGCGCGGCAAGCTGCTGGCAGCGATACCGGCGAGCGCACCACCGAGCAAGCTGCGGCGAGAGAAATAAAGGGATTCAGGTGTGACATCCGACTCGTGGCAATCGGACGCTTTTGGCAATTTGATTAACATGGCAACTCCGCAGCATTGGAGAACTGATGCACCAATAGACTGCGGAGTATGGGGGAAATTACATTAAGGCAATGTTTTGTCCCGACGCAGATGCAGCAAGTACTGAACCGGGCCCGACGCGGCATAGACCAGGAACGCCAGCAGCAGGATCCGCGGAGGATCACTGAAGACCACTGCAAACACCAGCACAACGGCCAGGATTGCCACAAAAGGCACGCGCCCCTTGAGATCCAGTTCCTTGAAGCTGTTGTACTTGATGTTGCTGACCATCAGCATGCCAGCGGCCGCAACCATCAAGGCCACCAGGAACGACATCTTCGAACCCTGGATACCGTAGTCACTGAATGCCCAGACGATACCCGCCACCACACCTGCTGCAGCCGGGCTGGCCAGACCAATGAAGTAACGCTTGTCAGCGGTCCCAACCTGGGTATTGAAACGCGCCAGGCGCAATGCAGCCCCGGCGACATAGATAAAGGCGACCATCCAGCCGACCTTGCCCATATCACCCAGCGCCCAGGCAAACGCCAGCAACGCAGGCGCAACACCAAAGGCAACCATGTCCGACAGCGAGTCATACTCGGCACCGAAGGCACTTTGGGTATTGGTCATGCGCGCCACACGCCCATCAAGGCCGTCGAGCACCATGGCAACAAAGATTGCGATGGCAGCAAAACCGAAGTATTTGCTGGCACTCACCGCATCACCCGCTGCCAGCGCACTTTGGGCGCTCATGGAGTTGATGATGGAATAGAACCCGGCAAACAGGTTCGCCGTAGTGAACAGATTGGGCAGCAGATAGATGCCACGATGCCGGACCTTGCGGCCCTCCGCGTCATGCCCTTCTTCGACATGCTCATCGATCGGTAGCAGGCTTTCGGCGTCAGGAGCCTGGTTTGGCTCTTCGGGACGTTCGCTCATGGACTTTACCTTGCAACGGTGTGAAAAAATTCGACAGATACTTGCGGCGAGTGTTCGCCCGCAAACGATGCAGCTTTATACCAGAACCTGCCCCCCAAACGAAAAAACGCGGCCTAAGCCGCGTTCTCCCTTGATCCGTACGACTTAGTTTTTGGCTTTGTCGACGATCTTGTTGGCACCGATCCACGGCATCATGGAGCGCAGTTGCTCGCCGATGACTTCGATACCGTGAGCGGCGTTGTTACGACGCTTGGCGGTCATCGAAGGGTAGCCGGTAGCGCCTTCGCTGATGAACATTTTGGCGTATTCGCCGTCCTGAATACGTTTCAGGGCGTTGCGCATAGCCTGACGGGACTCGGCGTTGATCACTTCCGGGCCAGTGACGTATTCGCCGTATTCGGCGTTGTTGGAGATCGAGTAGTTCATGTTGGCGATACCGCCTTCGTACATGAGGTCAACGATCAGCTTCAGTTCGTGCAAGCACTCGAAGTAGGCCATTTCTGGCGCGTAGCCAGCTTCAACCAGAGTTTCGAAGCCAGCTTTCACCAGCTCAACGGTACCGCCGCACAGAACGGCTTGCTCGCCGAACAGGTCGGTTTCAGTCTCGTCCTTGAAGGTGGTTTCGATGATGCCAGTACGACCACCACCCACGCCTGCTGCGTAGGACAGCGCAACGTTTTTGGCGTTGCCCGATGCGTCTTGGTAGATCGCGATCAGGTCAGGGATACCGCCGCCTTTGACGAACTCGGAACGCACGGTGTGACCCGGTGCTTTCGGCGCGATCATGATCACGTCGAGGTCAGCACGCGGCACAACCTGGTTGTAGTGGATCGCGAAGCCGTGGGAGAAGGCCAGGGTGGCGCCCTTCTTGATGTTCGGCTCGATTTCGTTCTTGTACAGCGAGGACTGGAACTCGTCCGGGGTCAGGATCATGACCAGGTCGGCAGCAGCAACAGCGGAAGCAACGTCAGTCACTTTCAGGCCATGGGCTTCTGCCTTGGCAACAGTGGCCGAGCCTTTGCGCAGGCCAACAGTCACGTCAACGCCGGAATCTTTCAGGTTGCAAGCTTGCGCGTGACCCTGGGAGCCGTAGCCGATGATGGCGACTTTCTTGCCCTGGATGATCGACAGGTCACAATCTTTATCGTAATAAACTTTCATGAGGTTCCTCTATATATCCAGGCCGTAAGGCCATTCGCTAATTTGGTTTAGATGCTGAGTACTTTGTCGCCACGGGCAATGCCGGTGACACCACTGCGTACCGTTTCCAGAATCGAGGCCGTCCCGATCGACTGGATGAAGCTGTCCAGCTTGTCGCTTGTACCGGTCAGTTGAACGGTATAAACGCTGGCGCTCACATCGACGATCTGCCCGCGATAAATATCGGTAGTGCGCTTGATCTCGGCACGTTGGGCGCCCGTGGCCTTGACTTTAACCAGCATCAGCTCGCGCTCAATGTGGGCACTTTCCGACAGGTCGACCAGCTTGACCACTTCGATCAGCTTGTTGAGGTTCTTGGTGATCTGCTCGATCACCTCATCGTGACCCACGGTGGTCAACGTCAGACGCGACAGGGTCGGGTCTTCGGTCGGGGCCACGGTCAGGCTTTCGATGTTGTAGTTACGTTGCGAAAACAGGCCGACAACACGAGACAGAGCGCCGGGTTCGTTCTCCAGAAGCAGGGAGATAATGTGCCGCATGATTAAGTACGCTCCGTCTTGTTCAGCCACATGTCGCGCATAGAGCCGTCTTTGATCTGCATCGGGTAGACGTGCTCACTGGTATCCACCTTGATATCGATGAACACCAGGCGATCCTTCATGGCGAACGCTTCTTCCATCTTCGGCTTCAGATCTTTCAGATCGGTGATGCGAATGCCGACATGGCCATAGGCTTCAACCAGCTTGACGAAGTCCGGCAGCGATTCCATGTAGGAATGGGAGTGACGGCTGTTGTAGCTCATGTCCTGCCACTGGCGAACCATGCCCAGTACGCCGTTGTTCAAGCACACGATCTTCACTGGAAGACCGTATTGCAGGCACGTCGACAGTTCCTGGATGTTCATCTGGATACTGCCCTCGCCGGTGACGCACGCGACGTCGCTGTCCGGGAAGCTCAGTTTCACACCCATGGCCGCAGGGAAACCAAAGCCCATCGTGCCCAGGCCACCGGAGTTGATCCAGCGGTTTGGCTTGTCGAACTTGTAGTACTGCGCGGCGAACATCTGGTGCTGGCCCACGTCGGAGGTCACAAAGGCGTCGCCCTTGGTCACTTCGCACAGGGTCTCGATCACGGTCTGTGGCTTGATGATGCTGCCGTCACCCTTGTCGTAAGGGAACAGGCCGCGATCACCGCGCCATTCGTCGATCTGTTTCCACCAACTGGCAACGGATTCCTTGTTCGGCGTTTCGCCGATGTCCTTGAGCGCAGCGACCATTTCGGTCAATACGCTTTCTACAGGACCCACGATCGGCACGTCGGCCTTGATGGTCTTGGAGATGGACGCCGGGTCGATGTCGATGTGGATGATCTTGGCATTCGGGCAGAATTTGCTCGCGCCGTTGATCACACGGTCATCGAAACGAGCGCCCACGGCCAGGATCACGTCGGCGTGGTGCATGGTCAGGTTGGCGGTGTAGCTGCCGTGCATGCCGAGCATGCCGACGAACTGACGGTCGGTACCCGGAAATGCGCCGAGGCCCATCAAGGTATTGGTTACCGGCAGGTTGAGCAGCTTGGCCAGTTCGGTCAGCGGTGCGGAACCACCACCGAGAATCACGCCACCACCCGAGTACAGTACGGGACGCTTGGCCGCCAGGAGCATTTCTGCCGCCTTGCGGATTTGCCCCGAATGCCCACGGACGGCCGGGCTGTAGGAGCGCAGCTTGGCTTTTTTCGGGAAGACGTATTCGAATTTTTCCGCCGGGTTGGTCATGTCTTTTGGAATGTCGACCACCACAGGGCCCGGGCGACCGGACTGTGCGAGGTAGAACGCCTTTTTCATGACTTCCGGGATTTCCGAGGCGTGCTTGATCATGAAGCTGTGTTTCACGATCGGCCGGGAAATACCGATCATGTCGGTTTCCTGGAATGCGTCAGTGCCGACCATGGTGCTTGGCACCTGACCGGAAATGATCACCATCGGAATAGAATCCATATAAGCAGTCGCGATGCCGGTAATGGCATTGGTTGCGCCTGGGCCGGACGTTACCAGTACCACGCCGGCCTTGCCGGTGGCACGGGCGTAACCGTCCGCCATATGGGTCGCGGCCTGTTCGTGGCGAACCAGGATGTGGTTGACAGCCGGTTCCTTGAACAGTGCGTCGTAGACATGCAGCAGAGCACCACCTGGGTACCCGTAGATATAGTCGACGCCTTCGTCACGCAAAAAGCGGACGAGCATCTCACCGCCAGATAAAAGCTCCACGTTGTTCACCTCTAAAACGCCAGAATACCGTCCGTTGAAAACCGACGGGTCTTAATAGGTTTACTTCTCAACAGAGCATGAGCGACGGTGGTCGCCGACTACGTCAGCACTGACTGAGCAAGTATTGGGATCGTCCCAAGTGTTGCGGGCTTTTCCCACCCAGCGCGAGGTAACGCGTTGCGGGTGTAACAGGTCGGCGCGGGTGTGCGCCTCATGATCTGCTGAGCGGGCCTGCTTCTGGCAGTCCCGATACAGCGGACTTTGGATTCTTCTGTTTCAGGCCGTTCAAGTCAAGCAATAATTGCGCTTTTTTCCAACTAAGCGCATGAGAACGTAGAAGAAAGGGCTTTGAGGAGGGATAAAACTCGCCTGAATGTCGTCAAGCGGTAGAAATGTGCGCAAGACTGCCGGAAAACCCGGCAGTCAGGCAATTAACGAGCGTCGACGATCAATTGGTCGAACTTTTTCAGCGCGTTACGCAATCCGAGGCTCTCACGCGGACGGTCGGCGTAGACCATTTCCGCCATCTCCAGGATCCCCGAGGCGTTGGGCAGCGGCAGGTCCTGTTCGAGGATCTGCTTCATGCGCACCAGGAAGATCCATTGCAGCCACTGGTGGAAGTCCAGGGTATCCACCGAAAACGGCTCGACACTGCTGAGCGCTTCAATGCCGGGGGACACCTCGTCCCACCAGCCCTGCACGCGCAATTCGCGCTCGATCAGCAATAATTGCTCGGCAATTGCGGGAAACCGTGCATCCATCAGTACGTGACCTTGCCTTTCTGCCGCGCCTGAGCAGCACCGGCGGCATCACCCTGGGCGGCGCGCGCGTCGCCGATCAGGGCCCACAGGTTGGCTTGCAGGTCGGGGCGACCATTGGCCAGCGTCAGGCCACGACGGGCGAACTGCTCGGCTTGTGGCGCATCACCCTGGGCCATGCGCACCTGGGCCAGGCGATACAACACTTGCGGCTCACGAGGTGCCACACGCTGGGCGCGCTCAAGACTCGACGATGCGCCGTTCAAATCGCCACCGGCCTGCTGTTGCTGGGCAGTGGTCAACAACGCCAGCACCGGGCCGTCCAGTTGCTCGTCGGCCGACAGGCCGCCGGAATTGGACGACGACGGAATGCCACTCGGCGTCGACGGCATATTGTAGGTGCCCTGGTTGATCGGCGCCGACTGGATCGGCGTGGAATCGATCGGGCCGGAAGTGCTTGGCCCCGGCGTCCACGGCTCGGCACTGATGGGCGCCGATGTCGCGGCGCCAGCACCCGGCACCATCACCACCACGCCCGAATCCTGCGGCACAGCCTGCGGCCGGGCCTGGGCGGGACGGTTGGTCACGGTCTGGCGGAAACCGCCATTGGCCGAGATACGGTCGCTGTTGGAGACAGCGGTGCTCGAATCCACCACGGGGATGGAGCCGCGCTGCACGCTGGAGCAACCACCGAGCAAAGCCAGAGTTGTAATAGCTGGAAACAACCACTTGTTCACGTGAAACCCTCTTCGCTTAATTCATCCAGCCCTTGACCCAATCCATCACCGACTCCGCGTCAGCAGGCAAACTGCCACCGCACGCGGCGCCGGGTGGTGGCTCGCTGCCGCGAATATACGGCATCTGTACCGCACCCGGACAGTTGGCGTCAGAGCCCTGCCCCGTGTGCGGATCAATCCAGGCCTGCACGATGTTGTCCGGCTGCGGCATGTTCAACGGCAGCGGGTCGGCCTTGCGCATGAAACTGGTCCAGACCTGCAACGCACCTGTCGCGCCGGTGAACGGAGTCTTGCCGTTATCATCACGGCCCATCCACACCACCGCCAGCACATCCTGGCCGAAACCGGCGAACCAGCTGTCGCGCGAATCGTTACTGGTGCCGGTCTTGCCCGCCAGTGTCAGGTTCGACGGCAGCACCCTATAGACCGAGGCGCCCGTACCTTCACGCATCACGCGCTGCATGGCGTTCTGGATCAGGTAGATGGAGCCTGCATCGAAACGCTGCTGGATCTGGAACGGATAACGCTTGAGCGGCTCGCCTTCGGCAGTCAGCACGCTCCGAATCCCACGCATCGGCGTATTGAAACCGCCGTTGGCCAGGGTCTGGTACATCGTCGCGACTTCCATCGGCGTCATCGCACCGGCACCCAACAGGATCGACGGGAAGGCCGGGAACTCACGGGTAATGCCCAGGCGTGCGAGGGTTTTCAACACGTTCGGCACGCCCACTTCAAGCCCAAGGCGTGAAGTGGAGATGTTGTAGGAGTGCGCCAGGCCCTGGTACAGGAAAACCGTGCCGTGGGAACGGCGGTCGAAGTTTTGCGGCGTCCACACCTGGCCATCCCCGCCTTTGACCGACAGCGGATCATCCGACAACCAACTGGTCAGCGTGTATTTGCTCGGCTTCTCCAGCGCGGTCAGGTAAACCGCCGGCTTGACCAGCGAGCCGATCGGTCGCACCGCATCCAGCGCGCGGTTGAACCCGGCAAAGCTGGCCAGGCGACTGCCAACCAGGGCCTGGACCTCGCCGGTCTCCGGGTTGGTCACGACCATGGCCGCTTCAACTTCGTCGGCGCCTTTGCGGCCGGTCATGCGCTTGAAGGTGTCATTTACCGACGCCTCGGCCTTCATCTGCAGGATCGGGTCGAAACTGGTGAAGATACGCAGGCCCTCTTCGGTCAAGTCTTCGTCGCGATAGTCTTCACGCAACTGGCGCTTGACCAGGTCGATAAAGCCCGGGAACGAACTGTCAGCCAACTTGCCGCGCGTGGTCACGCCCAGCGGCATCTTCTTCGCCGCAGCCACTTGTTCTGCAGTGGCAACGCCCTGCTGCTCAAGCACATCAAGCACCAGGTTACGACGCTCCAGCGCACGCTCCGGGTTGCGACGCGGGTTGTAGTAGGACGGGCCCTTGACCATCCCCACCAGCAAAGCGACCTGATGCAGCTTCAGCTCGGACAGCGGCTGGCCAAAGAAGAACTGGCTGGCCAGACCGAAACCATGCACCGCGCGCTGACCATCCTGGCCGACGAACACCTCATTGAGGTACGCCTCGAGGATTTCCTGCTTGCTGTAATGCACTTCCAGCAGCATCGCCATCATGGCTTCGGTGAGCTTACGGGTCAGGCTGCGCTCGTTGGTCAGGTAGAAGTTCTTCACCAACTGTTGCGTCAGCGTACTGCCGCCCTGGGTCATCTTGCCGCCGGAGGTGTTCACCCAGATGGCACGGGCAATCGACTTCGGCGAGACGCCCCAGTGGCTGTAGAAATCGCGGTCTTCTACGGCGACCAGGGTTTCGAGCAGGTACGGCGGCACCTGGTCGAGCTTGATCAGGATGCGATCTTCAAGGTTCTTCGGATAAATCCCGCCGATCATCAGCGGTTCCAGACGCACTACCGGCAGCTTCGAACCGTTGAGGGAAGACAACTCGGCCACATAGTCGCCGGAGAAACGCACGCGCACCGGCTGGGCTTTTTCCAGACCTTCATAGAACTGGAAGCCACGGGTGTTCAGGTCGACGGTATTGCCGCTGACGGCAGCGGCGCCCGGGCCGTTGCTCACGGGCTCACGGCGATAGCCCAAGGCATCAAGCTCGGTGAGGAAGTCATCCTTGCTCAGCTTCTGGCCATTGAACAATTCCAATGGACGCGCATACACCTTGGCCGGGATGGTCCAGCGCTTGCCGGAGAACTTCTCCTGCACCACGGCATCGAGATACACGGCGAAGCCGGCGAGGACCACAAGGCCCACCAGGCTGAGCTTGAGCGCCCAGCCCAGCCAAGGGCGCAGGCCACGGGAAGGAGGTTTTTTACGGGAACGGGGAGATCGGGTTCGAGTCATGGCGGCGGATTATACGCACTTTATTGATGATCAACATGAGCCGGACAGCGGTTTGCACGGCAGACATCAGCAGCCATAATGCCCGCCATGATTTCCCCCAGTCTTTGAAGGATCGCCCGTGAGCCAGTCCCTGATCGCAGCCCTGCAAAACCCGGCTTTGTACCCTCATCCGGTTGAAGAATTCCAAGTGATCGAGACCCACATTTCCTGGGTCATACTCACTGGGCCCTACGCTTATAAACTGAAGAAACCGATGAACTTCGGCTTTCTGGACTTCACGGCCCTGGATGATCGCGGCCATTTCTGCCGGGAAGAGCTGCGCCTCAACGAGCGCCTGACCAAGGATTTGTATCTTGAGGTGCTGCCGATCACTGGCACCGCCGAAGCCCCACAACTGGGCGGTGAAGGCCCGGTCATCGAGTACGCGCTGAAAATGCGCCAGTTCCCGCAAAGCCAACTGCTCAGCACCTTGCAAGCCAACGGCGAACTGACCAGCGCGCACATCGATGAGATGGCCAAACAGATCGCACAGTTCCACCTGACGGCACCGAAAGTTGCGCAAGACCACCCGGCCGGCACTCCGGACGAGGTGATGGCACCAGTGCGCCAGAACTTCGACCAGATCCGTCCCTTCCTCAGCGACAAGGCCGACCTGATTCAACTCGACGCGTTGCAAGCCTGGGCCGAAAGCAGCTTCGAACGCCTCAAGCCACTGTTCATCCAGCGCAAGCAGGACGGCTTCACCCGTGAATGCCACGGCGACATCCACCTGGGCAACGCCACCTTGATCGACGGCCAGGTGGTGATCTTCGACTGCATCGAGTTCAACGAGCCGTTCCGTTTCACCGACGTGTACGCGGATACCGGTTTCCTCGCGATGGACCTGGAAGACCGTGGCCTCAAATCCCTGGCACGGCGTTTT
The DNA here is from genome assembly GCF_030687535.1 of Pseudomonas sp. FP2335. NCBI lineage: Bacteria > Pseudomonadati > Pseudomonadota > Gammaproteobacteria > Pseudomonadales > Pseudomonadaceae > Pseudomonas > Pseudomonas sp. FP2335. The sequence continues at coordinate 5,081,263 of NZ_CP117437.1, forward strand.
ATCAGCCAATACCTGGAACTGACCGGCGACTACCAGGGCCTCGAAGTGCTGAACTTCTATAAAGCCTACCGTGCCCTGGTACGCGCCAAGATCGCGCTGTTCAGCATGCCGGGCGACGCCAGCCCGGTGCAACGCGCCAGCAGCCTGCGCCAGTACCGCAACTACGCCAACCTGGCAGAAAGCTACAGCACCATTCCTTCGCGGTTCCTGGCAATTACCCACGGCGTTTCCGCGGTGGGCAAAAGCCAGGTGGCCATGCGCCTGGTAGAGGCACTGGGTGCCGTGCGCCTGCGCTCGGATGTGGAACGCAAACGCCTGTTCGGCGAGCAGCAGGTCGAGAACACACCCAAGGCCGGTATCTACGCAGCCGATGCAAGCGCTGCCACCTACGCGCGCTTGAATGAAATCGCCGATATCGTGCTGCGCGCCGGTTTCCCGGTAGTGCTGGATGCCACGTTCCTCAAGCGCACACAACGCGACGCCGCCGCCAAGGTTGCCGAAGCCACCGGCGCACCGTTCCTGATCCTGGACTGCAACGCACCACAAGCCGTTATCGAGAGCTGGTTGGCACAACGTCAGGCCGACAAAAACGATCCGTCCGACGCAACACTGGCCATTATCGAAGAGCAACAGGCCAACCGCGAACCACTGAGCGCCGAGGAACTGCTCCTGAGCAAACGCGTCGAAACCAATGAAAGCGGGACACTGGACGCTTTGGTCGCGCACATCCGTCAGCGCCTGCCTGGGCTGTAAGAAAAATTTCTTGGCCGTGTCACCGACTTTCGGCGCACGGCCAAGCAATAGTGGCACTATAATGGCGTCATAAAACTAACAGGAGTTGCCATCATGAGTCAGCCGAAGCTTCTTGATACACCGCTCTACTCGCTCCTGCATAAAGACGATATTCGCGGCTTCAACCTGGAGCGCCCAAAAGGCGGCACGATCGACATGCGCGGTGGCGACTTCCGAGGGCTGGATTTACGCGAACTGGAAGCCGCGGGCGTGGACTTCACCGACGCCTATTTCCGCTCGGCCGATTTACGCGGCCTGGATCTGCGCGAGTGCTCGCTCGAAGGCGCCAGCCTGGCCCATGCACAGATCTCCGGTACTTACTTCCCGCCCGAACTGACCGCCGACGAGATCCTCATGTCGGTCAATTTCGGTACACGCCTGCGTTATCGCACCAAGTAATTCCCTGCCGTAAAGCCCCGGACACATTCAGTGCTCCGGGGTGCTCCATCCCTGCCCTGCAAAAAATCCCCGCACCATTCTTATAAGCTTTTAGGCCGTTTCAGGCCAAAGAACTACGCTTTTCCTACTGAGCGCTACACTCCTTTTCAGGCTTGCCTGGTCACGATACCCACCGCACCATTCGGCCGTCGCAAGGAGGCTTGATGAACGATGAGCTGCAACACCTGAAAAACCTCGGCAAGACGTCAGCACAATGGCTGCATGCGGTGGGCATCCACAGTGCGTCCGACCTGCGACGCCTGGGCGCGGTCGACGCCTACCGAGCTGTACGGACTCGCGGGTTCCGCGCATCGAAAGTCTTGCTGTATGCAATTGAAGGGGCGTTGATGGATGTTCACTGGAATGACATTCCAGCCGAGCGCAAGGAAGCGTTGAACCGTCAATTGGATGCTATCTCGGCGCGCCAGAAGAATTAGCGCGACGGTCAGAGCCAGGGTTGACGGGGGTTACGAACGAGCGTTTGAGAAAAGCACGAATGCATGCAAAAACAAATGTTGACTCTCAAATGAGAATCGTTATGATTATCACAACTGGTCGCGAGATCAGCCGATAACTGAAAGACCATTGGTTCGGACTCTCAGATTATCTCCTCATCAGGCTAATCACGGTTATTTGACCCGGCTCTTGCCGGGTCTTTTTTTGCCTGCGCAAAAGTGCGTTTCAGCGCGCAATGATCAGCGGATGCCCCCGTTCCGGATGCGGCTGTACCAACACATCCAAACCGAACACTGCCTTGAGCGGCTCCGGCTGCATCACCTGTGCTGGCGTATCCAGGGCATGGGGACGCCCCGCCTCCAGCAGCAAGATCCGGTCACAGTAACGCGCCGCCAGATTCAGGTCGTGAAGAATCACCAACACTGCCGCGCCGCGATCGGCGAAGGTGCGGATAGCCTGCAAGGTCGTATGTTGATGCAAGGGGTCGAGCATCGATGTCGGCTCATCCAGCAACAATGTCTGCCCAGCCTCCCCCGGCCACAGCTGCGCCAGGACTCGCGCCAGGTGCACGCGTTGACGCTCGCCGCCGGACAAGGCGAGATAACTGCGACCGCTCAAATGCCCGACATCCGCCGCCAGCAGGGCCGCTGCGATGATTTCATCATCGCGCATCCGCCCGGTCTGATGGGGCAAGCGGCCCATGCCCACGACTTCTTCGACGCGAAAGGCAAACTCCAGGGACGAAGACTGCGGCAACACCGCCAAACGTTGCGCGCGCTGCGAACCACTCCACTCGCTCAGCGGGCGCTGATCCAACCATACGCCGCCCTGATCCGGCAGCAACTCACCGCACAACGCACCGAGCAACGTGCTTTTGCCCGCGCCATTGGGGCCCAGCACACCGAGTACTTCACCCGGCAGCAGCTCCAGGGTGACATCCGCCAGCACGGTTTTGCGGCCGCGACGGATCTGCAGGTCTTCCACACGCAGCATCAGGCACGCCCCCGCAACAACAGGTAGAGAAAAAATGGCGCGCCGATAAACGCAGTCACAATACCGATGGGCAACTCCGCCGGCGCCAAAGCCAGCCTGGCCACCAAGTCGGCAAACAGCAACAAACTCGCCCCCGCCAGCACCGACGCCGGCAGCAACACCCGATGATCCGGCCCCGCCAGCAATCGCACCAGATGCGGCACCACCAAGCCGACAAATCCGATCATCCCCGCCGCCGCCACGGCTGCGCCCACACCGAGGGCCGTACAGAACACCAACTCGCGCTTGAGCCGCTCAACATCAACCCCGAGATGGCTGGCCTCGGACTCGCCCAGCAGCAGCGCATTCAAGGCCTTGGCCCGACGCGGCAGCCACAACGCGACAGCGGCACTCACCAGCAGCAACGGCCACAGCCGCGAATAGCTGGCGCCATTGAGGCTGCCCAGGTTCCAGAAGGTCAGGGTGCGCAAGGTGGCGTCGTCCGCCAGATAAGTAAACAGCCCCACCGCCGAACCCGCGAGCGCCGTAAGAGCGATGCCGGCCAGCAGCATTGTCGCGACGTTCGTCTGCCCGTTATGCCGCCCCAGCCGATACACCAGTGCGGTGACCCCCAAGCCACCGAGAAACGCACACAATGACAACAAATAAGGGCCGAACGCTTGCGGCAAACCGCCAAAAAAAGCGCCGCCGACAATCGCAATCGCCGCCCCCAACGCCGCGCCGCTCGACACCCCGACCAGCCCCGGGTCCGCCAGCGGATTGCGAAACAGGCCCTGCATCGCCACGCCCGACAACGCGAGCACCCCGCCCACCGCCAGCCCCAGCAACGTACGCGGCAAACGGATCTGCCCCAGGATCAGCTCCGCCTGCTCCAGCCCTTGGGCCTCGACAGGGGCGCCCATCAAGCGCAAAGCCGCGCGGAGCGTATCCAACAACGGCAGGCTGACCGGCCCCAGGGCCAATGAGAGCCAAATCGCCAACACACACAACAGCGCCAGCCCGATAAACAGCGTCTTGGGTTTAACCAGAGTGGTCATGGGGCAGGCTTGGCCTGGGACGGATAAAACCCGGCGGACAATTGCTTGAGGCTTTGCGGCAAGCGCGGCCCAAGCCCACCGACCAAGAGCGTGGGGTCCAGCTCAAACACCCGTCCCCCTTTAGCCGCCGGGGTTGCAGCCAGGATCGGGTTCTCCCTGAACAGGGCCGCCCGCGCCGCATCACCGCTCAGGGCGCGATCAGAGAACACCAGCACATCAGGGCTCAAGCCAGCCAGCGACTCTACCGAAAACGGCTTGTAACCACTGTGGGTCGCCAGGTTGCGTCCACCGGCCTGCTGCAACACCCAGTCCGCCGCCGTATCCTTGCCGGCAATCAGCGGCTTGCCACCCGAATGGCCGAGCAACAGCAATACACCCGGGGCCTTTTGCGTGGCTTGGGCCTTGGTCAACCAGTTCTTCTGCTGATCCAGAGCCTGCTCATATCCGCTAAACAACTCATTGGCCTTGGCTTCATCACCCAGCAACTTGCCCAAGTGCTGGAGGGTGCCCTTCAGCGTCGGCAGATCCGGCTGGGCCGAGAACATCTCCACCTGCACGCCCGCGCTGCGGATCTGCGCCAGCACCGGCGGCGGCCCCATCTCCTCGGTGCCCACCAGAATCTGTGGACGCAGGCTCAGGATGCCCTCCGCCGACAGTTGTCGTTGATAACCAATACTCGGCAAGGCCTTGAGTGAGGCCGGATGCTGGCTTGTGGTGTCCACCCCCACCAGCTTCGACTCGCCCCCCAGGGCCGTCACCCACTCCGAAAGCGCCCCACCGGCACTGACCCAGCGTTGTGGCCGTTCAGAGGCGTGTGCCCCGAGGTTGAACAGCAGTCCGACAACAAGCGCAATAGCGCTGGCACTCAAGCGCATAACAGGGTTTCCTTCCAAAGGCGGGCCTTACGGGCACTCATCGATGTGACAGATAATCCCTGCCGGGCATCGTACTGGGCGCCCAGTCAGCTGACGGGCGAAGCCTGCATTTGATAATTGTTTGCATTTGAACGTCAAGGCACTTAAGGACTGAAATGAAGTTTCTCTGCCCCTCCGACACCCTCGCCCCCGACAGCAGCCGCGGTTTTGAAATCGATGGCTGCAAACTGTTGGTGGTGCGCCGTGACGGCGTTGCCTACTTCTACATCAATCGCTGCCCTCATCGCGGCATCCCGCTGGAATGGCAGCCGGACCAGTTCCTTGACACCAGCGCCAGCCTGATCAAGTGCGCCACCCACGGCGCCTTGTTCCTGATCGAAAGTGGCGAGTGCATCTACGGCCCGTGCGCCGGCCAAAGCCTCACCGCCCTGCCCGGCCGTGAAGACGCACAGGGCTTGTGGGTGGAACTCTAGTCGAGCAGTACGTCCAGGCGACGCTCTACGCATACTTCCTGCGGCGTGACCCGTACGCCATACGCCAACACTTGTACACCGGCAGCCTTGGCCTCACGCAATGCCGCCGCGTAAGCGGGATCAATTTCCACGGCCGGGCGCACCGCCTCAATCCCCGAGAGGTTGACGCAATACAACTGCACCGCCCGTACCCCTTCGCGGGCCAAGTGCGCCAACTCGCGCAGATGCTTGGCTCCGCGCTGCGTTACCGCGTCCGGGAACGCCGCGACCGCACTGCCATCGAAGCCCAGGGTGACACTTTTGACTTCCACATAAGCCACACCGTCGGGGTATTCCAGGCGAAAATCGATGCGGCTTTTCTCCTGGCCGTACGGCACTTCACGCTTGAGTGCGGTGAAGCCATTGAGCTCAGCGATCACCCCGGCGTGCAACGCCTCCTCGACCAACTGATTGGCGCGTGCCGTATTGACGCAGGCCAGGCGGCCCTGGGGTGTCTCGGCGATTTCCCAGGTGCCGGGCAGCTTGCGCTTGGGGTCATTGGAACGACTGAACCACACCTGCCCGCCTTCCACCATGCAGTTGAGCATCGAGCCAGTGTTCGGGCAGTGAATAGTCAGCAACTCGCCGCCAACGGTTTCGATATCGGTGAGAAAGCGCTTGTAACGACGGATCAGCCGCGCTTCTTCGAGGGGAGGATTAAAACGCATCAGCCTTGCCAGCTCCGCAACCCATGGGCGATCCGATCCACCGCCTCTTGTAGCCGCTCAAGGTTTTGCGTGTAGGCAAAACGCACATGATGGCTGGCCTGATGGCGACCGAAATCCAGCCCCGGCGTAAACGCCACATGTTCGGTTTCAAGGAAGTGTCGACAGAACGCGAAGGCATCACCACCGAACGCGCTGATATCGGCATACAAATAGAACGCCCCCTCCGGCTCAACCGCAATGCCAAAACCCAGTTCACGCAGGGCCGGCAGCAGGAAGTCGCGACGACGGCCGAATTCGGCGCGGCGCTCCTCGAGGATGCTCAGGGTGTCCGGGGTGAAACACGCGAGCGCGGCATGCTGGGCCATGCTGGGTGCGCTGATGTAGAGGTTCTGCGCGAGTTTCTCCAACTCCCCGACTGCAGCCGGTGGTGCTACCAGCCAACCCAGGCGCCAGCCGGTCATGCCGAAATACTTCGAAAAACTATTCAGGACGAAGGCGTCATCGTCCACTTCGAGCACGCTGGCGGCATCGGTGCCGTAGGTGAGGCCGTGGTAAATCTCGTCCACCACCAAGTGACCGTGACGCGCCTTGATTGCCGTCGACAAGCCAGCCAGTTCGTCGCGCGTGAGAATGGTGCCGGTCGGGTTGGCAGGGGAAGCGACCAGCGCGCCCACACTGTCCTGGTCCCAATGCCTGGCCACCAGCTCGGCGGTCAGTTGGTAGCGCACGTCCGGGCCCACCGGCACCAACTGCGCCGCGCCCTCCACCAGCCGCAGGAAGTGGCGGTTGCACGGGTAGCCAGGGTCGGCCAGCAACCAGTGCTTGCCCGGATCCACCAACAAGCTGCTGGCCAACAACAATGCACCTGAGCCCCCAGGCGTGATCAGGATGCGCTCCGGGTCGATATTCAAGCCGTAACGTTGCTGGTAGAAACCGCTGATCGCTTCGCGCAACTCAGGTAGGCCGCGGGCTGCGGTGTAACGGGTCTTGCCATTGGCCAGCGCCGCCTGGCCGGCACGGATAATCGGCTCGGCGGTGGTGAAGTCCGGCTCGCCGATTTCCAGGTGGATCACGTCATGCCCGGCGGCCTGCAGCTCATTGGCACGTGCCAGTAACGCCATGACATGAAAAGGTTCGATGGCGCGACTGCGCGCACTGTAGGGCTGGACCATTAGCCTTCCTTAACGGTGAGGACAAAATCCGGATTCTACCGAACCCACGCGGTAAAACATGTTCTATTGCCTGCCCGGCTATCCGCGCAGGCCGGGCAAGCGCCTGCAAAACGACTAAAATCAAGATTCGAGACAGTGCATGCCCAGCTACGACGGGCCGCCGCAGTTTGCGACGCCTTCGCCACGGCCTCGACAACCGGGAGTGGCGCACCCCGAATCTATCTGGTAAGTTCGCCCGCTTGCAGCCGCAGGGCCGGCAGGTGTCGGTGATGTTGCAATCCTGCGCAATGGATTAGAAGAGTGAGAGGCGGTCTATTCATGTCCACCCAAGCAAAGCAACAGCAGACTCAAGGCCTCAGCGGCTTCGAACCCTATGTGGAAAAGAAGGGCGAAGAGTACATGGGCGAGCCCATGCGCGAGCACTTCACCAAGATCCTGAACAAGTGGAAACAGGACTTGATGCAGGAGGTCGACCGTACCGTTGACCACATGAAGGACGAAGCAGCCAACTTCCCCGACCCGGCAGACCGTGCCAGCCAGGAAGAAGAGTTCGCCCTCGAACTGCGCGCCCGTGATCGCGAGCGCAAGTTGATCAAGAAGATCGACAAGACACTGCAAATGATCAAAGACGAAGAATACGGCTGGTGCGAGTCCTGCGGCATCGAGATCGGTATTCGCCGCCTCGAGGCCCGTCCTACCGCAGACATGTGCGTGGACTGCAAGAACCTTGCGGAAATCAAGGAAAAGCAGGTCGGCAAGTAATCCTTGCGAGCTGAACGAATGGGGCGTGCAAACGCCCCATTTTTGTTTCTGGCGTTTACCGTTTTTCCAGTAGTATCCGGCCCATGACAGCCTCTACCTATATCGGGCGCTTCGCCCCCACGCCCAGCGGCCATTTGCACTTTGGCTCCCTGGTCGCAGCCCTCGCCTCCTACCTCGACGCCCGCGCCAATCAAGGCCGCTGGCTCATGCGTATGGAAGACCTCGACCCTCCCCGTGAAGAGCCCGGCGCCCAGGCAGCCATCCTGCATGCGCTGGAAAGCTACGGCTTCGAATGGGACGGCGAACTGGTCCGACAAAGCGAGCGGCATGACGCCTACGCCAAAGTGTTGAACGATATGTTCAACCATGGCCTGGCCTACGCCTGCACGTGCTCGCGCAAACAGCTGGAGCCCTACAACGGGATCTATCCCGGCCTGTGTCGCAACGCCGGTCACGATCAGCAAGATGCCGCAATCCGTTTGCGTGTGCCGGAACTGGAGTATCACTTTACCGACCGGGTTCAGGGCGAATTCCGACAGCACCTGGGCCGCGATGTCGGCGACTTCATCATCCGTCGCCGCGATGGCCTGTACGCCTATCAACTGGCCGTGGTCCTCGACGACGCCTGGCAAGGTGTTACCGATATTGTCCGCGGTGCCGACCTGCTCGACTCCACGCCACGCCAGTTGTATCTGCAAGAACTGCTGGGCCTGCGCCAACCGCGCTACCTGCACGTACCGCTGATCGTCCAGCCGGACGGTAACAAACTGGGCAAGTCCTACCGCTCCCCACCGCTGACGCCAGACCAGGCCACGCCTTTGCTACTGCGGGCACTGCGCGCCCTCGGCCAGCAACCCGGCGACGAGCTGTTGCACGCCAGCCCACGGGAACTGCTTGATTGGGGCATCCAGCACTGGGATGCGGCACAGATCCCCCGCACACTCACGCTGGCCGAAGCGCAATTGAGCTGAAGGCGCTTGCAGCTTGCCCACCATCCGTTACCATCGCCGCAGTTTTCTAATCAGAGGCCAACATGTACATCTATCGATTGGTCCTGCTGCTGGTCGTCGGGATCTACCTGTTTTCTCCCGCCATCATGGATTGGTGGATCGACGCCACGGGCGCCTGGTATCGCCCGTATCTGCTGTGGCTGATCCTGATCGTCGTGACTTTCATCCTGCAGAGCCAAAAAGATGCCGATGAGCTTTAGTCTCACCCAGATGCTACTGGTCAGCGCCGCCTACCTGGCCGCGCTGTTCGGGGTGGCCTGGATCAGTGAGCGCGGAATGATTCCGCGGGCGATCATTCGCCATCCGTTGACCTACACCTTGTCCCTCGGCGTCTATGCCAGCGCCTGGGCGTTCTACGGTACGGTGGGCCTGGCCTATCAGTACGGTTATGGTTTTCTTTCCAGCTATCTCGGCGTGTCCGGCGCGTTTCTGCTGGCACCGGTGTTGCTGTACCCGATCCTGAAAATTACCCGCACCTACCAGCTGTCGTCCCTGGCCGACCTGTTCGCCTTCCGCTTTCGCAGCACCTGGGCTGGCGCGCTGACTACGATTTTCATGTTGATCGGCGTGCTGCCGCTGCTGGCCCTGCAGATCCAGGCGGTGGCTGATTCCATCAGCATTCTCACCCGCGAGCCCGTGCAGCATCGCGTCGCCCTGGCGTTCTGCGCACTGATCACACTGTTCACGATCTTCTTCGGTTCGCGCCATATCGCCACCCGCGAGAAGCACGAAGGCCTGGTGTTTGCGATTGCCTTTGAATCGGTGATCAAGCTGATCGCCATCGGCGGCGTCGGCCTGTATGCGCTCTACGGCGTGTTCGACGGCCCGCAACAGTTGGAACTGTGGCTGCTGCAAAACCAGACCGCCCTCGCGGCCCTGCACACACCTTTGCAGGAAGGCCCGTGGCGCACGTTATTGCTGGTGTTCTTTGCCTCGGCGATCGTGATGCCGCACATGTACCACATGACCTTCACTGAAAACCTCAACCCCCGCTCGCTGGTCAGTGCCAGTTGGGGCTTGCCGCTGTTCCTGTTGCTGATGAGCCTGGCGGTGCCGCTGATCCTATGGGCCGGCCTCAAGCTGGGCGCGACCACCAACCCTGAATATTTCACCCTTGGTATCGGCATTGCGGCCAATAGTCCGGCCTTGGCGATGTTGGCGTATGTCGGCGGTTTATCGGCGGCCAGCGGGCTGATCATCGTCACCACGCTGGCGCTCTCGGGCATGGCGCTCAACCACTTGGTGCTGCCGCTGTACCAGCCGCCGGCCGAAGGCAATATCTACCGCTGGCTGAAGTGGACGCGCCGTGCATTGATCGTCGCGATCATCATGGCCGGCTACGGCTTCTACCTGCTGCTCGGCGCCGGGCAGGACCTGGCCAACCTGGGCATCGTCGCGTTTGTCGCCACCTTGCAGTTCCTGCCGGGGGTGTTGTCGGTGCTGTACTGGCCGACAGCCAATCGCCGCGGTTTCATCGCCGGGCTGCTGGCCGGGATCCTGGTCTGGACGGTGACCATGCTGCTGCCGCTGGTCGGCAACTTGCAGGGCTTCTACATCCCGCTGCTGAACATGATCTACGTGCTCGACGATACCAGTTGGCACATGGCGGCGATTGCGTCCCTGGCCGCCAACGTCCTGATGTTCACCCTGATCTCGCTGTTCACCAATGCCAGTCCCGAGGAAACCAGCGCCGCCGAAGCCTGCGCGGTGGACAACGTGCGCCGCCCGCAACGGCGCGAACTGCACGCGGCCTCACCCCAGGAATTCGCCACGCAACTGGCGAAGCCACTGGGCGCCAAGGCCGCGCAAAAGGAAGTCGAGCAGGCCCTGCGCGATCTCTACCTGCCGTTCGACGAACGTCGCCCGTACGCGCTGCGCCGTCTGCGTGATCGCATCGAGGCCAACCTGTCCGGCCTGATGGGTCCCAGCGTGTCCCAGGACATGGTGGAAACCTTTCTGCCCTACAAGGCGGGCGGCGAAAACTACGTCACCGAAGACATCCATTTCATCGAAAGCCGGCTGGAGGACTACCACTCGCGCCTCACGGGCCTTGCCGCCGAACTCGACGCCTTGCGCCGTTACCACCGCCAGACGCTGCAGGAACTGCCGATGGGCGTCTGCTCCCTGGCCAAGGATCAAGAGATCCTGATGTGGAACAAGGCCATGGAAGAACTCACCGGCATCGCTGCGCAACGGGTCGTCGGCTCGCGCCTCAATACCCTGGGCGAGCCGTGGAGAGAGTTGCTGCAAGGTTTCATCAACCTGCCCGACGAGCACTTGCACAAACAGCACTTGGCCCTCGACGGCCAGACCCGCTGGCTGAACCTGCACAAAGCCGCCATCGACGAGCCCCTGGCGCCGGGCAACAGCGGCCTGGTGTTGCTAGTGGAAGATTTGACCGAAACCCAGATGCTCGAAGACAAGCTGGTGCACTCCGAGCGGTTGGCCAGTATTGGTCGCCTGGCAGCCGGTGTGGCCCACGAGATTGGCAATCCGATCACCGGTATCGCGTGCCTGGCGCAGAACCTGCGCGAAGAGCGCGAAGAGGACGGTGAAATCACCGAGATCAGCGGGCAGATCCTCGAACAGACCAAGCGCGTATCACGCATCGTGCAGTCGCTGATGAGCTTTGCCCACGCCGGCGCCCATCAAAACCAGGACGAAGCGGTGTGCCTGGCCGAAGTGGCGCAGGACGCCATCGGGCTGCTGGCCTTGAACCGACGAAATTTCGAAGTACAGTTTTTCAACTTGTGCGACCCGGACCATTGGGTCGATGGCGACTCACAGCGTCTGGCCCAAGTGCTGATCAACCTGTTGTCCAATGCCCGTGACGCGACCCCGGCCGGTGGTGCGGTACGCGTCAAGACCGAGGCTTTCGAGCATACGGTCGACCTGATCGTCGAGGACGAAGGCAGCGGCATTCCACAGAACATCATGGACCGATTGTTCGAACCCTTCTTCACCACCAAGGACCCGGGTGAAGGCACCGGTCTGGGCCTTGCACTGGTCTATTCCATCGTTGAAGAGCATTATGGACAAATCACCATCGACAGCCCGGCTGACACCGAAAGCCAACGCGGCACCCGTATTCGGGTGACCTTGCCGCGTCATGTCGAAGCGACGTCCGCTGTGAACTGAGACCGTCGAGAGAATTGAATCAATGCCGCACATTTTGATCGTCGAAGACGAAACCATTATCCGCTCTGCCTTGCGTCGCCTGCTTGAACGTAATCAGTACCAGGTCAGCGAAGCTGGCTCGGTACAGGAAGCCCAGGAGCGGTTCAGCATTCCCACGTTCGACCTGATTGTCAGCGACCTGCGCTTGCCGGGCGCACCTGGCACCGAGTTGATCAAGCTTGGCCAAGGCACCCCGGTGCTGATCATGACCAGCTACGCCAGCCTGCGCTCGGCGGTAGACTCCATGAAGATGGGCGCGGTGGACTACATCGCCAAGCCTTTCGACCATGATGAAATGCTCCAGGCCGTGGCCCGTATCCTGCGCGACCGTCAGTCGGCCAGCAGTACCCCTGCCGAGCCGCGTCCAGCCGGCAAAGCGGCCGACAAGCCAGGTGTCGACAACAGCAATGGCGAGATCGGCATCATCGGTTCCTGCCCGCCGATGCAGGACCTGTACGGCAAGATCCGCAAGGTCGCGCCTACCGATTCCAATGTACTGATCCAGGGCGAGTCGGGCACTGGTAAAGAGTTGGTGGCCCGTGCCCTGCACAACCTGTCCAAGCGCGCCAAGGCACCGATGATTTCGGTGAACTGCGCGGCAATCCCGGAATCCCTGATCGAGTCCGAACTGTTCGGCCACGAAAAAGGCGCCTTCACCGGCGCCAGCGCCGGGCGTGCGGGCCTGGTGGAAGCGGCGGACGGCGGCACCTTGTTCCTCGACGAAATCGGCGAACTACCATTGGAAGCGCAGGCACGTTTGCTGCGTGTACTGCAGGAAGGCGAGATTCGCCGCGTCGGTTCGGTGCAATCGCAGAAGGTCGACGTGCGCCTGATCGCCGCGACTCACCGGGATCTCAAGAGCCTGGCCAAGATCGGCCAGTTCCGTGAAGACTTGTATTACCGCCTGCACGTGATTGCCCTCAAGCTGCCGGCCCTGCGCGAGCGTGGCGCCGACGTCAACGAGATCGCCAACGCGTTCCTGCAACGCCAGAGTGCACGCATCAACCGTACCGACCTCAAGTTCGCCCCGGATGCCGAGCAGGCGATCCGGCATTACTCGTGGCCGGGCAACGTGCGGGAACTGGAGAACGCGGTGGAGCGTGCGGTGATTCTGTCGGAGAGCCCGGAAATTTCCGCCGAGCTGCTGGGTATCGATATAGAGCTCAGCGACCTGGAAGACGACGACTTCATCGGCCTGGCCCCACAACAGGGCGGCGCCAACGCTACCAGCCATGAGCCGACAGAAGACTTGTCACTGGAGGACTACTTCCAGCACTTCGTCCTCGAGCATCAGGACCACATGACCGAAACCGAACTGGCACGCAAGCTGGGCGTGAGCCGCAAGTGCCTGTGGGAACGTCGCCAGCGCCTGGGCATCCCACGGCGCAAGACCGGGGTGGCCAGCGAAAGCTGAGGGTGTGACCCCACAGGTAACACCCTCAGATGTGAAAAAACTGTTACCGATGATTTTCACGTAACAAAAGCCGGGGCTTACGGTAACGAAGCCCCGGCTTTTTTTTGCCCGCCAAAAGCCCAAAAACCGCTCAACCCCCCGTTTTTATTGGGCGGTGCAAAAGTTGGCACGCACCCTGCTATATGCTTAGTACAAAAACAATAACAAGCTTTGTACAAGACAATAAAAATAAGACGAATCGACTCACGCATAACAAAAACAACACGGCGGAGGCGCAGCTAACTGATTCTTTTGGAGAGGCGTTGCATTTGGGGCTTGCCCCGCAACCAGGCCGAGAACAACAAAAACTGCCCTAAGGCAGAGCCTGAACTGGTTGGATCGTAGATCAGCAACACAGCGACCAAAGCAATCCGTTTGCTCTTGACTCCCGATTGGGAGTGTCATGAAGGTGAAGCTTCATGGCGAGGGCGATCAACAAAAACAAGAAGCCCGCAATCAATAATAAAAATAGAGCACGCAACTACTTCTGGGGGAGCTTCGGCTCCCCTTGTAGTTTCCGGAATTTGACCACCAAAGGCTTATGGCGCAATGCCTGTAGCTTGTTCCTACACCATCCCCTGACTAAATGCTAGAATCCCCGCCCATCATGCGGTCATTCTTCGTTATGGCCGAACATTCCTTCAAACAGTGCATCCCATGCTGAAGAAGTTGTTCCAGTCATTCCGTTCCCCCTTGCGTCGTACGCAACACAAACGCAGCACGCCTGAAGTGCTCAATAGCAGCCAGCATTCGCTGCAACGCGCTCAATTCAGCCGTTATGCGGTGAATATCGTCGAACGCTTGCAGAACGCTGGCTACCAGGCTTACCTGGTCGGCGGCTGTGTGCGCGACATGTTGCTCAACATCACGCCCAAGGATTTCGACGTCGCCACCAGCGCCACGCCTGAACAAGTGCGCGCCGAGTTCCGCAATGCGCGCATCATCGGCCGTCGCTTCAAGCTGGTGCACATCCACTTTGGTCGCGAGATCATCGAGGTCGCGACCTTCCGCGCCGGCCACCCGCAAAACGATGAAGAGGAAGACACCAACCAGTCTTCCCGCAACGAAAGCGGACGCATCCTGCGCGATAACGTCTATGGCAGCCTGGAAGAAGACGCGCAACGTCGCGACTTCACCATCAACGCCCTCTATTACGACCCGGTCAGCGAGCGCATCCTCGATTACGCCAACGGCGTACACGACATTCGCAACAACCTGATCCGCCTGATCGGCGACCCGACGCAGCGCTACCAGGAAGACCCGGTGCGCATGCTGCGGGCGGTGCGGTTTGCCGCCAAGCTGAACTTCGGTATCGAGAAACACACCGCCGCGCCGATTCGCGAGCTGGCACCGATGCTGCGGGAAATCCCTTCGGCGCGCCTGTTCGAAGAAGTGCTCAAGCTGTTCCTCTCGGGCCACGCCGCCGATACCTTCGAAATGCTCGTCGACCTGCAGTTGTTCGACCCCCTGTTCCCGGCCAGCGCCGAGGCGTTGGAGTACAACCCGACGTACACCCACACGCTGATCAGCGAGGCATTGATCAACACCGACCTGCGCATCAAGCAGAACAAACCGGTGACCCCGGCTTTCCTGTTTGCTGCCTTGCTGTGGCCTGCCCTGCCGAAACGCGTCCTGCGCCTGCAAGAGCGCGGCATGCCGCCGATTCCGGCCATGCAGGAAGCGGCTCACGAGCTGATTGCCGAGCAGTGCCAGCGCATTGCCATTCCCAAACGTTTCACCATGCCGATCCGCGAGATCTGGGACATGCAGGAGCGCCTGCCGCGCCGCAGCGGCAAACGCGCCGACCTGCTGCTCGACAACCCGCGCTTCCGTGCCGGCTACGACTTCCTGCTGCTGCGCGAAAGCGCCGGCGAACAGACCGACGGCCTGGGCGAATGGTGGACCGATTATCAGGACGCCAATGACAGCGAGCGCCGCGACATGATCCGCGACCTCGGCAGCAAAGGCGATGGCGCCAGCGAAGGGCCCAAGAAACGCCGACGCAGCGGCAGCAAGCGCAAACGCAGCGCGGCCGACGCCTCGGGCGAATAAACCGTGGAACGTATCTACATCGGGTTGGGCAGCAACCTGGCTGCCCCGGACCAGCAATTGCGCAGCGCCATCGAGGCGCTGGCGTTATTGCCCTGCACCACGCTCGTCGGCGTGTCCGCCTTCTATCAAAGCGATTCCTTGCTCCCGGGCCAACCGCGCTACACCAACGCGGTGGCCGCGCTGGACAGCGACCTCGCGCCGCTGGCCCTGCTGGATGCGCTGCAGGCCATCGAAAACGACCAGGGCCGCGAGCGCCTTGAGCGTTGGGGCCCACGCACGCTGGACCTGGACATCCTGCTGTTTGGCGATCGCCTGATCGACGAACCGCGCCTCAAGGTGCCGCACTACCAGATGCACCTGCGGCCCTTCGTGCTGTACCCGCTGGCCGAACTGGCGCCGAGCACCCTGCAGTTATCCGACGGCCGGCAACTCAGTGACCTGTTGGCTGCGTGCCCATTCGTCGGACTGGAACGCATCCTTCCAGACTGACTCGATCAATGTGGGCGCTTCGGCACTGTAAAAACGGCTGATCCCTGCTGAATCGCATCAGTAACAGCGGTAACACCGTCATCGTAACAATGCGGTAACACATCCAATTGACTTCCCGTGTCCTCCTCACGACTATAGGCGTCCCGCTGCCGCCAACCCGGCACTGAAGGGCGCAATCCAGGCCTTATAAGCACTGCTCTCAAGACAGTGCGCCTGTATAAACGAAGACTCACGCGCGTTACTCGCTGTTTCCAAGCGCCTGAACGAGGACCCTTTTCATGCCAGACATTACCCTGACCACCTTGCAGAGCCTCAAGCTCAAAGGTGAAAAAATCACCATGCTGACCTGCTACGACGCCACCTTCGCCCACGCCTGCTGCCAGGCCGGAGTCGAAGTGTTACTGGTGGGCGACTCCCTGGGCATGGTTCTGCAAGGGCATGACAGCACCCTGCCTGTGACCACCGATGAACTGGCCTACCACACGGCCAGCGTCAAACGCGGCAACGATGGCGCATTCATCATTGCCGACCTGCCGTTCATGGATTACGCCACCGTCGAACAGACCTTTCACAACGCCGGCAAGCTGATGCGTGCCGGTGCACATATGGTCAAGGTCGAAGGTGCCGTCTGGCTCGCCGAGTCGATCCGCCTGCTGGCCGAACGCGGCGTGCCGGTGTGCGCCCATATGGGCCTGACGCCACAGTCGGTGAACATCCTCGGCGGCTACAAGGTTCAGGGCCGCAACGAAGCCCAGGCGCGCCAGATGCGCGCCGATGCCATCGCCCTGGAACAGGCCGGCGTGGCGATGATCCTGCTTGAATGCGTGCCGAGCGAACTGGCGGCGGAAATCACCCAAGCCGTTAAAGTGCCAGTCATCGGTATCGGCGCCGGTTCGGCCACCGATGGCCAGGTGCTGGTGCTGCACGACATGCTCGGCCTGTCGATCAGCGGCCGCGTACCGAAGTTCGTGAAGAACTTCATGACCGGCCAAGACAGCATCCACGCGGCATTGGGCGCTTACGTCGCCGAAGTCAAAGGCGCGACCTTCCCAGGCGCCGAACACGGATTCTCTGCATGAACACCGTAAAAACCCTACGCGAACTGCGCGCCGCTGTGACCCACGCGCGCAACGCCGGCAAACGCATCGGTTTTGTGCCGACCATGGGCAACCTGCACAGCGGCCACGCGACACTGGTGACCAAGGCTGCGCAACAATCGGACTTTGTCGTCGCCAGCATCTTCGTCAACCCGCTGCAATTCGGCGCGGGTGAAGACCTGGACAAATACCCGCGCACCCTGGCCGCCGACCAGGAGAAACTCCTGCAAGCCGGTTGCAACCTGCTGTTCGCACCCTCCGTCGACGAGATGTACCCCGGCGGCATGAGCGGCCAGACCCGCGTCAGCGTCCCGCTGCTGTCGGAGGGCCTGTGCGGCGCCAGTCGCCCCGGGCACTTCGAAGGCGTGGCGACAGTGGTGAGCAAGCTGTTCAACATGGTCCAGCCGGACATCGCGGTGTTTGGCCAAAAGGACTACCAGCAGTTGGCAGTGATCCGCGCCATGGTGCATGACCTGAATATGCCGATCCAGATCATCGGCGAGCCCACCGTGCGCGCCGAGGATGGCCTCGCGCTGTCGTCGCGCAACGGTTACCTCAGCGACGAACAACGCGCCATCGCGCCGGTGCTGTACCGCAGCCTCAGCCAGATTGCCGCGGCCATCCAAGCCGGTGACCACGACTTCGCCAAGCTGCGTGCCGAACACATCCGGCAGATCGAAGCCGCCGGGCTGCGCATCGATTACCTCGAAGTGCGCCAAGGCGTGCACCTGCGCCCGGCAACGCCTGAAGACCGTGATGTCGTCATCCTCGTTGCGGCCTATCTGGGCGCCACCCGCCTCATCGACAACCTGCATCTGAACCTCGACTGACCCCCGCCTGTTGCCCTCCTCTCTGTGCCGGTATAAAAAAGTACCGGCCACAGCGCAGACAAAGCCAAGACATATTCACACGCTAGGTTTAATGTAATCGCCCTGCGCTCTTGGTTAGCGCTGTCCGGAGTCCGCCGCTTGATGAGAGGCAGGACGTTCCGGGCTTAGAAGTGTCCTAAAGGCAGTCCCCGTAATAAAAGGAAACCCGCAGCGATGGCGTACTACCGCACTCCTCACGACGTTACCGCTCTGCCCGCCTGGCAAGCGCTCAATCAACACCGCCAAGCCATGCAGGATTTCAGCATGCGCGACGCGTTCAATGCCGATCCCCAGCGTTTTTCCCAATTCACCTTGAGCAGCTGCGGACTTTTCCTCGATTACTCGAAAAACCTGATCACCAGCGAAACCCGTGACCTGCTGGTGGCTCTGGCGAAGGAAGTCGACCTCAAGGCCGCGATCAACTCGCTGTACGCTGGCGAACCGGTCAACTCATCCGAAGGCCGCCCTGCCCTGCACACCGCCCTGCGCCGCCCGGTGGGTGACAAGCTGTCGGTCAACGGCGTGAACATCATGCCGGACGTGCACAAGGTGCTGAACCAGATGACTGACCTGGTCGGCCGCATCCACGACGGCCTGTGGCGTGGCTACACCGAGAAGCCGATCACCGACGTGGTGAACATCGGTATCGGTGGCTCGTTCCTCGGCCCGGAGCTGGTCTCCGAAGCGCTGTTGTCCTACGCCCACAAAGGCGTGCGCTGCCACTACCTGGCGAACATCGACGGCAGCGAGTTCCACGAGCTGACCATGAAGCTGCGCGCCGAGACCACACTGTTCATCGTCTCGTCGAAATCCTTCAACACCCTCGAAACCCTGAAAAACGCCCAGGCCGCCCGCGCCTGGTACTTGGCCCAGGGGGGGTCGGAAGCCGAGCTGTTCCGCCACTTCATCGCCGTATCGAGCAACAACGCCGCGGCCGTGGCGTTCGGTATCCGCGAAGAAAACATCTTCCCGATGTGGGACTGGGTCGGTGGCCGCTACTCGCTGTGGTCGGCCATCGGCTTGCCAATCGCCCTGGCCATCGGCATGTCCAACTTCAAGGAACTGCTGTCCGGTGCCTACACCATGGACCAGCATTTCCAGAACGCGCCGTTCGAAGCCAACATGCCGGTACTGTTGGGCCTGCTGGGCGTGTGGTACGGCAACTTCTGGGGCGCGCAGAGCCATGCGATCCTGCCGTACGACCACTACCTGCGTAACATCACCAAGCACTTGCAACAACTGGACATGGAATCCAACGGCAAGAGCGTGCGCCAGGACGGCACTCCGGTGTCCACCGATACCGGTCCGGTGATCTGGGGCGGCGTAGGCTGCAACGGCCAGCACGCTTACCACCAGTTGCTGCACCAAGGGACCCAACTGATCCCGGCCGACTTCATCGTGCCGATTGTCAGCTTCAACCCCGTGTCGGACCACCATCAGTGGCTATACGCCAACTGCCTGTCCCAGAGCCAGGCGCTGATGCTCGGCAAGACCCGCAGCGAGGCCGAGGCCGAACTGCGCGACAAGGGCATCGCCGAAGAAGACGTGCAGAAGCTGGCACCGCACAAGGTGATCCCGGGCAACCGTCCGAGCAACACCCTGGTGGTGGAACGCATCAGCCCGCGTCGTCTGGGCGCACTGGTGGCGATGTATGAACACAAGGTGTTCGTGCAGAGCGTCATCTGGGGCATCAACGCCTTTGACCAATGGGGTGTGGAACTGGGTAAAGAGCTGGGCAAGGGCGTCTACAACCGCCTGACCGGCACTGAAGAAGCCGTGGCGGATGACGCCTCGACCCAGGGTCTGATCAACTACTTCCGCGGTCGTCACCGCGGCTGATCCGGCCACTCCAGGGCCAACGTCCGTTTGGACGTTGGCCTTGAACCCTCCCCCCACAGCGTGCATCTTTATGACTTGTGCCAAAAACAAGAATAAGGACCGCTCATGTTCGATATCAGCACGTTCCCCAGCGCCGATGCCGTCCGCCGCGCTGCGCAACTCAGTCAAGAGGACTATCAGCGCCTCTACCGCCAATCCATCGAGCAACCGGATACCTTCTGGGCCGAACAGGCCAAGGGCTTTCTGGACTGGATCACGCCCTGGCATAACGTTCAGCAATCAGACATCCACACGGGCGCTGCCCAATGGTTCGCGGGCGGGCAACTGAACGTCAGCTACAACTGCATCGACCGTCATCTGGCGCAACGCGCTGAGCAAACCGCCTTCATCTGGGAAGGTGATGATCCGACAAAGTCCTCGAAAATCACCTACCGCCAATTGCACCAAAACGTCAGTCGCCTGGCCAATGTGCTGAAAGGCCGTGGCGTGAAGAAAGGTGATCGGGTGTGCATCTACATGCCGATGATCCCGGAAGCGGCCTACGCCATGCTGGCCTGCACACGTATTGGCGCGGTGCACTCGGTGGTATTTGGGGGCTTTTCGCCGGACGCCCTGCGCGACCGCATCCTGGATGCCGACTGCCGCACGGTGATCACCGCCGACGAAGGGGTACGCGGCGGCAAGCCGGTGGCGCTGAAACAGAATGTCGACAAAGCCCTGGCCAACTGCCCGAACGTCAGCACCGTATTGGTAGTGGAACGCACCGGTGCGACCGTGAACTGGAGCGAAGGCCGCGACCTCAAGTATCAACAGGCACTGGACGCCGCAAGCGCCGACTGCCCACCCGAGCCGATGGACGCCGAAGACCCGCTCTTCATCCTCTACACCTCCGGCAGCACCGGCAAACCCAAAGGCGTGCTGCACACCACCGGCGGCTATCTGCTGCAAGCGGCGATGACCTTCAAGTACGTGCTCGACTACCGGGACGGCGAAGTGTTCTGGTGCACCGCCGACGTGGGCTGGGTCACCGGCCACAGCTACATCGTGTACGGCCCGCTGGCCAATGGCGCGACGTCGCTGATGTTCGAGGGCGTGCCGAGCTACCCGGACAGTTCGCGGTTCTGGCAGGTGATCGACAAGCACAAGGTCAATATCTTCTACACCGCGCCGACGGCCCTGCGGGCCTTGATGCGCGAGGGCCACGGCCCGCTGGAGAATACGTCCCGCGCCAGCCTGCGCTTACTCGGCAGCGTCGGCGAACCGATCAACCCCGAAGCCTGGGACTGGTACTTCAACGCTGTCGGCGAGCAGCGCTGCCCGATCGTCGACACCTGGTGGCAGACCGAGACCGGCGGCATCATGCTCAGCCCGCTGGTGAGCGCGCAGCGGATCAAGCCCGGTTGCGCCACGCAACCGATGTTTGGCGTACAACCGGTGTTGCTGGATGAGCACGGCAAGGTGTTTGCCGGCGCCGGCAGTGGCGTGCTGGCGATCAAGGCGAGTTGGCCGGGGCAGATCCGCAGCGTCTACGGCGACCCCCAGCGGATGATCGACACCTATTTCAAACCCTACCCCGGCTACTACTTCACCGGCGACGGCGCGCGACGCGACGAGGACGGCGACTACTGGATCACCGGGCGCATCGACGATGTGATCAACGTCTCCGGCCACCGCATCGGCACCGCCGAGGTGGAAAGTGCCCTGGTCCTGCATGACCTGGTGGCCGAGGCCGCCGTGGTGGGCTACCCCCATGATGTCAAAGGCCAGGGCATCTACGCCTTTGTCACGCCGATGAATGGCGTAGCGCCCGACGATGCGCTAAAAAAACACCTGCTGGACTTGGTCAGTAAGGAAATCGGCAGCTTTGCCAAGCCGGAACTGATCCAATGGGCACCCGCGTTGCCGAAGACCCGTTCCGGCAAAATCATGCGCAGGATCTTGCGCAAGATCGCCTGCAACGAACTGGACAGCCTCGGTGATACTTCCACCCTGGCCGATCCCAGCGTTGTCGACGGCCTGATCGACAAACGCCTGAACCGATAGGAAACCCAGCGTCGCCATGGAATTTATCCGCAGCCGTATCGAAACCCAATTGATGAGCCTCACAGGGCTCTCACTGGGCCAGCTGGACCTGGAAAACCCCAAGGGCGACCCAGGCCTGTTCGGACCGAGTTCGGTCAGTTGGCAAGTGCATGGCGACTTCAGCAGCATGTTGATCGGCGGCATCAGCGCCTTGATGTTGCAGGCCCTGCACCCGCTGGCCCTGGCTGGGGTGTGGGATCACTCGAACTTTCGCGAGGACATGCTCGGGCGTTTGCGGCGCACCTCGCAGTTCATCTCCGGCACGACCTTTGGCTCGCGCAAGGACGCGCAGTGGCTGATCGAAAAAGTGCGCACCATTCACCTGCAAGTGGTTGGCCATGCGCCGGACGGCCGACCTTATGCAGCCAGCGATCCGGAACTGCTCACCTGGGTGCATGTGGCCGAGGTCAGCAACTTCCTCGCCGCTCACCTGCGCTATCGCAACCCGCTGCTCTCGGGTCGGGACCAGGACCGTTACTACAGCGAGATCGCCTTGGTCGCCGAACAACTGGGCGCGCGGCATGTTCCGCGTTCGCGGCAGGAAGTTTCGGATTACCTGGCACGTATCCGCCCGCAACTGCTGTGCGACGCGCGCAGTCGTGAAGTGTTGCGCCTGCTGCTCAATGCCCCGGCACCCAGCACGATGGCCAAGCCGTTTGGAGCCTTGATGATGCAGGCCGGCATCGACCTGCTGCCAGACTGGGCCAGCGCCATGCTCGATCAACACCAGAGCCCGCTGCAACGCCAGATGATCCGGGGCGCGGTCAAACGCAGCGCGCCGTTGCTGCGCTGGGCGATGCGCAACGGTTCGGTACAACGGGCGCATCGGCGGATGGGGTTGATGTAGGCGAGGCTTTATAACTGTTAAACTCCGCGCCCACATTTACCCCCATTACTTAAGCAAGGCGCGCTCCATGTCTCCCTTGAATCAGGCGCTGCGCGCCGCCCTCGATCATCGCCAAGACCTGATCAACGAGCTGCACGCCCAGGGCACCGACTGCTATCGCTTGTTCCATGGCAGCCAGGAAGGCGCCGGCGGCCTGACCATCGACCGTTATGGCCCGCAACTGCTGGTGCAGAGCTTCCATCAGTCACTGCATACCGAGGAGTTGCTGGACCTGCACCAGTTGATCAACCAGTACATGGGCCTGGAATTGCTGCTGGTGTACAACGACCGTTCCCGTGGCAACTCGCGGGTCGACCGTGAAGACACGGTGTACCGCGCCGAGCCGGCGGCACTGGAAGATCTGGTCGGCCATGAATGGGGGCTCAATTACCGCGTACGCGGACGGCATGCCGGGCAGGACCCGCTGCTGTTCCTCGACCTGCGCAACACCCGCGGCTGGGTCAAGAACCATAGCGCCGGCAAAAGCGTGCTGAACCTGTTCGCCTACACCTGTGGCGTCGGCCTGAGCGCTGCGGCCGGCGGGGCGCGGGAGGTGTGCAACCTGGACTTCGCCGAGGGCAACCTGGCGGTCGGCCGCGAGAACGGCCTGCTGAACCCGCAGTTGCCGACCATGGAGTTCGTGCAGTCCGACTACTTCCCGGCGATTCGCCAACTGGCCGGCCTGCCAATCACCCAGCGCCGCGGCCAGAAACTGCCGAGCTATCCACGCCTGGAGCAGCGCCAGTATGACTTGGTGTTGCTCGACCCTCCGGCCTGGGCCAAGAGCGCATTCGGCACCGTCGACCTGTTGCGCGACTACCAAAGCCTGCTCAAGCCAGCACTGCTCGCCACGGCCGACAACGGTGTACTGATTTGCTGCAACAACCTGGCGAAGGTCAGCATGGATGACTGGCGCGAACAGGTACTGCGTTGCGCAGAAAAAGCCGGACGTGCGGTACGCGACTGGCAAATCATGACGCCGGGGGCGGATTTTCCTTCACAAGACCAGCAGCCCCCCCTGAAAACATTGATACTCCAGCTGTAGGACGCTTCCCAAAGCCCTCGTTCTTCGGAACCGAAAACCCGTGCCATACTCCAAGGCACTCCTGTTTGACATAGATGGCGCCGCCCCATGCACAAAGGATTGATTCGCGCCGTTGGCGCCTTGTTGACCGCCCTTGCCCTGTACAGCCTGTTGGGCTTCTTGATTTTGCCCGGAATTGCCCTGCGGATTGCCAACCAGCAACTGGCGAATTACGCCACGGTGCCGGCGCGAATCGAACGGATCGAACTCAACCCCTTCAGCCTCGAGCTGACCGTCTGGGGCCTCAAGATCGGCGACCCCGGCAAGGAGCAGGTGGGTTTCGAGCGCCTCTACGCCAACCTGCAGGTCGACAGCCTGTGGACCCGCGCGCTGCACCTGGCCGATGTGCAACTGGACAAACCGAAGACTGAGTTGCTGTTCGACAAGTCCGGCCAGTTGAACCTGGCGCAACTGTTCAAAATCCCGCCGAGCGAACCAACTCCGACCGACCCGAATGCCAAACCGTTTCCTCTGCGTATCGACGGCATCAAGCTGGCCGGCGGCTATGTGCACTTTGAGGACTTGCGCCCCAGCGAGCCCATCGAATTCCTCTACGACAAGCTCGACTTCGAGCTGAAGAACCTCAGCACCCTGCCCGAAGACAATGCCGACATGACGCTCGTCGCGGCAGGCCCGGCAGGCGGGCAAATCGATTGGAAAGGCAACTTCAGCCTGGTGCCAATCACGTCCCAGGGCACACTGAAAGTCACCGACGGCAAGATGAAGGCTTGGTGGCCCTACGTGCGCGATGCCCTGCCGCTGGTGCTTGAAGACGGCGTGCTCAACTTCAGCACCGAGTATAAATTCAGCCTGGCCAAAGAGACCGAGCTGAACCTGACCAACACCTCCGCCAGCATCGCACCGTTTGCCATCAAGGCACCGGATGGCCGCCCTCTGGTGCGCCTGGAGCGCCTGGACGTCAGCGAAACCACCGTGGACCTGGCCAAACAGCAGGTCGTTGTCGGCAAGATCCGCAGCAACAAGCTGGAAGCCTGGGCGGCGCTGGAAGCGGATGGGCAACTGGACTGGCAGAAATTGTTCGCCAGCCAGCCGAGCAAACCAACCAAGGCGCCGGAGCCGAAAAATGCCCCCGCCACCGCCGACTCGCCAAAAGCCGAGCCCGCGGCGCCAAGCAAACCTTGGCAAGTGCTGCTCAAGGATGTGCAACTGCGTAACTATCAGGTGCACCTGGCTGACCGCCAGGCCAAGCCGGCGGTCGCACTGGAAGTCGGCCCGCTGAATGTCGATGTGCAGAACTTCGATAGCCTCAACCAGAGCCCGTTCACGCTGAAACTCGACACGGGCCTGGGCAAGCAAGGCAAGGTCCAGGCGACTGGCGAGGTCAACCTCAACCCGGTCAGCGCCAAGCTGAAAGTAAATACCCAGGACATCGACCTGCGAGTCGCCCAGTCCTATATCAGCCCGTTCATCCGCCTGGAACTGCGTAGCGGCATGCTCGGCAGCAATCTTGATGTGAACCTTAAAAGCACTGATCCTCTGAAGTTCCAGGTCACCGGCCGGGCGCAGGTGGACCAGTTGCACACCCTGGACACCCTCAAGACCCGCGACTTCCTCAAATGGCAGCGCCTGGTGCTCGAAGGCGTGAACTATCAGCACGGCGATAGCCTGTCGATCGATAAGGTCAACCTGCTGCAGCCGTATGCGCGCTTCATGATCAACGACGACCGCACCACCAACGTCGACGACTTGTTGATCCCGCAACCACCGGACAAAGGCTCGAAACCTGTCAGCAAAGAAAAGCCCCTGGGCATTCGTATCGGGCAGATTGCGATCAACGACGGTTCCGCCAACTTTGCCGACTTCAGCCTGACCCCGAACTTCGCGACCGCGATTCAACAGCTCAACGGACAAATTGGCACCATCGACAGCCGCCAGGCCAAACCGGCCAGCGTCGACATCAAGGGCAAGGTGGATCGCTACGCCCCCGTGACGATCAAGGGCAGCGTGAACCCGTTTGACCCGATGGCGGCGCTGGATATTGCAACCAGCTTCAAACGCGTAGAACTGACCACCCTCACGCCCTACTCTGGCAAGTTCGCCGGTTTCCGCATCCGCAAGGGGCGACTGAACCTCGACCTGCACTATGTGATCACCAAGGGCCAGCTGAAGGCCGAGAACAAAGTGGTGGTCGAGCAATTGCAACTGGGCGAGAAAGTCGACAGCGCCGATGCCGTGGACTTGCCGATTCGTCTGGCAATCGCGCTGCTCAAGGACTCCGACGGCAAGATTTCCATCGAACTGCCGGTGACTGGCGATCTGAATAACCCGCAGTTCAGTGTTATGCCGATTGTCTGGCAGACCCTGCGTAACCTGGTAGTGCGTGCAGCGACAGCGCCGTTTAAGTTTATCGGTGGGCTGGTAACGGGCGGCGGTTCGGAAGACCTCGGCAATGTATCGTTCGCCGCCGGTTCCAGCGAATTGGACAAGGATGCTGAAGGCGCCCTGAACACGCTGGCCAAAGCACTGAAAGAACGCCCTAGCCTGCGTCTGGAGATCGAAGGCACCGCGGCGGCCAGCAGCGACGGGCCTTTCCTTGCCGCTCAGCGACTGGAGCGCGAGTACCAGTACAACTACTACAAGATTCTTCAACGTCGTGGAGAAAAGGTTCCCGCCCAAGCGTCATTGCTGGTGGTACCCGAGAAGGAAAAAGCACCATTGCTTGAAGGCATTTACCGCACCCGCCTGAAACAGCAACCGCCAGCCGAATGGAAAGACCTGAGCAACGATGAACGTAGCGCGAAGCTTCGTGACGGGGTGATCAAGTTCTGGAGCGGCAGTGATGTACTGCTGCGCCAGCTGGGCCAAGACCGTGCCAGCACCATCAAGGACTACCTGGTGGATAAGGGACAGTTGGAAGATGACCGGGTGTACTTCATTGATGCCAACTTGGGCCAGGCCGAGAAGGATGGGCGTGTCGTCACACCGATGCACCTGGACGCGGAGTAAGCCCCTTGCAAGAGCCGGCTTGCCGGCGATGCAGCCTTGAAATCGACGACGGGTCGAGGGCCTGATCGCCGGCGCTTCCAGTTAACGTCACCCACAATAGAACAGGCCCCGACACAAGTGCCGGGGCCTGTAATGACCACATCCGTGTGGTCGCTCGCATGAACTCCAGAGGTGCATCAGGTGGATGTCTAACTCACCCTAAGCCGCCGCCGTCCAGTTCAGACGAAAAGGGGTGCGTTACTCTGCTTTCAGGCCGTCGGCCGATACAGCTTTAACGCCTTTGATTTTCTTGGTGATGTTCACCGCGGTAGTTTTCTGAGCTTCAGTGACCGCAGCGGTCGAAGACAGGGACACTACGCCTTTGTTGGTTTCGACTTTGATGTCGGTGCCAGGAATGCCTTTCTCGGTCACCAGGTCAGCTTTTACTTTGGTGGTGATCCAAGTGTCCGAAGTGGACTCTTTGGCGTCAGCCGCTGCGCTTTTGGTTTTGTCGATATTGTCAGCCTTGGTAGCGCCGCCAGCCATCAGGCCGTCAGCCGAAACGGCGGTAACACCTTTGATTTTCTTGGTGATGGCTACGGCAGTGGCTTTCTGAGCGTCGGAGATCGCGACTGTCGAAGACAGGGAAACCACGCCTTTATTGGTCTCAACCTTGATGTCCGAACCAGGAATGCCTTTCTCGGTCAGCAGATCAGCTTTCACTTTGGTGGTGATCCAGGTGTCCGAGGTGGACTCTTTAGCCTTGGTCACTTCACCGGCCGCCAGGGTCATAGGGGCTTGGGAAGTCTGAGCAAAGGCTACGTTAGCACCCATGGCCAGGGTCAGAGCGGTAGCAGTAGCGAGAGCGAACTTCTTCATACGAGTAACTCCTGTTTTATTAAAAGTCTGCAGTACGTAAACCTTGATGCTGCAGCGTTAACAGGGATATTGCAGACAGTGTGCCAAGTCGCATCAGGCAATTAAAACCTTACAAAACAACGAGTTACGAAAACAGCTGTTTTTTGTAATCGTGCAACTTGCATGAAACCCCTCGCCTCTGCATGCAAGTTGCGGCTTTTGGATCTGGGTAAGCACCTGATTTCCAGGCATTTTCCTCCAGGCATAAAAAAAGGACTCCGAAGAGTCCCTTTTTTCAGCGAAAAGCCTGAGGGTGATTAAACGCCCGAAGCCTTGGCTGCTGCTACGTCCTTGATGGACAGCTTGATACGGCCGCGGTTGTCCACGTCCAGTACCAGCACTTCCACTTCCTGGCCTTCTTTCAGGATGTCGGTCACTTTCTCAACACGAGCGTCGCTCAGCATGGAGATGTGAACCAGACCGTCCTTGCCCGGCAGGATGTTGACGAATGCGCCGAAGTCGACGATGCGCTCAACCTTACCGACGTAGATCTTGCCGATCTCGGCTTCAGCGGTAATGCCCAGGACGCGCTGACGTGCTGCCTCAGCGGCTTCCTTGGTTTCGCCGAAGATCTTGATCGAGCCGTCGTCTTCGATGTCGATCGAAGCCTTGGTCTCTTCACAGATCGCACGGATAGTCGCGCCGCCTTTACCGATAACATCACGGATTTTGTCGGTGTCGATTTTCATCGCGATCATGGTCGGAGCATTTTCCGACAGTTCGGTACGGGACTGACCAATGATCTGGTTCATCTGGCCGAGGATGTTCAGGCGCGCTTCCAGGGCTTGGCCCAGGGCGATTTCCATGATCTCTTCGGTGATGCCCTTGATCTTGATGTCCATCTGCAGCGCGGTGACGCCTTTGGCGGTACCGGCTACCTTGAAGTCCATGTCGCCCAGGTGGTCTTCGTCGCCCAGGATGTCGGTCAGGATGGCGAACTTCTCGCCTTCTTTAACCAGGCCCATGGCGATACCGGCAACCGGCGCCTTCATCGGCACACCAGCATCCATCAGTGCCAGGGAAGCACCGCAGACCGAAGCCATGGAGCTGGAACCGTTGGATTCGGTAATTTCCGATACGACACGGATGGTGTACGGGAACACGTCGGCAGCCGGCAGCATGGCTGCAATCGAACGACGGGCCAGACGGCCGTGGCCGATTTCACGACGACCAGCGCCACCCATGCGACCACACTCGCCCACCGAGAACGGAGGGAAGTTGTAGTGCAGCATGAACGGGTCTTTTTTCTCGCCTTCCAGGGTGTCCAGCAGCTGTGCGTCACGGGCAGTACCCAGAGTCGCCACAACCAGGGCCTGGGTTTCACCACGGGTGAACAGCGCCGAACCGTGAGTCTTTGGCAGAACGCCGACTTCGATGTTCAGCGGACGTACGGTCTTGGTGTCGCGACCGTCGATACGTGGCTTGCCGTTGACGATGTTTTCGCGAACGGTGCGGTATTCGATTTCGCCGAAAGCCGCTTTGACATCGCTGGAGGAAGGCTGACCTTCTTCACCGGACAGCTTGGCAACGACCTGATCCTTCAACTCACCCAGGCGAGCGTAGCGGTCGGCCTTGACGGTGATGGTGTAGGCGTCGGAGATCGCAGCGCCGAACTCGGAGCGGATAGTGCTCAGCAGCTCGGTGGCTTCCGGGGCAGCAGTCCAGGTCCAGGTAGGCTTGGCGGCTTCGGCAGCCAGTTCGGTAACGGCCTTGATGACCGCCTGGAACTCGTCGTGGGCGAACAGTACGGCGCCCAGCATCTGGTCTTCGGTCAGCTCTTTGGCTTCCGATTCAACCATCAATACGGCTTCCGAGGTACCGGCAACGACCATGTCCAGGCTCGATGCTTTCTGTTGCTCGTAAGTCGGGTTCAGCAGGTAGCCGGTGCTTTCGTGGAAAGCAACGCGAGCGGCGCCGATCGGGCCGTCGAACGGAATGCCCGAGATAGCCAGGGCAGCCGAAGTACCGATCATCGCAGCGATGTCCGGATCGGTTTTCTTGCTGGTGGAAACGACGGTGCAGACAACCTGCACTTCGTTCATGAAGCCTTCTGGGAACAGCGGACGGATCGGACGGTCGATCAGTCGGGAAGTCAGGGTTTCTTTCTCGGAAGGACGGCCTTCACGCTTGAAGAAACCGCCAGGGATCTTACCGGCAGCGTAAGTCTTTTCCTGGTAGTGAACGGAAAGAGGGAAGAAGCCTTTGCTTGGGTCAGCGGTCTTGGCGCCAACAACGGTCACCAATACGGTCACGTCGTCGTCAACGGTAACCAGCACTGCGCCGGAGGCTTGACGGGCGATACGGCCTGTCTCGAGGGTAAC
The DNA here is from genome assembly GCF_030687535.1 of Pseudomonas sp. FP2335. Taxonomy (NCBI): domain Bacteria; kingdom Pseudomonadati; phylum Pseudomonadota; class Gammaproteobacteria; order Pseudomonadales; family Pseudomonadaceae; genus Pseudomonas; species Pseudomonas sp. FP2335. The sequence goes on from NZ_CP117437.1 coordinate 5,111,191, forward strand.
GGTCGACTGACCGAACTGGAATTTTTTGATAACCGGGTTCACGGTGTCCTACCTTCTTTGTGGCTCTTGGGGAACTTGTCTTCTTGCGAAATTCTTGGGCAATGTCGGGAATCGGCCCGACGCTAGTCCAGGGTAAAACGTGTATCCAGATAAAACTTGAGGCTGGGAGCCTGCCATGGGCCAGCGGGAATCCCACTGACACACGGCAGACAACCAACCTCTAGCGCAATCGCTTATTAGCGACGCAGACCCAGGCGACCGATCAGAGCCTGATAACGACCCAGATCCTTGCCTTTCAGGTAATCCAGCAGCTTACGACGCTGGTTTACCATGCGGATCAGACCACGACGGGAGTGGTGATCTTTACCGTTGGCCTTGAAGTGACCTTGCAGCTTGTTGATGTTGTGGGTCAGCAGTGCAACTTGCACTTCTGGCGAACCAGTGTCACCAACAGCTTGCTGATAGTCAGCAACGATTTGTGCTTTTTCTTGAACGTCGAGAGCCATGAGGCAATCCTTTTTTCAGGAAACCACCCAAAGGGCAGTCTCAACAGGCCAGGGACAAATCCCTGTATCTAAAAATGAGTGTTGACCGTGCCTGTTAACAGCCACACTCGTTCGGTCATTCTGACCGAATCAGTCGACGCGGCGCGATGCGCCCGTCTTCGCTCACTTCACCGATACCGATAAAGCGACCGTTATGATCCTGTACCCGCACCATGCCGAACTTCGGGGCATCCGGGGCACGTACCGGCTGGCCGTTGAGCCAGTAGAACGCGCTGTGCTCCGAGAAGTGCAGCAATGGCCAATCCAGCAAACCGCTGTCCGATGGCATCAGGAAGCGATCAACTGCTTCATTGCCGCCTTCGGCGTGCACCGCTTCCAACTCTTCCAGCGTGACCGTCTGGGCCAGGGTGAAAGGGCCGGCCTGGGTGCGTCGCAGTTCTGCAACGTACGCGCCGCAACCAAGCTTTTCACCAATATCTTCCACTAGGGTACGGATATAGGTGCCTTTGCTGCAGTCCACGGCCAGACGCGCAGTGTCACCTTCACAGGCGAGCAATTCCAAGCGCGCAATAGTAACAGAACGCGGTTCGCGCTCCACTACTTCGCCCGCACGTGCCAGCTTGTAAAGTGGCTGCCCATCACGCTTGAGCGCCGAGTACATCGGCGGTATCTGACTGATTTGCCCACGAAAACCGGGTAAAGCCGCTTCAATATCCGCACGACCAACGGTCACATCGCGAACCTGCAAAACATCACCTTCGGCATCGGCCGTGGTGGTGGTCTTGCCCAGTTGCATGAGGGTTTCGTAACCCTTGTCGGAATCGAGCAGGTATTGCGAGAACTTGGTAGCCTCGCCAAAGCACAACGGCAACACGCCGGTGGCCAGCGGATCAAGGCTGCCGGTGTGCCCGGCCTTCTCGGCATTGAGCAGCCAGCGGACCTTCTGCAAAGCGGCATTGGAGGTAAAGCCAATGGGCTTGTCGAGCAGAATGATGCCGCTGACGTTGCGACGGATACGTCTGACCTGAGCCACCGCTTACTCCTTGGCGTCTTCAGGTGTGGACGGGTGCTGACTGTCTTCCGCCACGGCGCGCTCGATCAGTGCCGACAGATGCGCACCACGCACGACGCTTTCGTCGTAGTGGAAGTGCAGCTGGGGAACGCTGCGCAGCTTCATTTCACGGGCCAACTGCATGCGCAGGAAACCTGCCGCAGCGTTGAGCACCTTGATGCTTTGCGCGATTTCTTCACTGTTGTCCTGCCCCATCACGGTGATGAAGATCTTGGCGTGACCAACGTCACGGCTCACTTCAACGGCGGTGATGGTGACCAGGCCAACCCGTGGGTCTTTGACTTCGCGACGGATCAGTTGGGCCAGCTCGCGCTGCATCTGATCGCCGATACGCTGGGTACGGCTGTATTCTTTTGCCATGTCTTGTTACCTGTTACTGCCACACGGTGAAACCCGTGGGGTCTGAAAGCGGCAAACGCCCGGCCTGACAAAAGCCAGACCGGGCGTTGCGTTTAGAGTCCGTACGCTGCGCGGGGCATTTGCATGCCCACTCGCTGCGTGGCTCCGGAAGTGCGCGAGTTAGAGGCTGCGAGCAACCTGAACCTTCTCGAAGACTTCGATCTTGTCGCCAACCTTGACGTCGTTGTAGCTCTTGACGCCGATACCGCATTCCATGCCGGCACGTACTTCGGAAGCGTCATCCTTGAAGCGGCGCAGGGATTCCAGCTCGCCTTCGAAGATAACGATGTCTTCACGCAGTACGCGGATTGGACGGTTACGGTACACAGTGCCTTCGACAACCATGCAGCCGGCGATCGCGCCGAATTTCGGCGAGCGGAACACGTCACGTACTTCGGCGATACCCAGGATGTTCTCCCGGACGTCGCTGCCAAGCATGCCGGTAAGGGCTTTCTTGACGTCTTCGATGATGTCGTAGATGACGTTGTAGTAACGCATGTCCAGGCCTTCCTGCTCGACGATCTTGCGAGCGCCAGCATCGGCACGCACGTTGAAGCCGAACAGCACAGCGTTGGAAGCCAGTGCCAAGTTGGCGTCGGATTCGGTGATACCACCGACACCGCCACCGACAACGCGCACTTGCACTTCGTCGTTACCCAGGCCGTTCAAGGCGCCGTTCAACGCTTCGAGGGAACCACGTACGTCAGATTTGAGGACGATGTTAAGCGTCTTCTTCTCTTCCTGGCCCATGTTCTCGAAGATGTTTTCCAGCTTGCCTGCGTGAGCACGGGCCAGTTTGACTTCGCGGAACTTGCCTTGACGGAACAGAGCCACTTCACGGGCTTTCTTCTCGTCGGCCACTACACTCATCTCGTCGCCAGCGTCCGGCGTACCGTCCAGGCCGAGGATCTCGACCGGGATAGCAGGACCTGCTTCCTTGATTGGCTTGCCGTTCTCGTCGAGCATGGCACGTACACGGCCGTAGTTCGAACCGACCAGGACCATGTCGCCTTGGCGCAGGGTACCGTCTTGAACCAGAACGGTCGCAACCGGGCCACGGCCCTTGTCGAGACGGGACTCAACCACAACGCCACGGCCAGGAGCCGAGGGAGTAGCAGTCAGTTCCAGGACTTCGGCTTGCAACAGAACGGCTTCGAGCAGTTCGTCAACGCCAGTACCCATCTTCGCGGAGACTGGTACGAATGGAGTGTCGCCACCCCACTCTTCGGATGTCACGCCGTGAACCGACAGTTCGCTACGGATGCGATCAAGATCAGCGCCCGGCTTGTCGATTTTGTTCACCGCAACAACCAGCGGAACGCCAGCAGCCTTGGCATGCTGAACGGCTTCGATGGTTTGTGGCATCACGCCGTCGTCAGCTGCAACCACCAGGATCACGATGTCAGTCGCCTTGGCACCACGGGCACGCATTGCGGTAAACGCGGCGTGACCAGGGGTGTCGAGGAACGTCACCATGCCACGGTCGGTTTCAACGTGGTACGCACCGATGTGCTGGGTGATACCGCCGGCTTCGCCAGCAGCAACCTTGGCACGACGGATGTAGTCGAGCAGGGAAGTTTTACCGTGGTCAACGTGGCCCATTACGGTCACGACCGGTGCACGGGAAACCGCCTCACCTTCAAACTTCAGGGACTCGGCCAGGGAATCTTCCAGGGCGGTATCGCTGACCAGGGTCACTTTGTGGCCCAGCTCTTCAGCAACCAGTTGGGCAGTTTCCTGATCCAGTACCTGGTTGATAGTGGCCGGAGTACCCAGCTTGAACATGAACTTGATGATTTCAGCTGCCTTGACCGACATCTGCTGGGCGAGATCGCCAACAGTGATGGTCTCGCCGATCTTCACTTCACGCACGACAGGGCCGGTTGGGCTCTGGAAACCGTGGGCGTTGCGTTTCTTCAGCTTGGCCTTGCCGCGACCACCACGACGGAAGCCATCGCTTTCTTCGTCGGTAGTACGTGGGGCAACGCGTGGAGCAGGCGCTTTCTCTTTGACCGAAGCACGATGCGGAGCGTTTTTGCGCTCGCCATCGCCACCACCGCTGCGACGATTGTTATCGTCGGCACGTGGCTTGTCCGGGCGACGAGGTTCGTCACGCTTGCGGGCGTCAGCTGCCGGAGCAGGTGCAGCGGCAACCGGAGCGGCCTCACGCACAGCTTCAACAGGCGCAGCGACCGCTTCAGTGGCAGCAGGTTGCGCAGCAGCAGGCTGGCGACGCGCTTCTTCTTCGGCGCGACGCTTGGCTTCTTCTTCAGCCTTCTGACGAGCAGCATTTTCTACTGCGCGACGCTCTTCCAGTTCGCGTTTGCGCTCGGCTTCGATTTCTTCCGGGCTGCGCTGTACGAAGACTTTCTTCTTGCGTACTTCAACGCTGATGCTCTTGCTACCAGCAACACGCAGTGTGCTGGTGGTTTTGCGCTGCAATGTAATCTTGCGCGGTTCTTCCACTTTCGCCTTGTGGCTGCTCTTCAAGTGAGTCAGCAAAGACTGCTTCTCACTATCGCTCACACCTTCATCGGCGGCGGTGTGCGGCAGACCTGCCTCACGCATCTGCTGCAACAGGCGCTCTACCGGTGTTTTGACCTCATCGGCCAGTTGTTTCACCGTGACTTGCGTCATGCACTTCTCTCCTCAGGCCGCGCCTAATTACTCGAACCAATGGGCTCGGGCGGCCATGATCAACTTGCCGGCACGATCATCGTCAATGCCGTCGATGTCGAGCAGGTCGTCAATAGACTGCTCGGCCAGGTCTTCGCGGGTAATTACGCCGCGCACCGCCAGTTCCATCGCCAAATCCTTGTCCATACCCTCAAGCGAGAGCAGGTCTTCGGCCGGATGGGCGTCTGCCAGCTTTTCCTCAGTAGCGATGGCTTTAGTCAACAAACGATCCTTGGCCCGAGCGCGAAGCTCGTTGACGGTATCTTCGTCAAAGCCGTCGATGTTGAGCATTTCTTCCAACGGTACGTAGGCAATCTCTTCCAGGCTGGTGAAGCCTTCATCTACCAGCACCTGCGCCAGGTCTTCGTCGACTTCCAGCTCGTCGATGAAGTTGCGCAGGATGTCACCGGTTTCAGCTTGCTGCTTAGCCTGGATGTCCGATTCGGTCATCACGTTCAGGGTCCAGCCGGTCAGTTGGCTGGCCAGACGCACGTTCTGACCACCACGACCAATGGCCTGAGCCAGATTGTCTGCGCCAACGGCGATGTCCATTGCATGGGCATCTTCGTCAACGATAATTGCCGCCACTTCAGCTGGCGACATGGCGTTGATCACGAACTGCGCCGGGTTATCGTCCCACAGGACGATGTCCACACGCTCACCGCCCAATTCGCCCGACACTGCCTGGACGCGCGAACCGCGCATACCAATGCAAGCGCCTTGCGGGTCGATGCGTTTGTCCTTGGAGCGGACCGCGATCTTGGCGCGCGAACCCGGGTCGCGGGACGCAGCCATGACTTCGATCAGGCCTTCGGCGATTTCCGGCACTTCGATGCGGAACAGTTCAATCAGCATTTCCGGCGCGGTACGCGACAGGATCAGCTGAGGACCGCGGTTCTCGGTGCGGATTTCCTTGAGCAGCGCACGCAGACGCACGCCGACACGGAAGGTTTCGCGAGAAATGATGTCTTCGCGAGCCAGCAACGCTTCTGCGTTGTTGCCCAGGTCGACGATCACATTGTCGCGGGTGACTTTTTTCACGGTGCCGGAGATGATTTCACCCAGGCGCTCGCGATAAGCGTCAACGACTTGAGCGCGCTCGGCTTCGCGGACTTTCTGCACAATGACCTGCTTGGCAGTCTGTGCAGCAATGCGGCCGAACTCGATGGATTCGATTTTCTCTTCAACGACATCACCGACCTTGGCGCCAGGATGCGTTTGCGCAACCTTGCTCGGCCAGGTTTCGATGGCCGGATCATCAAGATCGTCCTCTTCGACCACCGTCCAGCGACGGAAAGTCTCGTAGGCACCGGTGTGGCGGTTGATTTCCACACGCAGATCAACTTCGTCTTCAAAGCGCTTTTTGGTAGCAGTGGCCAGGGCCAGCTCCAACGCTTCAAAAATCACGCTTGCCGGTACACCCTTTTCGTTGGATACCGACTCAACAACCAGCAGTACTTCTTTGCTCATCGTACGCCTCGCCTTTCGCAAGCCATTGGATCCGCGGGATCCGCGTCTCAGTCAAAACTGGGAATAATGTTGGCCTTGTCGATCATATCGATCGGCAACAGGAACTCATGGTCTTCTACCTGCACCACGACATCCTGTTCTTCTACACCGCGCAGAAGGCCCTGAAAATTGCGTCGCCCTTCGAACGGGGATCGCAGCTTGATCTTCACTTGTTCACCGACATATTTAGCAAACTGCTCGATAGTGAACAGTGGGCGTTCCATGCCTGGCGAGGAAACTTCGAGGGTGTATTCAACGGCGATTGGATCTTCAACATCCAGGACACCGCTGATCTGACGGCTGACAATGGCGCAATCGTCCACCAGCACACCGCCCTCTTTATCGATATAAACGCGCAACATTGAGTGGCGACCTTGAGCCGAAAACTCAATACCCCAGCATTCATAGCCTAGGGCCACGACCACCGGGGCCAGCAAGGCCTGCAACTCTTCTAGCTTGCTCGACACCTGAACCCCCTCGTGCATGTATGTGCATGCTGTGCAAAATAAAAAAATGGGCGAAACGCCCATCCTTGAAACGCCGTCGAACAGCGGCGTTGAAAGTGTCCAGCTAACAAAAAGCCCCTTAAAAGGGGCTCCGCTAAAACTGGTTGCGGGGGCCGGATTTGAACCGACGACCTTCGGGTTATGAGCCCGACGAGCTACCAGACTGCTCCACCCCGCGACAAAGCTGGGGCGGAAGTATACGACCGATCCCTTGCAGGGTCAATGTAACCTTCCACCTACAAGAAAGCCCGCAACAGCGGGCTCTCCTGATAATTGGTACCGAGAAGGGGACTCGAACCCCTACACCCTATGGGCACAACCACCTCAAGGTTGCGTGTCTACCAATTCCACCACCTCGGCAATACAGCGTTTACAACCCTTCTTACTTTTGCTCTTGAGCTGGAGGTACGTCAGTCGCTGGAGTAGCCGACTTTTGCTCTTGAAGCACCGGGACATCATCAGAAGCCGGTTTTGCTTTTGGAACTTCCAACACTGCTGGGTTTGGGAGACCTACCTGAGTCAGCACATGAGCCTTCTCTTTAGCAAAGTAACCTAACCCCAAGCTGGTTATGAAGAAACCGGCGGCAAGTATAGCAGTAAACTTACTAAGAAAGGTAGAGGAACCTTGGCTTCCGAACACAGTATTTGAAGCACCTGCACCGAAAGACGCACCAGCATCCGCACCTTTACCCTGCTGCAGCAAAACCAAGGCAACTACGCCCAGTGCGGCCAACAGATGAAAAACGACTACGACTGTTTCCAGCATTTTTTCAGTTTCCCGCGGCGCGACAGATCGCACCGAACTCATCTGCATTCAGGGAAGCTCCACCAATGAGCCCCCCATCGATATCCGGCATGCCGAACAGTTCGACCGCATTGGCCGCCTTCACGCTGCCGCCGTATAGAAGACGCACACCTTGTGCGACTTCAGAATTCTCTGCCGCCAACTGCGCGCGAATGGCTGCGTGCACATCCTGCGCCTGTTGCGGCGTAGCAGTCAGCCCGGTACCAATGGCCCAGACCGGCTCGTAAGCGATTACTGCCTTTGCAAACGCACCGACACCCAGCTCCTCGATGATGCTGCCTAGCTGACGCGAGACAACTTCAAGAGTCTTGCCCGATTCGCGCTGCTCAAGGGTTTCCCCTATGCACAACACTGGAATCAAGCCACAAGCCTGTGCCGCTGCGAACTTGCGATTGAGTGTCCCATCCCGCTCGCCCATCATCTGGCGACGCTCGGAGTGCCCAACCAGCACATAGGAACAACCCGCATCAACCAACTGACTCGGTGCAATCTCACCTGTCAACGCACCTTGCATGGCTTCCACCGCAGAATTCTGCGCGCCGACCTGAATCGACTTGCCTTTCAAGCCATCAACCACTTGGGTGATATGCAAGAGAGGCGGGAAAACCGCCACATCAACGCCGCTAGGCAAGGCCAGGTGACGAAGGCCGTTGATCAGCTCAGCGACACTGGCGCGGGTACCGTGCATCTTCCAGTTACCAGCTACCATAGTGCGACGCATGCTGTACCCCGTCGGTCAAAGTGGGCGCAGATGTTACCCAACCACATCACCACTGGCAAGCCGAATTCAGGCGCAAACTTCACTTACCAGTTTTGCCAGGCTTTCTGCATGCTCGCGAACCTGCGTTTCATCGTCACCTTCGACCATGACGCGCACCAAAGGCTCTGTGCCGGACTTGCGCAGCAACACCCGCCCACGCCCCGCCATTGCCAGCGTCACACGCTCACAGGCATCTTTGACAGCCGGGTGCTCGATTGGGTTTTCACCCCCTGCAAAGCGCACATTGAGGAGCACTTGCGGGCACTTGCGCAGCGCCTGACGCGCCTGAGCAAGACTCTCTTCACGACGACGCAAAGACAGCAATACCTGGAGCGCCGCGATAATTGCGTCGCCAGTAGTGGTGTGCTGGAAGCAGACAACATGCCCGGAGTTCTCGCCACCCACTTGCCAGTTACGCTCCAGCAGCTCGGCGATTACGTAACGGTCACCGACATTGGCACGAACAAAGGGAATCCCCAGGTCAGCCAGGGCCAACTCCAATCCCAGATTACTCATCAACGTACCAACGACGCCGCCCTGCAGCTTGTTACGCTCATGCAAGTCGCGAGCAATGATGAACAGCAGGTCATCGCCATCGACCACCGCGCCCGTGTGATCCACCATCAGCACGCGATCGCCATCGCCATCAAAGGCAATACCCAAGTCAGCATGCTTGGCCAGCACGGCTGCCTGCAACTGCTCCATGTGCGTGGAGCCACAGTTCTCGTTGATATTCAAACCATCAGGCTGCGCCGACAGCACCGTTACTTCGGCACCCAACTCCTTGAACACGCTCGGGGCAACCTTGTAGGTCGCACCGTGTGCGCAATCGACAACAATTTTCAGCCCGGCAAAATTGGTACTGGTAGGAACACTGCTTTTGCAAAACTCGATGTAACGCCCAGAGGCATCATTGATGCGCGACACCTTGCCCAGCTTACTGGACTCGACCACAGTCATCGGTGCGTCGAGCAATTCTTCGATCATCAGCTCGATTTCGTCAGGCAACTTGGTGCCCTGACCGGAAAAGAACTTGATGCCATTGTCATCGTGGGGATTGTGCGAAGCGCTGATCACAATACCGGCTTCAGCGTGGAAGGTACGCGTCAGGTAGGCGATCGCCGGCGTCGGCATCGGCCCCAGCAACATCACATCAGCACCGGCAGCAGACAAACCCGCCTCGAGCGCAGACTCAAACATATAACCCGAAATGCGGGTGTCCTTGCCCACCAGGATGCGGCACGCGCCCATGCTGCGGAACGCCATGCCTGCCGCCCAACCCAGCTTGAGCATGAAGTCAGGAGTAATCGGAAACTCGCCGACCCGACCACGGATACCGTCGGTGCCAAAGTATTTTTTAGTCATAAGTGCTCCATCATTCTTATTCGGCGGATTCTACAGCGGCAATCATGCGCACCACATCGACCGTCTCGGCGACATCATGTACACGCAAGATGCGTGCGCCCTTGGTCACGGCAAGCGCCGCAAGCGCCAGGCCACCATACAACCGCTCACCCACTGGACGATTCAATGCCAGCCCTATCATGCTCTTGCGCGAAACCCCAACCAACAAGGGACGACCAAGCGCATGGAGGGACTCCATGTGTTTAAACAGACTCAAATTATGTTGCAGGGTCTTGGCGAAGCCAAACCCAGGATCAAGGATGATCTTCTCGGGAGCGATGCCTACTCCAGCGCACTGAGCGATCCGCTCAGCCAGGAAACTGCTCACCTCACCAACGAGATCGTCGTAGTGCGGATTGTCCTGCATATTTCCAGGCTCCCCCAGCATGTGCATCAGGCACACCGGCAGACCGGTGGCTGCTGCCGCATCCAGGGCACCGTCACGCCGCAAGGAACGCACGTCATTGATAAGCCCAGCCCCCAGCCGCGCGGTTTCGCGCATCACAGCCGGGGTCGAGGTATCAACCGAGATAATGACATCCAGCTCCTGGGCGATGCGCTCGACAATCGGCGCAACCCGCTCCAGCTCCTCCAAGGGAGAAACCACACGAGCACCGGGACGGGTGGACTCCCCTCCCACATCGATCAAGGTCGCACCAGCCAACACCATCGCCTCGGCGTGGCGCAACGCAGCATCAAGCTGGCTGAAGCGACCACCATCAGAGAAGGAATCAGGAGTGACATTAAGAATGCCCATGACATGCGTATGGGCCAAATCAAGAACCCGATTGCCGCAAGGCAACCGGGTGGAGGACAGCACAGAAGTCATTTCAAACCTTAATGGTCAGCCGCAGGGCCGCCGATCGGGGTTTCAGGGCGTTCATTCTGGACCACTGGCGGCGTACCCGAAGTACCCGAACCACCTTCCCAATCGCGAGGCTCACGCGGGGTGCGGCCAGCCATGATGTCGTCGATCTGGTCGGCATCAATGGTTTCGTACTTCATCAGCGCGTCAGCCATCGCGTCGAGCTTGTCGCGGTTATCGGTCAGGATCTGCTTGGCCGTGCCGTAGCACTGGTCGATGATGCTGCGCACTTCGGAGTCGATCAGCTTGGCTGTCTCACCGGAGAAGCTGGCGCTTTGACCGCCGCCGCCACGACCCAGGAACACCTCACCTTCTTCCTCGGCATACATCAAAGGACCGAGTTTTTCCGACAAGCCCCACTTGGTCACCATGTTTCGCGCAATCTGGCTGGCACGCATGATGTCGTTGGACGCGCCGGTGGTCACACCGTCAAAGCCCAGGGTCATTTCTTCCGCGATACGGCCGCCGTACAGCGAACAGATCTGGCTGATCAGCGCACGCTTGGAAAGGCTGTAGCGATCTTCTTCCGGCAGGAACATGGTGACACCCAGCGCCCGACCGCGAGGAATGATCGATACCTTGTAGACCGGGTCATGCTCTGGCACAACGCGACCAACAATGGCGTGACCGGCTTCGTGATAAGCAGTGTTCTGCTTTTCTTTCTCGGACATGACCATGGATTTGCGCTCGGCGCCCATCATGATCTTGTCTTTCGCCAGTTCGAACTCTTTCATTTCGACGATGCGCTTGCCGGTACGGGCCGCAAACAGCGAAGCCTCGTTAACCAGGTTGGCCAGGTCAGCACCGGAGAAGCCAGGAGTACCACGGGCAATCACGGCCGGAGCCACGTCGTCGCCCATCGGCACTTTGCGCATATGCACTTTGAGAATCTGCTCACGACCACGGATGTCCGGCAAGCCGACCACGACCTGGCGGTCGAAACGGCCGGGACGCAGCAACGCAGGGTCCAATACATCCGGACGGTTGGTAGCAGCGATGACAATGATGCCGTCATTCATTTCAAAGCCGTCCATCTCAACCAGCAGTTGGTTGAGGGTCTGCTCACGCTCATCATGACCGCCGCCCATGCCGGCGCCACGATGGCGACCAACGGCGTCGATTTCATCGATGAAGATAATGCAAGGTGCGTGCTTCTTGGCCTGCTCGAACATATCGCGAACACGGCTGGCGCCGACACCGACAAACATCTCGACGAAGTCAGAACCGGAAATGGTGAAGAACGGCACTTTCGCTTCGCCGGCAATCGCCTTGGCCAGCAAGGTTTTACCCGTACCTGGCGGGCCTACCATCAGCACACCACGTGGAATGCGACCACCCAGGCGCTGGAACTTGCCCGGATCGCGCAGGAACTCGACCAACTCACCGACTTCTTCCTTGGCTTCATCGCAACCGGCAACATCAGCCAGGGTGGTCTTCACCTGATCTTCGGAAAGCAGGCGCGCCTTGCTCTTGCCAAAGCTCATCGGCCCGCCCTTGCCTCCCGCACCACCTTGCATCTGGCGCATGAAGAACATGAACACGGCAATAATCACCAGGATCGGGAAGCTGGCGACCAGGAGCTGGGTCCAGATGCTCTGCTGCTCAGGCTGCTTGCCTTCAACCACGACGTGGTTGTCCACCAGATCGCCGATCAGGCCGTTGTCCGGAATGTTCGGACGAATGGTCTTGAAGCTATCGCCGTCGTTGCGCTTGCCGTTGATCACAAAGCCATCAATCGCTACACGCTCGACCTTGCCATCCTTGACTTGCTGGATGAAGTCGGAGTAGTTGAGGGTCTGCGGCTCGTTAGGGCTGGAGAAGTTGTTCATCACCGTCACAAGGACAGCCGCGATGATCAACCACAGGATCAGATTCTTTGCCATATCGTTCAATTAACTACCCTCTGAAGCAAGCTCCGCTACTGGCGCGCGCTTCGCATGATATTCACCGGCCTAACTTACTACATTACCTACAACTCTGGCAGGCGCCGTCTGTAACCCTTTGTGAAACTTTGACTACACAATATTCGTAAAGCTTCGTGACGAAAGCGACATAAAAAAACCTATCGCCCTCCTCGACTTTCTCAAAAACGCTCTTCACTCGTCGCACCTTCGACGCCACGGAAGCCACGGCACAGCAGGTATTGCTCTCTGGACCGGTCCCGGGAAGAGTCTGGCTTACGCGTCTGCACCTTATCGAACAACTTGCGTATGTTCTTGTGGTACTCGTCGAAACCTTCACCCTGGAAGACCTTCACCAGGAAATCGCCACCGGGACGCAATACCCGACCCGCCAAATCCAGTGCCAGCTCGCAAAGGAACATTGCACGCGGCATATCGACGGCCGGTAATCCACTCATATTGGGGGCCATGTCGGAAATCACAAGGTCTACCTGCGAATTTCCCACAGCCTCAAGGATTTGGGCGAGCACCGTGTCCTGGGTAAAGTCACCATGAACAAAGGTCACGTCCGGGATGCTGTCCATCTCGAGGATGTCGGAAGCGATAAGGCGACCTTGCCCACCAATCAGACGACTGGTCACCTGGGACCAGCCACCAGGGGCTGCACCAAGATCGATAACGCTCATGCCTGGACGGATCAGCTTGTCCTTGTCCTGGATCTCCAGCAGCTTGTAGCTGGCACGGGAACGATAGCCGTCCTTTTGCGCCTTTTTGACGTAAGGATCGTTGAAATGCTCTTGCAGCCACTTGAGGCTAGTTTTGGAACGGGCCACGGGCCACCTCGAAAATAAAACGGGTTGTGATTAACTGGGCGGTCCCGGACTCGCTCGGGTAAACTGGCCGCCGCTTTTTACAAGATCAGACGCAGGGGTCAGATTATGCCGCTCACTCAAGAGCAGAAGAAACAGTACAAATCCATTGGCCACCATCTGAAACCAGTTCTGATTGTGGCAGACAACGGTTTGACTGAAGGTGTGTTAGCCGAACTTGAACGCGCATTGGGCGATCACGAACTGATCAAGATCAAGGTCAACATCCTTGACCGCGAAGCGCGCCTGGCCGCCATTGCAGAACTGTGCAAGGTGGGCAAGGCCGACCTGGTTCAGGTCATCGGCAAGATGGCGCTGCTGTATCGCAAGAACTTCAGCGTCAACAAGCAGCTGTCGAACGTTCATCGCTTCAAATGATTCAAAGGGTCACGGGCGTGCTTCGCGCGCCCTGCCACTCCATCCCGGTGCAGGTTGCACAACCAGGACCAAGCCAGAGAACCCTAGCACAAGATAGCTGAACAACTGCCAGCGCAACGCTTCCGGCAGCCACACATGCACGATGCAAAACATTGCACACGCATACAGCGCCATCAACAGCAGTTGGCCGCGAATATCCCGCCACAAACTCCCCCAGCCTTCGGCCTTGACCAGCACCAACGCCTGGAGTGTCACGCACGCCGCCGCAAAACCCACCAGCAGCGCACTCAGTAATCCGTCGATCTCATCGATCAGCAACGGTGCCAGGCCTATCAGGCCCAGCGCCGGTAAAACACCAATGTGCAACAACCACAGGCCACCCACCCAAAGCATCTGGGAGAGCTGCCAAAGCATGGCGCCCGCACGGAGCGGGCGCCGCCTTTCAGACGTGACGAACTTCAACAATCTCGTACTCGATCACGCCACCCGGCGTCTTGACGGCCACCACATCCCCCTCTTCCTTGGCAATCAAGGCGCGGGCCAGCGGTGAACCGACGGAGATCTTGCCGAGCTTGAAGTCAGCTTCGTCCTCGCCAACGATGTGGTAGACCACACTTTCGTCAGTCTCGACATTGGCGATTTCCACGGTCGTGCCGAAAATCACCTTGCCGGTCTTCGGAATGGTCGTCACGTCGATCACCACCGAGTTCTGCAGGCGGCCTTCGATGTCACGGATCCGCGCCTCAACCATACCCTGCTGCTCGCGAGCAGCGTGGTATTCAGCGTTTTCCTTCAAGTCACCCAGCTCGCGGGCCGTACCGATGTCCTGGCTCAGCTTTGGACGGACGACCTTGGTCAGATGGGCGTGTTCCTCTTCCAGGGCCTTGAAGCCCTGGACGGTCATTGGGTATTTGGTCATGCCTTCAATCCTGCGTGTAGATCCTGCAAGCGACGCACGGTCTTTTCCGGACCGAACTTGAGCGCTTCGCAGATAGCTTCGCCAGCAGCAATGGTGGTGGTGCAGTAGATCTTGTGCTGCAAGGCGTTACGACGAATGGAGTAGGAATCCGCGATCGACTGGCGACCTTCAGTGGTGTTGATGATCAAGGTGACTTCGTCGTTCTTGATCATGTCGACCACGTGCGGACGGCCTTCCGTCACCTTGTTCACGCGACGCACTTTCAGACCGGCAGCCTCGATCAGCTTGGCGGTCCCGGCAGTGGCCACGACTTCGAAGCCCAAGTTGATCAGATCACGGGCAACGCCTGCAACCAGTGGCTTGTCGTCATCACGCACGCTGATGAACGCAGTACCGCCGGTCGGCAGCACTTCGCTGGCGCCCATCTGGGCCTTGGCGAATGCTTCACCGAAGGTATCGCCCACGCCCATCACTTCGCCAGTGGACTTCATTTCAGGGCCCAGGATCGGGTCCACACCAGGGAATTTGGCGAATGGGAACACCGCCTCTTTCACGCTGTAGAAGTTCGGGATGATTTCCTTGGTGAAGCCGATTTCCTTCAGGGTCTTACCAGCCATCACACGGGCAGCGATCATGGCCAGGGAAACACCGATGCATTTGGAAACAAACGGCACGGTACGCGAAGCGCGCGGGTTGACTTCAATAACGTAGATGTCTTCGCCTTGCAGCGCCAACTGTACGTTCATCAGGCCGACCACACCCAGCTCCAGGGCCATTTTCTTGACCTGTTCGCGCATCTCGTCCTGGATGTGCACCGGCAGCGAGTACGGCGGCAGCGAGCACGCGGAGTCACCGGAGTGAACGCCAGCCTGTTCGATGTGCTGCATGATCGCGCCGATCACCACGTCGGTGCCGTCGCAGACAGCGTCCACGTCCATTTCGATGGCGCAATTGAGGAAGTGGTCCAGCAGCACCGGGCTGTCATTGGACACTTTCACGGCGTCACGCAGGTAACGCTTGAGCTCTTCTTCTTCGTAGACGATTTCCATCGCCCGACCGCCCAGCACGTAGGACGGACGCACCACCAGCGGGTAGCCGATCTTGCTGGCTGCACGGATGGCCTCGTCTTCGCTACGCACAGTGGCGTTTGGCGGCTGACGCAGGTTCAGGCGCTCAACCATTTGCTGGAAGCGCTCACGGTCTTCGGCACGGTCGATGGCGTCAGGGCTGGTACCGATGATCGGCACGCCAGCCGCTTCAAGGGCGCGAGCCAGTTTCAGCGGGGTTTGGCCGCCGTACTGGACGATCACGCCTTTGGGCTTCTCGACGCGTACGATTTCCAGCACGTCTTCCAGGGTCACTGGTTCGAAGTACAGGCGATCAGAAGTGTCGTAGTCGGTGGACACAGTTTCCGGGTTGCAGTTGACCATGATGGTCTCGTACCCGTCTGCGCGCAGGGCCAGAGCGGCGTGTACGCAGCAGTAGTCGAACTCGATGCCTTGGCCGATACGGTTTGGACCGCCGCCCAGGATCATGATCTTGTCGCGACCCGACGGCGCCGCTTCGCACTCTTCCTCGTAGGTGGAGTACAGGTACGCGGTATCGGTGGAGAACTCGGCAGCGCAGGTGTCAACGCGCTTGTAGACCGGGAAGATCTCCAGCTTGTGGCGATGGGTCCGCAGGTTTTTCTCGGTCACGCCCAGCAGCTTGGCCAGACGCTGGTCGGAGAAACCTTTGCGCTTGAGGCGGAACATCATGTCGCGGTCGATGCTGGCCAGACCCAGGGTCTTGACCTTCTCTTCTTCCTTGATCAGATCTTCGATCTGCACCAGGAACCATGGGTCGATCATGTTCATGCCGAAGATGTCTTCGACGGACAGGCCGGCACGGAAGGCATCAGCCACGTACCAGATACGCTCGGCGCCCGGCACGGTCAGCTCGCGCTTGAGCACGCTCATGCTTTCCGGGTTGCTCAGGTCGAGCTTCTCGTCCAGGCCACAAACGCCCACTTCCAGGCCGCGCAGGGCTTTCTGCAAGGATTCTTGGAACGTACGGCCGATGGCCATGACTTCACCCACGGATTTCATCTGGGTGGTCAGGCGCGCGTCAGCCTTGGCGAACTTCTCGAAGGCGAAACGTGGCAGCTTGGTCACGACGTAGTCGATGGACGGCTCGAAGGACGCCGGAGTCTTGCCGCCGGTGATGTCGTTCGACAGCTCATCCAGGGTGTAACCCACCGCCAGCTTGGCCGCGACCTTGGCAATCGGGAAGCCGGTGGCTTTCGAGGCCAGAGCCGAAGAGCGGGATACACGCGGGTTCATTTCGATCACGACCATGCGGCCGGTGTTCGGGCAGATGCCGAACTGAACGTTGGAACCGCCGGTTTCCACGCCGATCTCGCGCAGTACCGCCAGGGAGGCGTTACGCAGGATCTGGTATTCCTTGTCGGTCAGGGTCTGCGCTGGAGCCACGGTGATCGAGTCACCGGTGTGCACGCCCATCGGGTCAAAGTTTTCGATGGAGCAGACGATGATGCAGTTGTCCTTCTTATCGCGGACAACCTCCATCTCATATTCTTTCCAACCGATCAGGGATTCGTCGATCAGCAGCTCTTTGGTCGGCGACAGGTCCAGGCCGCGGGCGCAGATTTCTTCGAATTCTTCACGGTTGTAAGCGATACCGCCACCCGTGCCGCCCATGGTGAAGGACGGACGGATGATGCACGGGAAGCCCAGGGTCTCGAGGACCGCGTTGGCCTCTTCCATGCTGTGGGCGATACCGGAACGCGGGCACGCCAGGCCGATGGATTTCATCGCCTTGTCGAAACGCGAACGGTCTTCAGCCTTGTCGATGGTGTCGGCGTTGGCACCGATCATCTCTACGCCGAACTTTTCCAGGACGCCTTCGCGCTCCAGGTCCAGGGCGCAGTTCAGGGCAGTCTGGCCACCCATGGTTGGCAACAGTGCGTCCGGACGCTCTTTCTCGATGATCTTGGCAACGGTTTGCCACTTGATCGGCTCGATGTAGGTGGCGTCGGCCATGTCCGGGTCGGTCATGATGGTGGCCGGGTTGGAGTTCACCAGGATGACGCGGTAGCCCTCTTCGCGCAGGGCTTTGCAGGCCTGGGCGCCGGAGTAGTCGAATTCGCAGGCCTGGCCGATAACGATCGGGCCAGCGCCAAGAATCAGGATGCTTTTTATGTCTGTACGTTTTGGCATGGGTTTGTCACTCAAATCCGCAGGTCAGTCGGCAAGCCGTCTTGAACAATCTTTGAAGAGCCTGCGGGGGCCACCGAGGTACGGGGCCGCCCGCAGGCCGCTCAGTCAGCGTCGCTTGGCCATCTCATTGATGAAACGGTCGAACAGCGGCGCTACGTCGTTCGGGCCAGGGCTCGCTTCCGGGTGGCCCTGGAAGCTGAACGCGCTCTTGTCGGTGCGCTCGATGCCTTGCAGGGAGCCGTCGAACAGCGACTTGTGAATGGCGCGGACATTGCCCGGCAAAGTCGCTTCATCCACCGCAAAACCGTGGTTCTGGCTGGTGATCATGACGACGCCAGTGTCCAAGTCCTGCACAGGGTGGTTGGCGCCGTGGTGGCCGTGACCCATTTTCAGGGTCTTGGCGCCGGAGGCCAGGGCCAGCAGTTGGTGACCGAGGCAGATGCCGAACACCGGGATCTCGGTTTCCAGCACGTCCTTGATCGCCTGGATGGCGTAGTCGCACGGCTCAGGGTCGCCCGGGCCGTTGGACAGGAACACGCCGTCCGGTTGCAGGGCCAGGACATCGCTGGCCGGGGTTTGCGCCGGCACCACGGTCACGCGGCAGCCGCGCTCGACCAGCATGCGCAGGATGTTGTACTTGACGCCGTAGTCGTAGGCCACAACGTGGTAAGGCAGCTCGGCGGCCTCGATGGTTGCGTGACTGTCGGTCTTCAATTCCCAGACAGTGGAGCGCCACTCATACGATTCCTTGGTGCTGACCACTTTTGCCAGGTCCATGCCTTTCAGGCCAGGGAAACCCTGCGCAGCAGCAATTGCAGCAGCTTCGGAAATATTGTCACCGACCATGATGCAGCCGTTCTGCGAGCCTTTTTCACGCAGGATGCGTGTCAGGCGGCGCGTATCGATACCGGCGATCGCCACAACATTGTTGGCTTTCAGGTAATCGGACAGCGACATCGTGTTACGCCAGTTGCTCGCAACCAGTGGCAGGTCACGAATCACCAGACCAGCCGACCAGACACGATCAGACTCGACGTCTTCCGGTGTAGTACCGGTGTTGCCGATGTGTGGATAGGTCAGGGTAACGATCTGTTGGGCGTAGGAAGGATCGGTAAGGATTTCCTGATAGCCGGTCATGGCGGTGTTAAACACCACCTCTCCAACGGTCTGACCGTCGGCTCCAATGGCTTCGCCGCGAAAAATGCTGCCATCAGCAAGGGCGAGTATGGCTGGCTTAGTCAAGAAGACCTCCCGTAAATAAAGCCTGAAAGGGCGATCGCAGGTTGTAAAAAAGCGGAGTGACGTATGGACACGTCACCCCGCTTCTTCACTGAATTATTCTGCGCGCTTTTAGTGGACACACTAAAGCTGTAGCTTACAGAAAAAGGCTTTTTGGGTCCACCGCTAATGAGCCTAAAAGGCAGGGGAATGCGACAGGACGTCGCTTAGCGGGTAAAAACGGGGCCTCAGGATAATCCTGACACCCCGTTTTAGCTACTGATTAGTGCAGATCCAGCACATCACGCATGTCATACAGACCCGGCTCACGGCCGTCCAACCAGAGCGCAGCACGTACCGCACCCTTGGCAAAGGTCATGCGGCTGGATGCCTTGTGCGTGATCTCCAGACGCTCGCCTTCGGTGGCGAACAGCACCGTGTGATCACCGACCACATCGCCACCGCGCACGGTCGCAAAGCCGATGGTGTCACGCGCACGCGCCCCGGTATGGCCTTCACGACCGTACACCGCAACCTTCGACAGATCACGACCCAACGCATCGGCAATTGCCTCACCCATGCGCAGCGCAGTGCCCGAGGGCGCATCGATCTTGTGACGGTGATGGGTTTCGATAATCTCGATGTCCGCCTCATCTCCCAGCACCCGCGCCGCCAGATCTAGCAACTTGAGCGACAGATTCACACCGACACTGAAATTGGCCGCGAACACGACAGGAATCTCCTTGCCCGCCTCCACCAGCACCTGCTTCTGCTCAGCGCTCAAGCCCGTAGTACCGATGACCATGGCCTTGCCCGCCTTGCGGCAGAACGCCAGGTTCTTCAGCATCACGTCCGGCAGGGTGAAGTCGATCAGGACGTCAAATTCATCCGCCACCTGCTCCAGGCTGCCCGACAGCGAAACGCCGATCCGACCCAACGAGGCCAACTCACCGGCGTCCGCACCGATCAACGTGCTGCCGGGGCGAACGATCGCCGCCGTCAGCCCGGAAACCGGCGAGCGCTGCTGCACCGCCTCGATCAGCGTCTTGCCCATGCGCCCGGCAGCGCCCATTACGGCTATACGTCGCATATTCATTCCTTACAGGTCGCCGAAGAAGCGCTTCACGCCATCGAAAAAGCCTGTGGTTTTCGGCGAATGAGAGTCATCACCTTCCAGCGAACTGCGGAACTCTTCAAGCAACTCGCGCTGACGACGATTCAGATTGACCGGCGTTTCAACCGCCACACGGCACATCAGGTCGCCAGCACCGCCACCGCGCACCGGCGCAACGCCTTTGCCACGGATACGGAACTGCTTGCCGGTCTGAGTCCCCTCAGGGATCTTCAGCTTGACCCGACCATCCAGCGTCGGAATCTCCAGCTCGCCACCCAGCGCCGCATCCACAAAGCTGATCGGCACTTCGCAGAACAGGTGCTTGCCATCACGCTGGAAGATCGAGTGCTCGCGCACATTGATCACCACGTACAGGTCGCCCGTTGGCCCGCCCTGAGTGCCCGCTTCGCCCTCACCCGACAGGCGGATGCGATCACCAGTATCCACGCCCGCCGGCACTTTCACCGACAGCGTCTTGTACTCTTCGACACGCCCTTCGCCGTGGCATGAATCGCACGGGTCGGAAATGATCTTGCCCTGGCCATGGCAACGCGGGCAGGTCTGCTGCACCGAGAAGAAGCCCTGCTGCATGCGGACCTGACCAATACCACCGCACGTCGGGCAAGTGATCGGCGAGGAGCCTTTCTTGGCACCCGAGCCGTCGCACGGCTTGCAGTTAACCAGTGTCGGCACACGAATGTTGACGCTGGTGCCGCGCACGGCCTCTTCCAGGTTCAGCTCGAGGGTGTAGCGCAAGTCGCTGCCACGCTGGGCCCCGCCACGCTGACCGCCACGACCACCGCCGAAGAAATCACTGAACACATCGCCGAAAATATCGGAGAAATTCTGACCACCAAACCCGGCACCACCGCCACCCATGCTCGGGTCGACGCCGGCATGACCATACTGGTCGTAGGCCGCACGCTTATTGGGATCAGACAAGCATTCGTAGGCCTCGTTGGCCTCTTTGAACATCTCTTCGGATTCTTTGCTATCCGGATTACGGTCCGGGTGGTGCTTCATCGCCAGGCGACGGTAGGCCTTCTTCAGGTCCGCATCGCTGGAGCCGCGCTCCACACCCAACACTTCGTAATAGTCACGCTTTGCCATAAGTCTTTGCACTCTTGTAGGACGTTCAGCCAGACCCTCCTGAGCCTTGCCAAACTCGTTGAGCCCCAATACAGGCCCGGACCCAACTCACGTCAATTCAACGATCCTGGTCATAACTACTTTTAGCCAGGGACCTGGCCAAAAATGCGGTATTTACTGCTCGGAAAGCAGGAGCATTCCCGATCACACCGCCAGCATCCGAGCGATGTCGCATGCTGTAAAAATTCCCATACCCCAGACACGCCAACGCGGGAGCAAGCTCCCGCGCGGCGACATCCTACCAGTCACCGCTTGATAGCGGTCAACCGGACGAGCAACTTACTTCTGCTCTTTGACTTCTTCGAACTCAGCATCAACCACGTCGTCGTGCTTGGCTTCAGGCTCTGCCTGTTGCGCGCCGCCCTCAGGCTGAGCCTGTTGTTCGGCGTACATCTTCTGAGCAACCGGCGCGGAGACTTTCGACAACTCCTCAACCTTGGCATCGATGGCAGCCTTGTCGTCGCCCTTGATGGCGGCTTCCAGGGCAACCACGGCAGCTTCGATCGCGGTCTTCTCTTCGGCAGTCACTTTGTCGCCAGCATCAACGACCATTTTGCGCGTCGAGTGAACCAATGCATCACCCTGGTTACGGGCAGCGGCCAGCTCTGCAAACTTGGCGTCCGCGTCAGCGTTGGCTTCAGCATCACGAATCATCTGTTGAATTTCTTCATCAGACAGACCGGAGTTGGCCTTGATCGTGATCTTCTGCTCTTTGCCGGTAGCCTTGTCTTTCGCACCAACGTGCAGAATGCCGTTGGCGTCGATGTCGAAGGTCACTTCGATTTGTGGCACGCCACGTGGTGCTGGTGGAATCTCGGCCAGGTCGAACTTGCCCAGGGACTTGTTCTGCGCAGCCTGCTTACGCTCACCTTGCAGCACGTGAATGGTCACAGCGCCCTGGTTGTCATCGGCAGTCGAGAACACTTGCGATTTCTTGGTAGGAATCGTGGTGTTTTTCTCGATCAGCGCAGTCATCACGCCACCCATGGTTTCGATACCCAGGGTCAGCGGGCTGACATCCAGCAGCAACACGTCTTTCACGTCGCCGGCCAATACCGCGCCCTGGATAGCAGCACCCATGGCAACCGCTTCGTCCGGGTTAACGTCTTTACGTGCTTCTTTACCGAAGAACTCGGTTACTTTTTGCTGTACCAGCGGCATGCGAGTCTGGCCGCCGACCAGGATCACGTCGTTGATGGAACCAACGTCGATACCGGCATCTTTCAATGCAATGCGGCAAGGCTCGATGGTGCGCTGAACCAGGTCTTCGACCAGCGATTCCAACTTGGCGCGAGAAATCTTCACGTTCAAGTGTTTAGGACCGGTGGCGTCTGCAGTGATGTACGGCAGGTTCACGTCGGTCGCATTGCTGGACGACAGTTCGATCTTGGCTTTTTCAGCAGCTTCTTTCAGACGCTGCATCGCCAGCGGATCACCCTTGAGGTTCATGCCGCTTTCTTTCTTGAATTCGTCGACGAGGTAGTCGATCAGGCGAATGTCAAAGTCCTCACCACCCAGGAAGGTGTCGCCGTTGGTGGCCAACACTTCGAACTGGTGCTCGCCGTCAACTTCAGCGATCTCGATCACGGAGACGTCGAAAGTACCACCACCCAGGTCATAAACGATCACGGTGTGGTCGCCTTTGGCCTTGTCCATACCGTAAGCCAGAGCGGCCGCAGTAGGTTCGTTGATGATACGTTTTACGTCCAGGCCCGCGATACGGCCGGCGTCTTTGGTTGCCTGACGCTGGCTGTCGTTGAAGTAGGCCGGAACGGTGATGACCGCTTCAGTCACTGGCTCGCCGAGGTAGTCTTCGGCGGTTTTCTTCATCTTTTTCAAGACTTCAGCCGAGATCTGCGGTGGAGACATCTTGTTGCCGTTTACTTCAACCCAGGCGTCACCGTTGTCAGCCTTGGCGATTTTGTACGGAACCATCTTGATGTCTTTCTGCACGACTTCTTCGTCGAACTTACGACCGATCAGACGCTTTACCGCGTACAGAGTGTTGTGCGGGTTGGTAACAGCCTGGCGCTTGGCCGACTGACCTACAAGAATTTCACCGTCATTGGCGTAAGCAATGATCGACGGCGTGGTACGCGCGCCTTCGGCGTTTTCGATAACTTTAGCTTTACCGTTTTCCAGAACGGAGACACACGAGTTGGTGGTCCCCAGGTCGATACCGATAATTTTGCCCATGATTTACTCTCCCGAAACTTGAATTTGGTTGCCGCAGCAGTGGTGGCTAACTGCGGTAGCACTTAAACGCTTGACTTATAGATGGGGGCCTTGCGGCGAATTTCAAGCCTGCTCATCAATAGAAGGTGCAACAGGTGCCGGCGTCTTGCTTACCACCACCATTGCCGGGCGCAACAAGCGACCGTTGAGCAGATAACCCTTCTGGAACACTTTCAACACGC
This sequence comes from Pseudomonas sp. FP2335, assembly GCF_030687535.1. Taxonomy (NCBI): domain Bacteria; kingdom Pseudomonadati; phylum Pseudomonadota; class Gammaproteobacteria; order Pseudomonadales; family Pseudomonadaceae; genus Pseudomonas; species Pseudomonas sp. FP2335. The sequence goes on from NZ_CP117437.1 coordinate 5,134,876, forward strand.
TGTTCGGTTCAAGGTCATGGCTTTCCTGCATGGCCATGGCCTGGTGATGCTCAGCGTTGAACGGCTCGCCGCCTTGCGGATCAATCGCCTCCAACTGATAACGCTTCAGGGTGTCCTGGAACATTTTCAGGGTCAGCTCGATCCCTTCGCGCATTGGGCGGATGTTTTCATCGTCCGGGTTGGACAAATCAAGGCCACGTTCCAGGCTGTCGATAATCGGCAGCAGGTCGCCAGCGAATTTTTCCAGCGCGAACTTGTGAGCCTTCTCCACATCCTGCTCGGCACGGCGGCGGACGTTCTGCAGATCGGCGGCAACACGCAGAGCCTGATCATTCGCCGCAGCCAATTGCTCTTCGAGCACTTGCACACGCGTTGCCAGCTCATCACCGACAGCCGAATTGGCGTCTGGAGTTTGCGTATCCTGCGTCTGTTCGTCAGCCATAGTTTTCTCCTTTCAAAATCATGCGCGAACTCAACTCGCGCTTCTGTTCCGGTATATGGGGCCACAATTTCCAGGTTCAAGGGCCAGAGCGTTACCAAAAGTCGTTCACGTGCTCCGGATCAGTTCCTGCACGATCATTCCTCATCGCGCTAAAAAAAACAGCCGATCAAGCAAATCGAGCTAAGCATCAGGATTGTCAGCCCAGAACAAAACACTGTATAAATAACCAGACCTAACGCCTGGGAGCGCCCTCATGCTCGTGCACCTGTCTGTACATAACTACGCCATCGTTGAACACCTGGATCTCGAACTGGATCGCGGGATGAGCGTAATCACGGGCGAAACCGGCGCCGGTAAATCGATCATGCTCGACGCCCTGGGCCTGACCCTCGGTGACCGCGCCGATAGCGGCGTGGTGCGCCCAGGCGCAGACAAGGCCGACATCCTCGCGACCTTCGACCTGGCAGACATTCCCGAGGCTGAAGCCTGGCTGGCCGAACGCGACCTTAATAATGACGGCCCATGCATCCTGCGCCGGGTCATCACCGCCGAAGGCCGCTCACGTGGCTATATCAATGGCACGCCCTGCCCCCTTGGCGACCTGAAAGCCCTGGGCGAGTTACTGATCGACATCCACAGCCAACACGAACACCAGTCCCTGCTGAAAACCGACACCCATCGTCGCCTGCTTGACGAGTACGCCGGCGCCACCGACCTTGCGCGACAAGTGCAACTGGCCGCCCAACGCTGGCGCCAGACCCGCCAGGAACTAGAACGCCTTTCCAATTCCGGCGACGAACAGCGTGCTCGCCACCAGCTACTCAGCTACCAACTCGAAGAACTCGAAAGCCTGGGCCTGGGCGAGACCGAACTGGAACAGCTTGAGCAGGAACACAAAAACCTGACCAACGCCGAAACCCTGCTGGGTATTTGCCGCCAGGTGGTCGAGCAGTGCAGCGAAAGCGACTCCGGCAATGTGCTCAACGCACTGACTGCCAGCCTCAATCGCCTGTCCAGCGTTAACAACGCCTCTGGCTCCCTTTGCGAAGCCACCACACTGCTGACCAGCGCCCAGATTCAAGTGGAAGAAGCCGTCGGCGAGCTGAATCGCTTCCTCGACCATTTCGACGCCGACCCGGCACGACTGCAGGAAATCGAAGAGCGCCTGGACACTATCTATACCCTGGCGCGCAAACATCGAATCCAGCCCACCGAAGTGGCAGCGATGCAGCAGAAGCTGCTGGATGAAATCGAAACCCTGAATGCCAATGACGAATCCATCGAGCGACTCGGCGATGAGCTCGCCTCTTTCGCCCGCCACTATCAAGAGAAGGCCCGCGAACTAAGCGACCTGCGCCAACAGGCCGCCACCAGCCTCGCCGGCGCAGTGGAACTGGAAATCCAGCGCCTGGGCATGCCAGGCGGACGCTTCACCATCGAGCTACGCGCCAACTCCAACGCCGAACTGCAACCTCACGGCCTTGAACAGGTAGAACTACTGGTCAGCGCCAACCCTGGGCAGCCGCTCAAGGCACTGGCAAAAGTGGCGTCCGGCGGCGAGCTATCCCGGATCAGCCTGGCCATCCAGGTCATCACCGCACAGACATCTCGCGTGCCAACGCTGGTATTCGATGAAGTGGACGTAGGGATTGGTGGGCCGACCGCGGAAATTGTGGGCCAACTGCTACGCCGACTGGGAGATCGCGGTCAGGTACTTACCGTCACTCACCTGCCGCAAGTGGCGGCCCAGGGGCATCAACACCTGTTCGTGCACAAAGTCCGCGGTAGCGATGCGACGCACACGGCCGTGTCCAAGCTGAACAAATCGGAACGCGTGGAAGAAGTAGCACGGATGCTCGGCGGCATCGACTTGACCAAGGAGTCCTTGGCGCACGCGAAAAAAATGGTAGTGGCGTCGAAGGCCTGACCTGACGCTTTTACCTTTATATAGAACGCACGAAGGCGACCCCAGGGTCGCCTTCGTGCGTTTCGCAGAACAAATCTGCGCTATTTTTACTTTTTCTTACGGATGTACAACACGAGATTATGGTCAATCAAATCGAAGCCATGCTCTTCAGCTATTTTGTGCTGGAGCGCTTCGATTTCCGGACTGGTGAACTCGATAACCTCGTTGGTATCCAGGTTAACCATGTGATCGTGATGACCACCGTCAGCCAGTTCAAATACCGCATGACCGCCGTCGAAATTATGACGAACCACCAGCCCTGCGGCTTCAAACTGGGTCAGCACACGGTAAACCGTGGCCAGGCCAACGTCCTCGTTAGACTCCATCAGCGCCTTGTAGACATCTTCGGCGCTCATGTGACGCTGCTCAGCAGAATCGAGCATTTGTAGAATCTTGACTCGTGGCAGAGTCACTTTAAGACCGGCTTTACGTAGTTCGCTATTTTCAACCATGGTTAGCTTTCTCGCGGATGCTGCTTCGCAGCTTCTCTTAATACGGGTATGATCGGCGTTTACGTTGTCCCAGCCAAGATAGTGGAAGTCGCCCACCGATGCAAAACACCAAGCTCTTGCTAACCAGTTTCACCTTTGTGGGACTGCTCGCACTCGCCGGTTGTTCATTCCCCGGGGTTTACAAAATCGACATCCAGCAGGGCAATGTCGTCACGCAGGACATGATAGACCAGTTACGCCCGGGAATGACCCGACGGCAAGTACGGTTTATCATGGGTAATCCCCTGCTGACCGACACTTTCCATGCTGATCGCTGGGATTATCTCTACAGCATCCAACCTGGTGGCGGTGAGCGCCAGCAGGAACGCGTCAGCGTCATTTTTAATGGCAACGACCAGCTTGTGAGCCTGTCCGGTGACTTTATGCCTGGCGTAAGCCGCGATGAAGCCTTGCTCGGCAAGGACAACGGCACCAACGTGACTGCGCCTGCGCAGGAAGCCGAGAAGCCGAAGTCCGAAGTCCCTGCCAAACCAGGCTCTCTGCTCGACAAGATCCAGAAAGACGTCGACGGCGTGGAAACTGTTCCAGTCCCAACGCCACAGCCTCTGGACACCAGCCCGCAGTAAGTGTGCGGCGCTCAAAAAAGCCCGGCATGCCGGGCTTTTTGTTGCCTGCCGCTTGGCAAGCTCAGGAGTTCTGTTGCCGGGCCAAGGCCGCCTTGGCTGCACGCAGCCTACGCACCTCCTTAGGGTCCGCCAGCAAGGGCCGGTAGATCTCAATCCGATCACCCGCCTGTACGGCGCGCACCTCTGCATCCGCAACGACCTTGCCGAATATTCCCAAGGGACAATCAGCCAGATTCAGCTCGGGAAATTGCGCCGCAATCCCCGAAGCCTGCACCGCCGCCCGCAGGCTGGTGCCGGGCGCCACTGCCACTGCCAGCAAGACCTGGCGATCCACGGCGGCATACACCACTTCAATCTCAACCATGCAGTTGCTTGGCTCGCTGACAAAACGCGTCCACCAACGTATTGGCCGCCTGGTTGAACAAAGGCCCCAGTGTCGCGCGAACAAGCGGCCCCGCGTAATCAAAAGAAAGATCCAGGCTGATCTTGCAAGCCTTGTCAGTCAGCGCCTTGAATACCCATACGCCATGTAACTGGGTGAACGGCCCTTCCTGCAGATTCATCTCGATGGATTTCCCGGGCACCAACACGTTACGTGTAACAAAGTGCTGGCCAATGCCCCCTTTCGCCACACCAACGCTGGCAACCATATGCTCATCACTGCTTTCCAGCACCTCGGCCGCCGAGCACCAGGGCAGGAATTCCGGGTAACGCGCCACGTCGTTGACCAGGTCATAGAGCGCTTGCGCCGGATAAGGCAACAAGGCCGAACGTTGAATATGCGTCGTCATGTGAGCGTTATTTCCACTGCTGAGGCAAACATCGCGAAACAACAGCCCGATCCGCGAGAGAAAAAAACCAAAGAACTGCCCGTATTGTCCGGGATTCATCCAACACGCTCAAGCACGCAGGTTGACCGTAGCCGACTCGCTCGCAACTCCCTATAATGCCGCCCCTATGGCTAAACAAAAGAAACACCCCACAGGGACCATCGCGCAAAATAAAAAGGCGCGACACGATTACTTCATCGAACATCGGTTCGAGGCTGGTCTGGTCCTGGCCGGCTGGGAAGTAAAAAGTCTGCGTGCCAACAAGCTGCAACTGGTCGACAGCTACGTGCTGCTCAAGGATGGCGAGGCGTGGCTGCTGGGCAGTCATATCACCCCGCTGACCACCGCGAGCACCCACGTGATTGCCGACCCGGTGCGCACGCGCAAACTGTTGCTCAATGCGCGCGAACTGGAAAAACTCGCCGCCGCCGTACAGCAGAAAGGCTATGCCTGCGTCTGCCTGTCCTGGTATTGGAGCAAGCACCTGGTCAAATGCGAGATCGCACTCGGCAAGGGCAAGAAGGAATACGACAAGCGCGATACCGAGCGTGAACGCGACTCCAATCGCGAGCTGCACCGCGCCGTGCGCAACAAGGGCAAGGAAGAGTAATCCTTGCAGCGATGTAGCCTTGGGTGCATCACCCTTGGCTACATGCCTTTACGCCGCTCAGCCCGCGCAACCCGCTGAACCTCCTGACGCACCTCTTCCAACACTTCCTGCACGTACTGCAGATGACGCGTGGAAACCTCACGCGCCGCCTCGGCCCGCCCCTCGATAATCGCCAGATACAAATCCCGGTGCTGACTGATCAGCATGTCGCGGGTTTCCGTACGCTGCTGATACATCCCACCGATATTGGTCACCACGTTGCGCTTGAGCAAATCGAACAGCCCGCGGATGGTGTGCAGCAACACGGCGTTATGACTGGCCTCGGCAATCGCCAGGTGAAAGCTCGCATCCGCCGCCCCCTCCTCCGCCCGACTGACCTCATCGACCCGCGAGTAGCAATCCTGCAACGCATTAAACGCCGCTGTCAGCCGCTCACGGTCAACCTCGGTGGCACGCAACGATGCGTAATACGCACATGACGCCTCAAGCGTCTGGCGAAACTCCAACAGATCCCGTTGCGCCTCGGGGTTGTTCTCCAACAGGTGCAACAGCGGATCACTGAACGTAGACCCCAACGATTCAGCGACATAGTTACCCCCGCCCTGGCGACTGACCAGCAACCCCTTGGCCGCGAGCTTCTGGATCGCCTCGCGCAACGACGGTCGCGACACGCCAAACCGCTCCGCCAATGCGCGCTCGGCTGGCAAGCGCTCGCCCGACTTCAGCGTGCCCTCAAGGATCATGCCCTCAAGCTGCTCGACAATATCGTCGGACAAACGGCGCTGACGCACCTGATCAAACCCCATAGCTCACTCTCCACCATCCCGACCACTCGCCGGGCCCTCTATTCTCGCCTATCGCAGCGCTTGCAGCACCTATCAGAGCGCCTCGGATTTATCCGATCAGATCCCCTCGCCCAACTTCCTACGACGAAAGTTTCGCAGGCGGCAAATTGACACATCCCCCGAAGGCTTTTAACCTAGCCAACAGCGATTGTAAATTGGTATTACCAATTAGCCAAATCGACTAAACAGTGCCTGACCAACAACAATTAGGGGCCACCCCATATGCAAACTTGGCAACAGCTCTACAGCCCGCTCGGCAGCCTCGGCCTGTCCGCACTGGCCGCCGTCATTCCCATCGTATTCTTCTTCCTGGCCCTGGCCGTGTTTCGCCTCAAAGGCCACGTAGCCGGCAGCATCACGCTGGCCCTCTCGATCCTGGTGGCGATCTTTGCCTTCCAAATGCCGGTGGACATGGCGTTCGCCGCAGCCGGTTACGGTTTTGCCTATGGCCTGTGGCCGATCGCGTGGATCATCGTCGCCGCGGTATTCCTCTACAAACTGACCGTTAAGAGCGGCCAGTTCGAGGTCATCCGCAGTTCGGTCCTGTCGATCACCGACGACCAGCGCCTGCAAGTGCTGCTGATCGGCTTCTGTTTCGGCGCCTTCCTCGAAGGGGCTGCCGGTTTCGGCGCGCCCGTGGCGATCACCGCCGCGCTATTGGTGGGCCTGGGTTTCAACCCGCTGTACGCGGCCGGCCTGTGCCTGATTGCCAACACCGCACCCGTGGCGTTCGGCGCCCTGGGGATCCCGATCATCGTGGCAGGCCAGGTAACCGGCATCGACGCGTTCAAAATCGGCGCCATGACTGGTCGCCAACTGCCGCTACTGTCGCTGTTCGTACCGTTCTGGCTGGTGTTCATGATGGACGGCCTGCGCGGCGTTCGCGAAACCTGGCCCGCGGCACTGGTCGCAGGCTTGAGCTTTGCGATCACGCAGTACTTCACATCCAACTTCATTGGCCCGGAACTGCCGGACATCACCTCGGCTCTGGCCAGTCTGATTTCCCTGACCCTGTTCCTGAAGGTCTGGCAACCCAAGCGCACCGCGGGCGCGCAGATTGCTGGCGCCACCGCCGGCGCCACTGTCACCGCCAGTGCCGGCGGTTTCGGTCAACCACGCACCACGGTTGCATCGCCCTACAGCCTGGGGGAAATTTTCAAGGCATGGTCGCCGTTCCTGATCCTCACTGTACTGGTGACTATCTGGACCCTCAAACCGTTCAAGGCCATGTTCGCTGCGGGCGGCTCGATGTACAGCTGGGTCTTCAACTTCGCGATTCCGCACCTGGACCAGATGGTAGTGAAGGTCGCCCCCATCGTGACCAACCCGACCGCGATCCCGGCAGTGTTCAAGCTGGACCCGATCTCGGCGACCGGCACGGCGATTTTCTTCTCCGCACTGATCTCGATGCTGGTACTGAAGATCAACATCAAAACTGGTCTTACCACTTTGAAAGAGACCTTCTATGAACTGCGCTGGCCGATCCTGTCCATCGGCATGGTGCTGGCCTTCGCCTTCGTCACCAACTACTCCGGCATGTCTTCGACCATGGCGTTGGTATTGGCCGGCACGGGCGCGGCATTCCCGTTCTTCTCGCCATTCCTCGGCTGGCTGGGCGTGTTCCTGACAGGCTCGGACACCTCGTCCAACGCCCTGTTCAGCTCGTTGCAAGCCACCACCGCACACCAGATCGGCGTCAATGACACCCTGCTGGTCGCGGCAAACACCAGCGGCGGCGTCACCGGCAAGATGATCTCGCCGCAATCGATCGCCGTGGCCTGCGCCGCCACCGGCCTGGTCGGCAAAGAGTCAGACCTGTTCCGCTTCACACTCAAGCACAGCCTGTTCTTTGCCACCATCGTCGGCCTGATCACCCTGGCCCAGGCCTACTGGTTCACCGGTATGCTGGTGCACTAAGACCTGCACGCAATAGAGTAAGAATCGACGCCGGACCACGGTTCCGGCGTCAGCTATTTCTGGAGGACCGATGAGCCTGCCTGCTGCTTTTCTGCGCGATGTCGCACAGCTGATCCCACAGGATCGACGCTTCGACGACCCACTTTCCACCCTCGCCTTCGGCACTGACGCCAGCTTTTACCGACTGATCCCACAGCTGGTTATCCGCGTGGAGTCAGAAGACGAAGTCGTCGCACTGCTTCAACTGGCCCAACGCGACCACGTCCCCGTCACTTTCCGCGCAGCCGGCACCAGCCTGTCCGGGCAAGCCATCAGCGACTCCGTGCTGATCGTATTGGGCGACAACTGGAACGGCCGCGAGATTCGCGGGCAAGGCACGCAAATCCGCCTGCAACCTGGCGTCATCGGCGCCCAGGCCAACGCGTGGCTGGCACCATTCGGGCGCAAGATCGGGCCGGACCCGGCGTCGATCAACGCCTGCAAAATTGGTGGCATCGTTGCCAACAACGCCAGCGGCATGTGCTGCGGCACGGCGCAAAACACCTATCACACCCTCGCAGGCATCCGCCTGGTACTCGCTGACGGCAGCCGCCTGGATACCGAAGACGCAAGCAGCATCGCGGCCTTTCGTGAACAACACGGCCCACTGCTTGAGCGCCTGGCGACACTGGGGCGCGAGACGCGGGCAAACGCTGAATTGGCGGCTAAGATCCGCCACAAATACCGTCTGAAAAACACCACCGGCCTGTCACTCAACGCCCTGGTGGATTTCGACGAACCGCTGGACATCCTCAGCCACCTGCTGGTGGGCTCCGAGGGCACCCTGGGCTTTATCAGCGCAGTAACCTACGACACAGTGGTCGACCATCCGAACAAAGCCTCGGCGCTGATTGTGTTCCCGGATGTGGAAACCTGCTGCAACGCGGTAACGGTACTGAAAACCCAACCCGTTTCAGCCGTTGAACTGCTGGACCGGCGCAGCATGCGCTCGGTACAGAACAAACCGGGCATGCCTGCTTTCGTACAACACCTATCGGAAAATGCCTGCGCGCTGCTGATCGAATCCCGCGCCGCTTCGCCGTCACTGCTGCACGAGCAATTGGCATTGATCATGGCGTCCCTGGCCGCATTTGCGGTGGAAAAACAGGTCGACTTTACCGAAGACCCCGTGGAGAACGCCCGTCTGTGGGCGATCCGCAAAGACACCTTCCCAGCAGTGGGTGCTGTGCGCAAAACCGGCACTACAGTGATCATCGAGGACGTAACCTTCCCGGTCGAACAGCTGGCCATCGGTGTGAACCGCTTGATCGAACTGTTCGACAAACATCACTACGATGAAGCCATCCTTTTCGGACACGCTCTGGAAGGCAATCTGCACTTTGTATTCACCCAAGGCTTCAACAGTGCGCAGGAAGTCGCACGCTATCAAGCGTTCATGGATGACGTCGCCCAGTTAGTGGCCGTGGAATTCGGCGGCTCGCTGAAAGCCGAGCACGGCACGGGTCGCAACATGGCACCGTTTGTCGAACTGGAATGGGGCAGCGATGCCTATCAGTTGATGTGGCAACTCAAGCGCCTGCTCGACCCCAACGGCATCCTCAACCCGGACGTGGTACTCAGCGAAGACCCGCAGATCCACCTCAAACACCTCAAACCGCTGCCCGCCGCCGACGAGCTTGTGGATAAGTGCATCGAGTGCGGCTTCTGCGAGCCGGTGTGCCCGTCCAAAGGGCTGACGCTGAGCCCGCGCCAGCGCATCGTGATCTGGCGCGACATCCAGGCGAAGAAGCGCGCTGGCGTCGACACCACCGAACTGGAAGCGGCCTACCACTACCAAGGCATCGAAACCTGCGCTGCCACCGGCCTGTGCGCCCAGCGCTGCCCTGTAGGAATCAACACCGGCGACCTGGTGAAAAAGCTGCGTAGTCGCGACGCCGACCGCACGAAAACCGCCGAATGGCTCGCCACCCATTTCGCCACCGCACTGCAAGGCGCGCGCTTTACCCTGCACGTGGCCAATGGCGCACGCATGCTGTTGGGCGCCCCGCGCCTGGCGAAACTGTCGGCCACGGTGACCAGGCTGTCCAAGGGACAAATCCCACAATGGACCAACGCCATGCCGCAGCCGGAAAAGGCTATCCGCTTCAGTCCGCCGGTGACCGACGAGCGGCCACGCGTGGTTTATCTCGCGGCCTGCGTCTCACGCACCATGGGCCCGGCAGCTGGGGATAAAGAGCAGATGTCGCTGTACGACAAAACCCGCGGCCTGCTGGAAAAAGCCGGTTACCAGGTCGTCTTCCCCGACAACCAGGACAGCCTGTGCTGCGGCCAGCCCTTCGCCTCCAAAGGCTACGCCGAACAAGCCGAACACAAACGCCAGGAACTCATTGGCGCCCTGCTCCACGCCAGCCGTGGCGGGCTCGACCCGATCTATTGCGACACCAGCCCATGCACCCTGCGCCTGGTGCAAGACCTCGGCGAAACACGCCTGGACCTTTACGATCCGGTGCGTTTTATCCGCACCCACTTGATGGACCGCCTCGACTTCACGCCGCAAGACGCACCGATCGCCGTGCATGTCACCTGCAGCACCCAACACCTGGGCGAAAGCCAAGCGCTGATCGACCTGGCCCGACGCTGCTCCAACACGGTGGTCATCCCGGAAGGCATCCATTGCTGCGGCTTTGCCGGCGACAAGGGCTTTACCACGCCGCAACTCAACGCCCACTCACTGCGCTCCCTCAAAGACGCGGTGCAACATTGCAGCGAAGGCATCTCCACCAGCCGCACCTGCGAGATCGGCCTGAGCCAGCATGGCGGTATCGATTACCACGGCCTCGTGTACCTCGTGGATCGTGTCACACAGGCACGCGCCCATTGATCCGACAAAAAAAACAGAACCCCCGCGCACCCACGTAGTCATCTAGATAGGCCTCGGCGAACGAGGCTCATCAGTGATGTCGCTGGCAGCCGTTGAACGCCAGCAGCGTCGAGCCCTATTTGCGAGGAGATACCCTATGAAGCGTTCCGCTCTTGCTGGCTTGTTCATCACCGCTGCGATGCTGGCCTCCCCTGTTTTCGCCGCCGGTGACAAAGACCTCTGCGAGATCAACCTCAACAAAATCAACAACGGCAAAGCGCTGCTCGCCACCGACTCCAGCGGTAAAAGCGGCGAAATCGACACCGCCGTCGCCCAGGCCAAAGCCGCCCACGCTGCCGGCGATGAGAAAAAGTGCATCGAGATAACCAGCAAGGCGCTGCAAGACCTGCAAGACCTCGACAAAGGCGGTAAATAATCCCACAGCCGTGAGGCCAACCTTCGGGTTGGCCTTCCCGCGCTGTTTGGCGTACACTGCACAGGCTTGTCACTCACTATGAAACAACGAGTTACAAGCACGGGGCCGTTTAGGATTCGACGCCGGTCGCGAAACTTTAGGTGCATGCCGAGTTGGTAACAGAACTCGTAAATCCACTGTTGCAACTTCTTATAGTTGCCAATGACGAAAACTACGGCCAGGAATTCGCTCTCGCTGCGTAAGCAGCCTTAGCCCTGAGCTTCTGGTACCTTCGGGTCCAGCAATCACCAGGGGATGTCTGTAAACCCAAAGTGATTGTCATATAGAACAGAATCGCCGTGCAGTACGTTGTGGACGAAGCGGCTAAAACTTACACAACTCGCCCAAAGCACCCTGCCCTTCGGGTCGCTGAGGGTTAACTTAATAGAAACGGCTACGCATGTAGTACCGACAGCGGAGTACTGGCGGACGGGGGTTCAAATCCCCCCGGCTCCACCATTTCATCATCTAAAGACGTCCACGGACGTCTTTTTTTGTGCCTGAAATCCAGGTAAATCAAGGGTTTTAGGGCTACTGGCTTCCGTAGAAGAATTTTGAGTTCCAGGCGTTTTGGTATCCCATTTGGTATCCCGGACCCACCGGTGCTATTTTTGGGATACCAAAACGGTGTCGGAGGTAGCTCTCATGCCTACTAATGCAACCCACCTCTCAGACCGCCAACTCAAGGCAGTCAAGGCAACAGGAAAAGACTTCGTTCTCACTGACGGCGACGGCCTTCAACTCAGGGTCAGAGCCAGTGGCTCGATGATCTGGAACTTTAACTACCGCGAGCCGGTAACCAAAAGCCGCCTCAACATGGCGCTCGGCCCTTACCCAGCCCTCTCGTTGGCGAATGCCAGAAAGAAAGCAGCTGAGGCACGCGAACTGCTGGCGCAAGGCATCGACCCCAAAGCTCACCGCGATGAGCTAAGGCAGGCCAAGCTGGCAAAAACCGAGCACACATTCGAGAAGGTAGCCACCGCCTGGTTCGAACTGAAAAAACACTCCGTCACAACGGCCTACGCCGAAGACATCTGGCGCTCACTCACGCTGCATGTTTTCCCCAGACTCAAAGCCATACCCCTCGCAGACATCACCGCCCCCATGATCATCAAGCTTCTACGCCCGATCGAGGCCAAAGGCAGCCTGGAGACGGTCAAGCGACTTTCCCAACGTCTCAACGAAATCATGGCCTACGGCGTCAACTGCGGGCTGATCTTTGCGAACCCGCTCAGTGGCATTCGGGCAGCCTTCAAGAAACCGCAAAAACAAAACATGGCGGCACTTCCACCCGAAGAACTACCCGACCTGATGCTGGCGATTGCCAACGCCAGCATCAAACGCATCACCCGCTGCCTGATCGAATGGCAACTGCACACTATGACCCGCCCTGCCGAGGCTGCTGGGACGACCTGGGCAGAAATAGATTTCGAGAAACGCATCTGGACCATCCCAAAGGAGCGCATGAAAAAACGCCGTGCGCACCCCATCCCCCTAAGCGACCAGACGCTCGCGCTGCTAGAGACAATCAAGCCCTACAGCGGCCACCGGGAACACGTATTTCCGGCCGACCGAAATCCGCGTACCCACGCAAACAGCCAGACCGCGAACATGGCATTAAAGCGTATGGGCTTCCAGGATCGGTTGGTCAGCCACGGCCTGCGATCAATGGCCAGCACCATCCTCAACGAACATGGATGGGACCCGGAGTTGATTGAAGTCGCACTCGCCCATGTCGACAAAGACGAAGTCCGAAGCGCGTACAACCGAGCGGACTACATTGAGCGCCGGCGTCCAATGATGATTTGGTGGAGCGAGTACATTCAAAAAGCCGCCACCGGCAATTTGTCGGTGACGGCCATTCATGAAAACAAAAACGGGAACGTCATCCCGTTTCGTTAATCAGTTCCTGCTGGCGACAGCGGCGACAGTGGCGACAACCCAAGTATTTAGCGGTCCTTCGTATGGCGACAACGTGGCGACAGTCGCCACCGTCTGCAGCGCCCACAAGCTCTTAATGCCCAGCCCCTGAGGGCAGGAAGGCTTCGCCTTCCCGTCCTCAGGGGCTCACTTTAAAAACCGACGAACGGCCAATTGTCCATTCCAAGCCACCTTCTTCCAAACACGTACAACGCCTAAAAACCCCACCGCACACCCAGTTGACCACCCTCCGAGCACGCGTTACACCAGAGCCGTAAAGCGCTGTCATCGACAGCATTGCCCAGGTAGCCAGGGACCTTTAAGGCTACGCCCTACAGTGGTGGTCCCAGCCCATGCGCGCTCGCTTCCAATTAGGCGCGCAGTCACGCCCAACGTGATCGAAGCCAACTTATCCACAGTGCAAATGCGGCAGCCCACGCCCGTCTCTTTCTCCAGGAAAGAGACGGGCGCCGAAACCACTGCCGCAGCCCTTGCCGGGCAACACATTGCAGCGTTTGTCACTGTGACAATCGGCGTGACAAACCCCGATGTCACCCGCAGCAGCAATGCAGATGATGGTGCCGCAGCCCACGGAATGAACTGCACCTGACTGACAGTCAGGCACGCCCTGGTCATCGCATTACTGCCTGCAACAGACTCAGGATCTCGCGGCGCTGGTCTCGTCAGCCAACGCAGCCTCCACCCGCCCACCGTTATCGGTGCTCAGGAGGCCAGATCATGAGATGCCCAAGCTCCCGGTAGTAAAGAGCCGCCCGTCCCGCGTAAGTGGACAACCCTCACAGGCTGCAGGGGCCTTGATCCCTGATAACACTCAACAACCGTGGCGGGGAGAGTGAGGGAGAAATTCGAAGCACCAGGAGAATGACGATGCAATTGTGCGAAGCGTTTGACCTGCCACAGCCGCTGCTGGAATACCGGCCCGAGCCGCTGGCGTATCCGGTCGAAGCGTTGGGACAGATATTAGGACCAGCCGTCGAACGCATGGCCGAGGTGATCGGCGTGCCCTGCGCCATGGCTGCGCAATCGGTGTTGGCCACTGCCGCCCTGGTGACCCAGTCGCACGCCAATGTGCAGCTCGATGGCCGTGTTTATCCGTTATCCCTGTACATGCTGACGGTGGCATCGTCGGGTGATCGGAAAAGCGCAGTGGATCATCTGGCGCTGGCGGCTGCGCGTGAGTGGGAGCGGCGGCAGTGGATGTTGTACTTGCAGCAACTGAAAGCCAATCGCGCCGCCATTCGAGGAAAGCACGAAGCTCGTGAGTTATCCGACCCCGTCCCGCCCAGGTTGATCATCGCCGAGCCCACCATTGAGGCGCTGATCAAAAACCTATGCCAGGGCTTGCCCAGCATGGGGTTATTCAACGATGAGGGCGGCCAGTTTCTGGGCAGCAGCACCATGAGTAAAGAGAACCAACTCAAGGCCATCACAACCCTGTCAGCGCTCTGGGATGGCAGCCCCATCGACCGGGCGCGCTCCATGCCTGGCGAAAGCCTGCGAGCTTATGATCGCCGTCTCAGTCTGCATCTGATGCTGCAACCTTACCTCGCCAACCAGCTACTCACAGATCGAATGATCAACGGCCAAGGCATTCTTGGGCGCTGCCTGATCAGTTGGCCCGAACGCCTTGTGGGGCGGCGCTTGTACAAGGCAGTGGACCTAACGCGAGATACCAAAATCCTGCGTTACCAAGCACGCATCACCGCTTTGCTGAATAAGCCGATGTCGTTGCACAAGGATGGTTCACTTAACGCTGACAGGCTGGAACTGACACCCAGCGCGCGCACTGCCTGGATCGATATTCACGACACTATCGAATGCCAATCTGGTGAATTTGGCGAGCTGTCCGGCATTCAATCCGTCGCGGGGAAAGCAGCAGCCAACGTACTGCGTATCGCCGGGGTATTGGCGGTGATTGAAGACGCGCATGCAGTGGACGAACCCCATATCCAGCGCGCCTCGACGCTGATGGATTACTACCTGGCCGAAATCCAGCGCCTGACGGAGCAAGAGCCCATCAACACGTTACGCGAGGAGTCGGATCGATTGCTGCGCTGGCTGACGCAAAAAGGCTGGACCCAATTTACCGTCCGCGACCTCAATCGCAATGGCCCCCGCTTTGCCCGCAAAAGCAGTCATCACACCATTACGCTGCTGGTCGAATTGATCTCACATAGCTGGCTGGACTCTCCTGACGGAAAGACCTTCGAGGTGCGCCATGTTCCGCCTCAATGACGCGGTGCGCCGTTACCAGGCGCAGCATCAGACACGACCTGCATTGCGGAGTGTCGCCACTTCCGTCGCCGCCTTGTCGCCATGCTTCAGAGCAGCAACTACAAGGGTTGTCGCCACTGTCGCCGTTGTCGCCACACCCGCCTTAGGGCCTGTCAACATCGGCCAACTGATCCACCAACTGCGCGAAGAGGGAGCAATGTTGCGGCATCAGCAAAACGCCCTGATTATTCGTCCCACACATTGGCAACAAGTGAACAAGATCAGCGCCCACTGGAAAGCGGTGCTGCGCTTTCTGCAAGACACGGAAAACGGTGAAGCCGATGGCATTGCTCGGCCGGCGTGATGGCCGCAACTTTGGCTACGGCCGTCAGCTCAGCTATGCCGGCCCACAAGCGCTGAAAGATATGTTTGCCGGCGGCCACTTCGCTACGGTCAAAGCACACAGTGATCGCTGGCAGGCTTTCGTGAAGTGGTGTCGGTCAGCGGACGGCCCCGGTTACAACGACGCCCGCCAGATAGATCGCAGTACCTTGCACAGCTACGCCACACACCTGCGTCAGCAAATCCAACAAGGTGAAATCTGCATCGCCACCGCGCAGAACCGCCTGAGTAGCGTAAACCGTACCCTCGCAGCACTACGCGGCGACCAGTACGTGAAAATCGCCAGCCCGAGTAAGGCACTCGGCATGCAGCGATCAAGCGTACGCACCCGCGCACCGGATGGCCAAGAGCACCAACAATTGAGTCGAGTGATTGAAGCGCTTCGTGAGCAGCAACACCACCGTGTCGCGGCGATTGTCTGCTTGGCCCGCGCAACCGGCATGCGCTTGCGCGAAACGATCTTGGCTGACCTGCCACGTTTGCAAAGTGAGGCTAAACACTTAGGCCGCATCAATATTCAGGATGGGACCAAAGGCGGCCGGGCTGGCGCTTCAGCACCGCGATGGATCATCGCAAATAACGAGGTTAAGGCAGCCTTGCAGATGGCTCGTTACGCCTCGCCACCCCACAGCCGCAATTTGCTGGCCGAAGGTGAAAGCTACGCCAAGTTCCAGCAACAGACGGTGAGGCCAGCCCGTGAATTGCTTCAGAAGCTGGGACTGAAGGGGGTTCATGAATTTCGAGCGGCTTATGCGTGCGAGCGCTACATACAGCTCACGGGCCACGCGGCCCCCGTCAATGGTGGCCGATGCTATCGCATCGACCACGCTCTGGACCAAAGGGCGCGACGGCAAATCAGTCTTGAGCTTGGGCATAACCGGATCGATGTCATTTCGGCCTACATTGGAGGTCGAGCGTGACCAGACCCTTCAATATGGAGCTGTTCCTGAGCGGCGTAATGACTGGTTCAAAGGTCACGCAGCAACGTCACCTACGGCAAGCTCGATTCATGCAAGCGGCCATTCAAGAGCGCTGGCAGCGTGATAATCCTTGGACTTGGCAGCTTAAGCATGTGCGCTGGTTTCTCACGCAGTATCTGAAAGATCATTCAGACGCCACCCGATATTATTACCTACTCACGGCTTCATTGGTCTGGAAGCGATTAGGGAAGAACCGAGACTTGGTGATCGCCCCTGCCGTGTGCCGCAACTTGCTGACAGTAGTTTGCTCAGGTGATCGTAAAAGCGCGGTAGAGCAAATAGCCCTGCAAGCCGTAAGCGACTGAGAGATACAGCAAGTGGGTCATTTTTGGGGAACAGCTCCATGCTCAACGCACTGCAATGAGCATCAGCGCGAATCACCGACATGAAAAAGTCAGTACAGCTAGTGCTAGACGCCCAACCTGGCCCGTGTAACCGACACTGCTCAGTGCCGAGCTCGGATTGAGATACAATCCCCGGCATTTAATACCATTGGGACCGGCATCCGCTCCCTGGGTGCCCACAAGAGATTCCGCAATGCCCCTCACGCTGCAACAACTGGAACGCCATCTGTTCAAGGCTGCCGATATTCTTCGCGGCAAGATGGACGCCTCGGAGTTCAAGGAATACATTTTTGGCATGCTGTTCCTCAAGCGCTGCTCCGACGTATTCGAGGAGCGCTATGAGCAGGTCGTTTCCGATGAAATAAACGCCGGCAGGAGCAAGGCCGAGGCCTTTGTCTCGGCGGAAAATCCGCGCTGGTACAAGCGCGATGGTAATTTCTGGGTGCCTAGCCATTCACGCTTCCACTATTTGCTCAACGAAGCGCACATCAATGTTGGCAACTTGCTTAACAAGGCGCTGGGCGGCATTGAGGAAAATAACGTATCCCTGGAAGGAGTGCTGGAGCACATTGACTTCACTCGCAAGGTCGGCCAGAGCAAGATTCCCGATCAGAAGCTGCGCCAACTCATTAGCCACTTCGGTGAGGTGCGTCTGCGCAATAGTGACTTCGAATTCCCCGATCTGCTTGGGGCAGCCTACGAATACCTGATCGCCGAGTTCGCCGACTCGGCCGGCAAGAAAGGCGGTGAGTTCTATACACCGCGCTCTGTTGTGCGCCTGATGGTTCATCTGGTCAAGCCGACTCTGGCTCACGATGTCTACGACCCCTGCTGCGGCTCGGGCGGCATGTTGATTGCTGCCAAGGAATATATCGACGAGCACGGTGAGGACGGCCGCAAGGCCAACCTATTCGGCCAGGAATTCAACGGTACCGTTTGGTCCATCGCGCAGATGAATATGCTGCTGCACGGCATCAGCAACGCCTGGCTGGAGAACGAAGACACCCTAGCCGACCCTCGGCATATCGAGGCCGGCGAACTGCGCCGCTTCGACCGAATCCTCACCAACCCGCCTTTCTCCATCAACTGGGGCCATACCGAGAAAAGCGCGGATGGCAGCCTGGCTTGGAACCCGACATTCCGCGAGCAACGCTTCTGCTTCGGCGAGGTACCGCTGGGCTCGAAAAAGGCCGACCTGATGTTCCTGCAGCACATGCTCGCTGTGGCCCGCGACGAGGGCATGATCGCCACCGTACTGCCTCACGGCGTGCTGTTCCGGGGCGGTGAGGAACGCGGAATCCGCGCTGGCATTATCGAAAACGATCTGCTAGAAGCTGTGATCGGCCTGCCGGCCAACCTGTTCTATGGCACCGGCATTCCTGCCTGCATCCTTATCCTGCGCCAACAAAAGCAGGAAGGCGCCAACCGAGTCAGCGCCAAGCCTGCCGAGCGCCAGGGCAAGGTGCTGTTTATCAACGCCGACCGCGAGTACTTCGAGGGTCGTGCGCAGAACCACCTGCTGCCCGAGCACATCGAGAAGATCACTACCGCCTTCGACGAATTTCGCCGAATCGACGGCTTTAGCGACGTGGTGGATATCGCCACCCTGCGCGACAACGACTACAACCTGAACATTCGCCGCTATGTGGATAACGCACCGCCACCCGAACCGCATGATGTGCGTGCCCACTTGCTGGGCGGTGTGCCCAAGGCTGAAATCGAGGCAAAAGCCCCTTTGTTCGCCTCGCACGGCCTCGACCCGCACAACTTATTCGTGGCGCGCGATGCGCAGTATTTAGATTTTCGCAGCGAGCTGACATGCCGCGCCGACTTCAAGCCCGCCATCGAAGGTGATGCCGGCCTGCAAGCCAAGGAGGCAGCCCTCCGCACCTCCTTCGAGCGCTGGTGGCACGAACACAGCCCGCGTATCACCGCCCTAGCAGGGAAGCGGGATAACAGTGCCGCATTGGTCGCGTTGCGAGCTGAACTTCTGGCAAGCTTTAGCCAGACGCTGGAAGGCATCAGCCTGCTCGACCCCTTTCAGGTCCGGGGCATCCTCGCAGGCTTCTGGTACCAGTCTAAATACGACTTTCTCGGCCTAATGGCCCGCGGCAGCTTGGGCGTTATTGATGCCTGGCGCACCAGCATCATCACCGTACTAGAAGACAAGACCAGTAAGCACAGCCCGCTGGAGCACAAGCTGGTGAAATTCCTGCTCGGCGATTTCGTCGCCGGTTTGTCGGAGCTGGAGGCGAAAAAAGCCGAACTAGACAACCAGCTCAAAGCCGCCGTCCCAACCAAGGGGGAAGATTCCAACGAGGCCGACGGCGAAGCGGATGCCGACAACGACGAAAACCCCATCGATGAAGCCCAGCTCAAGGCTTGGAAGTCCGAGCTGGCCAAGGTGAAGAAGCAGCTCAAGACCCAGCAGGAAAACTTCGCCAGCCACCTGAATCAGGCCGTCGATAAATTGGACGAGCCACAAGCCGCCGAGCTGCTGCTGACCATCCTGCACAACGATATGCAGGCCATCGTCGAGAGCTATATCGCCGCGCAACGCAAGCAGATAGTCGCCACTTATGAGAGTTGGTGGGATAAATACCGGGTGACGCTAAATGACATTGAGCACAAACGCGATGCGGCGGCAGTGGCGTTGCAGGGATTCTTGGAGGGGTTGGGATATGTCTGAGCAGACTACGCCAAGCCAGTTCCCTTCAGCTCCTCTACGTAAGCTAGCCAGCCGCATTACCGACGGCTCTCATTTCAGCCCTACCCCACAGGAACATGGTTATCTCATAGCCAACGTTAAGGACATGAAATCGGGATACATCGATTTCAGTTCCTGCACTCGAATATCCACTGCGGCTTACCGCGAGCTCAACGCTACTGGATGCACTATCCGCAATGGAAACGTATTGCTTTCAAAGGATGGTACCGTCGGGCGTGTCGTGGTCTATAAGCAGAATGAGGAGATTGGGGCGCTCTCGTCTATCTGTCTCATTGTGCCGACCGAGGAAGTCGACTCGGCTTACCTTGGCCACGCATTGCAAAGCCAGGTTTGTGTCCGTCAGTTTGAAAACTTCATGTCAGGTAGCGCTCTCAGGCGCCTGGTTTTGCGTGACATTCGGGCGATAGAGATACCAGTCCCAAGCGTTCAACAGCAGGCGGCCATCGCCCAAATCCTCGACACCCTCGACACCGCCATCCGCGAAACTGAGTCTCTGATCGACAAGCTCAAGGCCATCAAGCAGGGCCTGCTGCATGACCTGCTGACCCGCGGCATCGACGCCAACGGCCAACTGCGCCCCCCGCAGAGCGAAGCGCCGCAACTTTACAAGGAGTCAAAGTTGGGGTGGATTCCGAGGAAATGGGAGGTGGTCCCGCTGGGGTATTGTGCAGATATCGTAAGCGGTGTAACCCTTGGCCGCATCCTAAACAGTCCTGTCGCGATTGAGCTGCCATATTTGCGAGTGGCTAATGTCCAAGATGGCTACCTTGCACTGGGAGAAATAAAGACTGTCTCGATCCTGCCGTCAGAGCTGAACCGCTTTGCTCTGAAAGTAGGTGATGTGCTGATGAACGAGGGAGGAGACTTCGACAAGTTGGGTCGGGGGGCCGTATGGGAGGGGCAGATAGAACCCTGCCTGCACCAGAATCATGTTTTCCGCGTACGCTGTGATGACTCAAAGCTGTTGCCTGCGTTTTTGGCAGCCTACTCCAGCTCTGTCCGTGGAAAGGCCTACTTTGTCCAAGCATCGAAGCAGACAACCAATCTGGCCTCAATCAATTCGACGCAGCTAAAAGCATTTGGCATTTCTTGCCCATCAGTCGCTGAACAACTGCTTATTACCCACCGTCTGTCGACCTTCGATAAGAAAATGGCAGTCGAGCAGGAGGCACTGGAAAAGTTGCGCCAGCAAAAGATCGGCCTAATGGACGACCTTCTAACCGGCCGCGTCGGCGTCACCCCGCTGCTGGAATCTATGCAACAAGCTGCAGCACAAACGGAAGCCTGATATGCCACAGCGCCTGCCACCTCGCGAATCCCTCACCGTCGAGTTCAAAAGCGATCGCAGCAAGCTTCCCGACCGCGAGCTAATTGAGGCACTTGTCTGCCTGGCCAATGCAGAGGGCGGCGAGCTATGGCTGGGCGTCGAGGACGACGGCACGCCTACCGGCCTGCATGCCGAGCATCGCCTGCTAGAGGGCTTGTCTGGCATGGTCGCAGCGCGCACCTCGCCGTCGCTGAAAGTACAGGCCGAGACGCTCGATCTGGATGGCGTGACCGTGGCACGTATCCATGTACTCAAAGCCCAGGGCGAAGTGGCCACCACCAGCGGCGTCTATCTACGCCGCCGCTTGAAACACGACGGCTCGCCCGAATGCGTAGCCATGCTGCCCCATGAGCGCAATAGCCGCGCAAGCAACTTCGGCCTCCTAGATGTCTCCGCCCAGCCGGTGACCGGTGCCACCCTCGCCGATCTCGACCCGCTGGAGCGTGAACGTCTACGCCAGGCAGTACAACAATACGGCGGCGATCGCGTGCTGCTGGAACTGGACGATGAAGCCCTAGACGGCGCACTGCTGCTCACAGCGCGCCAGCCGGACGGTACGCGTGTGCCGACTCTTACCGGCCTGCTACTGATCGGCCGGGAAACCTCCGTGCGCCAACTGGTGCCCACCCATGAGTTCGCTTTCCAGGTGCTGGCCCAGCAAGCAGTGCGCTTCAACGAGTTTCGCCGCTTCCCATTGCTCAAGGCACTAGACTGGCTGGAAACCAACTTCCGTCCATACAACCCAGAGGAAGAACTACAGGTCGGCCTGTTCCGCGTGCCAGTGCCCAAGGTCGACTTCGGTGCCTTCCGTGAAGCCGTAGCCAACGCCCTGGTCCATCGCGATTACCACGGCAGGGGCGCGGTGCATGTGCGCCTGGAGGACGATGCCCTGGTGGTCAGCAACCCCGGCGGACTGGTCGATGGCGTAACCCTGGCCAACCTGCTGGTGACCGAACCGCGCCCGCGCAACCCGGCCCTGGCCGACGCCATGAAGCGCGTCGGCGTAGTCGAACGCTCCGGCCGAGGTGTGGACAAGATTTTCCGCGGCATGCTCAAATTCGGCCGGCCGGCCCCGGACTACAGTTACACCACCGCCCAGAGCGTGGTGCTGCGCTTACCCACCGCAGAGGCCGACCTTGACTTCCGCCGCCTAGTAGTCGAGCACGAGCGCGCCACCAACGCCGAGCTGCCAATCGACAGCCTGATCGCCCTGGCCGCCCTGCGTGAGACCAAGCGCGTCACGGCCGACGAACTGGCCGTACAGATCCAGCGCGACACCGCCAGTGCCAAACGCACCCTGGAAGCCCTGACCGAAGCCGGCTTGGTCGAGGCCCACGGTTCTACCCGAGGGCGCAGCTACACTCTGTCAGCCAGTCTGTACCAGGCCGTGGGCGACAAGGCCGGTTATACCCGCCAGGCAGGCTTCACACCCATTCAACATGAGCAGATGGTGTTGAACTACGTGCAGCAGCATGGGCAGATTCAGCGCGCTGAAGTAATGGATCTTTGTCGGCTCTCGCCTGATCAAGCGGCAAAACTGCTCAAGCGCATGAAAGACAAGGGCACACTGATACAGCAAGGTGAACGACGCTGGTCGGTCTATAAGCTCGGCTAAAAATTCTATGAGCCGCTATGAGCCGCTATGAGCCTGTAAGAGCCCATACACGCCTGAACTGGATTAAAGGAGTAACCGTGGGCTGGGAATTGGATGACGTCGAAAAACCCTTTGTGGCTCAGTTACAGGGGCTGAACTGGGAGCATATCGAGGGCAGCCTCGACGACCCGGCCATCACTGGTCGCAGCAGTTTCAGTGAAGTAATTCAGCGAGCTGCACTGGCCGAGCGCTTGCTTGCCATCAACCTGCGCGACGGTCAGCCCTGGCTGGATGAGCAGCGAATTGCCGAAGCACTGGCGGCCATTACCCGCGTGGGCGCCGGCAAGCTGATGGAAGCCAACCATACAGTCACTGAGCTGCTGCTCAAAGGCATCACGGTCGATGGCCTTCAGGGCTGGGAAGGCGGACGTGGTCAGACCATCCAGTACATCGACTGGGCCAACCCGGCCAATAACCACTTCCGCGTGATCAACCAGTTCCGAGTGGATTGCCCACCGGGGTACAACAGCGGCAAGAAATTTATCGTCCCGGATCTGGTGTTGCTGGTGAACGGTATCCCGCTGGTGGTGGTGGAATGCAAGAGCCCATCCATCCCAGAACCGCTGGCCGAAGCTGTCGATCAATTGCGCCGCTACAGCAACCAGCGCAAGGCGGCCTTCGAAGTCGAGGACAACGAGGGCAACGAAACACTGTTCGCTAGCGTGCAGCTGTTGGTCGCCAGTAGCTACGACGAAGCACGGGTGGGCTGCATTGGGGCCGGCTTCGGGCATTTCTCCCAATGGAAAACCGTGGTTGGCCCGGAGGGTAGCGGCAGCGAGCAGTCAGTAGCCGAGCAGTTGGGCAAAGCCAAACTGTCCGAGCAGGAGCGCCTGGTGGCAGGCATGCTGACGCCGGCCCACCTGCTCGATCTGATCCGGCATTTCATGCTGTTCATGCCGGTTGGCGGGCAGACCATCAAGACGGTCTGCCGCTACCAGCAGTACCGCGCGGTGAACCGCACGGTGATCCGCATGAAACGCGGGCAGACACGCCTTGAGCACGGCGAGAGCGACCAGCGCGGCGGCATCGTTTGGCACACTCAAGGCTCAGGCAAGAGCCTGACCATGGTATTTCTGGTGCGCAAGATGCGCACGGATACACAACTGCGCCGCTTCAAAATCATCGTGGTCACTGACCGTAAAGACCTGCAAAACCAGCTCTCCGCCACCGCCACGCTGAGCGGTGAACTGCCGGAGGTGGCCTCTAATATCGAGGGTGTTAAAGCCTTGGCACGTCGCCAGGGCCCCGGTTTGGTATTCGCCACCATCCAGAAGTATCGCAATCCCGAACAGGAAGAAGATAGGGAGGCGTCGATCCCTACGCAAGCTACTGCACACCTCAAAGCCGCAGAAAAGCGCGCGCCCTACCTGGTAAGCAAACCATTCGAGGTGCTCAACCACGACGAGAGCATTCTGGTATTGATCGATGAAGCGCACCGCACCCAGGCCGGCGATCTACAGGCAAACCTGCTGGCGGGCCTGCCCAACTGCGTGCGCATCGGCTTTACCGGTACACCGATCATCATGGGCGATAAGAAACGCACCCACGAAATTTTCGGCGCGTTCATCGACAAATACACCATCAAGGAAGCCGAGGCAGATGGCGCTACAGTGCCGGTGCTTTACGAAGGACGCACTGCCCAGGGCGCATTAAAAGATGGAGCGAGCCTGGATGAACTGTTCGAGGATTTGTTCCGCGAGCACAGTCAGGACGAGCTGGAGCTGATCAAGAAAAAATACGCCACCAAAGGCCATATCTTTGATGCCCCCGCGCTGATTGCAGATAAGGCGCGCGACATCCTCAGACATTACGTCACCAATATCCTGCCCAATGGCTACAAGGCGCAGGTGGTAGCCTATAGCCGGATTGCGGCAATCCGCTATTTCCACGCACTGCAGGCCGCCCGCGATCAGTTGTTGGCCGAGGCCGAAGCGTTGCCAGCAGCCGACAAGGACCTCGACGATGAAGCACTGTGCCAGCGTCCACCCAAGCTGCAGGCGCGCGTGCAGGCGTGGCGCTATCGCGACAGGCTACGCAGCCTGGAATTCGCACCGATTATTTCCGGCTCAAATAACGATCCGGCCGAGTGGAAAACCTGGACGGATGGCAGCAAGCACGAGCTGCTGATCCAGCGTTTCAAGAAGCCCCTGAATCATGAGCAGCCAGGCAAGACCGACCCGTTGGCTTTCCTGATCGTTAAGTCTATGTTGCTCACCGGCTTTGACGCCCCCATCGAAGGGGTCATGTACCTTGACCGGCCGATCAAGGAAGCCGAGCTGCTGCAAGCCATTGCGCGGGTCAACCGTACTGGTTTCGGCAAGCGCTGCGGTATCGTGGTCGATTACTACGGGGTCGCCAACCACCTGCGCGAAGCGCTGGCAGCCTATGCCGACGAGGATATCGAAGGTGCGCTGAGCAGCATCAAGGACGAGGTGCCGGTGCTGCGCGATCGTCATCTTCGTGTAGTGGATGTGCTGCGTCGCCAGGGCATCGAGTCGCTGGAAGATGCCGAAACCTGCATTGCCGCACTGGAGTCGGAAAAGGTGCGCGCCGAATTTGCGGTAAAACTCAAAGCGTTCCTCAACTCATTGGACACCGTGCTGCCACGCCCCGAGGGCCTGCCCTTCGTCAAGGATGCCAAGCGCCTGGCCTATATCCACGCGCGGGCACGTGGGCGCTACAAGGACCTGCCGCAATTGGGCAAGGATGTCGGTGCCAAGGTGCGCAAACTGATCGACGATCATGTTATCTCACTGGGCATCGACCCGAAGATTCCGCCGATCCAGCTCACCGATGCAGACTTCGAGAAACAGTTGTCGCGAAGCGTCAACGACCGCGCCAAGGCATCAGAGATGGAGCACGCCATTCGCTCGCATGTGCGCAAGCATACTGATGAAGATCCGGTGCTCTATCGCAAGCTGTCCGAACGCCTGAACGAGCTGCTCAAGTCGCTGGGCGAGCAGTGGGATCAGTTGGTTGAACAGATGCAGAAGATCATCAACGAGCTGCGCAGCGGTCAAATGAGCGATGGCTACAGCCCCCTGGATTTGCCCGAACACTATGCACCCTTCCTGCGCACCCTGCTGGATGTGGTGTGTGCCGACGCCAATCCGCAGCCCGCCGAGCTGCTGCGTTTGAAGGATGTGACAGTGGAACTGGTCGATCTGTTGGTGGGCGAACTCCAAAGCCACCGCGATATCTGGAGCCCGCGCAAGCGAGCGGCACAGGAGGAGCTGGCCGGGCAGCTATTTGATTACCTGATGCGACTGCGTCCGCCCTTGGTGGATAGCGATACGGCGGGGGTGCTGTCTGACCGCCTGATGGATCAAGCGAGAGCCAGCCATGAACGGTTGATGCAGCTGTGAGCAGTCAAACCCTCACCGTAAACGATCTGCAACTGACGCTACGCCGCAGCGCGCGGCGCAAGACGTTACAGATCACCGTCGAACGTGACGGCGCACTTATCCTGTCTGCCCCGCCAGAGGTTGAGGAGCAAGCGCTGCGGCAATTCGTAGCGGAAAAAAGCTTCTGGATTTACTCGCGTCTTGCCGAAAAGGAACGCCTGCAGCGCTCCATCCCCACCAAGGAATACGTCGACGGAGAGGGGTTTCTGTATTTGGGACGAAGTTATCGCCTCAAACTGGTTGATGAGCAGGATGGGCCATTAAAACTTTCTGCTGGTCGCTTCCGCCTGCTGCGTAGCGAACTGCCAAGAGCCCGCGAACATTTCATCCGTTGGTATAGCGAACATGCCCGCAGCTGGCTCGCCTTACGAGTCGAGAACCACCAAGCGCGAATGGACCTGACCCCCAGCGGTGTGCGTGTGCAGGATCTGGGCTATCGCTGGGGCTCATGTGGTAAGGGCGCACAGCTCTATTTTCATTGGAAAACAATCCTACTGCCCAAGCCCATTGCGGAGTACGTGGTGGTGCATGAGATGGTGCACCTGCAAGAGCCACATCACACCCCAGAATTTTGGCTCCGCCTGGAACGCGTCATGCCTGACTATGCACAGCGCAAGACATGGTTGGCAGAACATGGAATTGATGTTGAAGGAATCTGAGTACCATGACGGACTATTTCACGAGCAACCACTTCGAGTTGTTGAACAAGTGGGCAGGACACAAGCGTGACGAGTCCAACCCCGAGCAAAACCAAGCTTACGATGATCTGAAAAAAGCCTATGCAGTCACACAGGCATGGGCTAACAAACTCAAGACCACACTGTTTCCAGTAGGGCGCGTCGAAATTCGCAAGCGGCCTACCAACCAGGGTAATCATTTCTCTGGCTACAACTGGGCGAAAATTTACCCCTCACCGGAAGCGCCTAAGGAACTGGCCATTACCGTAGGGATCGATGCCGACGACGGCTTTGTGGTCAAGATCGATACCGTCGGGCTGGGCGAGTCTAGTAAAACGCGCAAAACCTACTTAGCCCTGCGAGGCGACTATTACAACGCTCCCTTTGTAACAACAATGCCCGCAGGCGATGGTTTGGAAAAATCGCTGGACCAGCTCACCGAATGGAGCGCTGAAGCCATCCGCAACTTCAAGCTGCATTACGAAGAGTTAGTAGCCAAAATGAATCTGAGTAAGTCACTGGACGACGAAGACCTGCTCAAGCACTTCGACAGCAAGCCAGCATTTCAGACCTTCCGCGCCTCATGGACTCCAGAGGACAAAGCGGAGTTCTGTCGATTGGCGCGTGCTGTACATATGGCCGGCTTGGACTGGTGGCACTCGAGCAAAGATATTCAGGTGCGATTTGGCCGCAAGAACCCCGGAAGCGAACGGGCGATTGGCGTACTTGGCATTGTGCGGGGCACGCGAGTGCGGAAGCTCTCCTGGAAGCGTGAGGTGGGCGCCCTCCCCATCCTCCACCGTGAGCCGCTAACTAATGAACTGCTCACGAAGATTGAAGCATCCCTTGCCGACAAGCATGATTTACCCAACGACTGGCTATTACTTGAAGCCGAACGACCTGGACTATGGCCAGATCAACTGAGGGACGATCCGGTGGAAGACAACGATGAGACTGGCGAAGACGACATTGCTGATTCTGATGCGATAAGGCTTCCTCTCAATCGTATCTACTACGGCCCACCTGGCACAGGCAAGACATACGAATTGTCGAAGCTAATGAAGCGAGAGTATGAGCAAGTCACGACCTCGGTATCCAAGGAAGAATGGCAAAATCAGTTTGTGAGCGAAAGGATTGCGAGCCTTACCTGGTGGGAGGCAATCGCAGCAACTCTGTACCACTTGGGCGGGAAAGCAAGTGTCGATCTCTTGCTTGATCACCCATTCATGAAATCGATTGCCGCCGCCAAAAGCACGAACAAGAGTGTGCGAAACACGGTTTGGGGTGCTCTCCAATACCATGCTATCGAGTCCTCCGAAACCATCAAGATGAGCAAGCGAATGGCACCGGCTGTCTTCGATAAGCTATCGGACTCATCATGGATACTAACTGGAGACTGGGCGGACGCAGCTGCCAATCTGAAGCGGCTGGTAGACGAGTACAATGCCGGTCCTCCCTCAGCCGAATACATCAAGCGTTACAGTTTCGTCACCTTCCATCAATCTTACGGGTACGAGGAGTTCGTGGAAGGTCTGCGTCCGGTTCTCGAAGGCGATGCGGAATCCGGTGAAGTCCAATACGAGATCCGCGCTGGTGTCTTCAAGGACTTGTGCCGCAAAGCACGTATGGCGCCAGATCAGCAGTTCGCGATGGTAATCGACGAGATCAACCGGGGAAACATCAGCAAGATCTTTGGCGAGCTGATCACTTTGATCGAACCTGATAAACGCGAAGGTGCTAAAAACGCCATCTCGGTGACGTTACCGTATTCCGGAGAGAGTTTTTCGGTACCAGCCAATGTCGACATTGTCGGCACTATGAACACGGCAGACCGATCCCTTGCGTTGCTGGACACCGCGTTACGTCGCCGATTCGAGTTTGTGCCGTTAATGCCGGACGCTCGCGACGAGCCAGGCGCGCCGCTTGCAAACCTTCGAGTCAGTCTGGGGGAGCAAGTAATGGATGTGCCTCGTATGCTTGATGCAATAAACCAGCGCATCGAGATGCTCTACGACCGCGACCATTGCATCGGCCATGCGTACTTCACAGCATTAGCGCTAGTGCCTGATGGAGACGAGCGATTTGTAGCCCTGCAACAGGTGTTCAGCACACGTATTCTGCCCCTGCTCGAAGAGTACTTTTTCGAAGACTGGCAAAAGATCCGCCTTGTCTTAGCAGACAATCAGAAATCCCAAGCCGCACGCTTTATCGTTGAGGGTGAAGATCAGGAGGATGATCTGGCTCGCCTGTTCGGCAGCGATCATGGCATGGACAGCTATTCCACTAAGCGCCACTACGCTCTGCAGAAGGCTGCCCTCTCTAATCCGGATGCCTACATTGGCATCTACAAGACGCTGTCGACCTGAAGGCGGAGGCACGTGAGCGGAATATCGATTTACGAATTTGACGTGTTGATGGCAGCGACTTCGACTGGCTCGTTGTCCGAGGGTCTGCACATTATCCCGGATACGGTCTACGCATGGCTAGAACGCCAGTGCCTGCGGGCCTCCAACGACAGTAAGCCAGCGTGGCTGCGCCTGACTCAACGGCGCGGGCATCGAGCCGTTCAGGTCACTAGTTTTGTTGGAGTGATACGTGCACCAGACGGTTACCAAATCGAGGTACTGCCGAAAGTCGGAAAAGTAATAGGTGCGGGCGCCTCGAAGGCTCGTCAGCTGTTGATCGAAATGCTCTGCTGCCTTCAAGAGTTTCGCCACCTCCAAACTGACACCGCCAACCTCGCCGC
The DNA here is from genome assembly GCF_030687535.1 of Pseudomonas sp. FP2335. Lineage (NCBI taxonomy): Bacteria > Pseudomonadati > Pseudomonadota > Gammaproteobacteria > Pseudomonadales > Pseudomonadaceae > Pseudomonas > Pseudomonas sp. FP2335. The sequence continues at coordinate 5,164,316 of NZ_CP117437.1, forward strand.
GGCACGAATGCCCTTACTGGAAGTTTTTATTGCCGAGTTCCTACGCACCGTCGGGCATATCGTCAAACAAGGCCTGCGCAGCACCTATACCACTCAGCAAAGCAACTTGTTTGCCCTTCGCGGCAAACTGATGATGGCATCCCATCTGCGGCAAAACCTTTGCAGGGCGGACCGGTTCTTTACAGAGCACGACGAGTTCTCGATTAATCGTCCGGAAAACCGTTTATTACACACCGCATTGCAACGAATCCTGCAACTGACGGCATCTCAGACACATCAGCAACTGGCTCGAGAACTGAGATTTGTCTTCGCAGAGGTCCCGATTTCATCAGACCCTAATATGGACTTCCAGCGGGTACGCCTTGAGCGGGGCATGGGTTACTACGAAGAAGCACTCGCTTGGTCAAAGTTGATTCTAGAACAGCAATCACCCATGACAGGCCGCGGAGGCAATCACGCTCCGTCGCTGCTGTTCCCAATGGAGGCAGTGTTCGAAGCGTTCGTCTCCAAGCATATAGCGAAGCAACTGGCGAGGCCGCTTCACCTGAAAACCCAAGCACGCAGCCATCACTTGGTTCGCCATCAAGAACAGAATTGGTTTTGTCTAAAACCAGACCTGTTGATCAAGGATGCCAAGAAAGATGTGCTGGTTCTCGATACAAAGTGGAAACTGCTCGATGGTCTCAAGGCAAATGGGACGAATAAATACGGCCTCGCACAGGGTGACTTCTATCAATTGCAGGCCTATGGGCAAAGCTATCTGAATGGGTCGGGAGATGTGGTGCTGATTTACCCTAAGACTGGGGCATTTGATCGACCGCTACCAGTATTCGAGTTCCCCAAGACAGGTGGGCTGCGGCTATGGGTACTGCCTTTTTGCTTGAAGTCACGCCAGCTGTTGGTCCCTAGCGATGCGCCGTTCAAAATGGTGTTCAAAGACTTGTTTGAGCGGGTTACTTAAGTAGCGGGCTGAACTGGGTTTGGCAAACCCGCGAGAGATGGCCTCGTTAGCTTGGCCAGTTCGGATAACAGATGTTCTTGTCGGCCATGCCTACAGGACGGCAATGAGGCATGTTGCTCAATTCAGCTCTGCCTGTATTCCAACTGGTATTCCAGAAAATTTTACAAACCCAAATTAGTCATTTAGATCAAATGCCTAAGTAATGAATTCAACTTCCCCCGGCCCACCAAATGATCAAACAAAGACGTCCACGGACGTCTTTTTTTGTGCCTGCAACTCCTCTCCCCCCCTTCCAAATCCCCCTCCCCTTCCCCCAACAAGAATGATGGCCTTCTGCCCTAAAGTCCCCCCCCTCCCAGCCGATAACCTAACGCTCCCCCAAACCACGCGACTGAACGGAATCTCAGCGTTGGAAACAAAACACTTCAGCTTCACCACTCAATCCTTCAGCGCCAGCACCATCGCCAACGTGTTTATCCACGGCTACTCGGCGGGCCATAACCTGGGTGATCGTACTCTTCTGTCCAGCCAGATCCCGCAAGCGCTGGACGGTGACATCAACCTCCTGGCGTTCTGGCGCTCCAGCCACTATTCCTCAATCAGTTCGATGTCACGCAACGTCATCATGGGCGCTTCGCGATTGCATCCCGGTGCGGGTATTGCTGCATTTGCTCTGGATCGGTCGGTGCATTTCGCGGTGGTTCGCAAGCGGGCGAACCGCATTGGCGAAGCGCTGCTTGAGGAGCTGGAGGCCCATCTGCTGGAGCACTATCCGTATGTCACCCACGTCAATCTGGTCGGCCATTCCCTGGGCGGGCGGGTGGTGGTCAGTGCGTTGCGCAAGCTGGCCAGCCATCCCGAGTCTTGTGAGCTGATCATCGGCGATGTGCTGTTGATGGCTGCGGCAGTCGAGGTTTCGGCAGACGAGGCCCAGGCATTGAACAACTGCGCGGCGGGGCGGGTGATTAACGCCTATTCAAAATCCGATGCCATCTTGTTGATGAATGTGGATGAGACCTGCGTGGGTCGACACGAGGTACCGCACTTTAAAAATGTCGAAATGACCGACTTCGGCCACTTGGACTATTGGCCCAAGCTGCATGACGTCTTGCTGCGCACTCGGTTCGCGGGTTTTAGCGGCCAGCGGCTCGGCGCGGTGATGTCGCAGGACCCAATCCACACTGACGCGCTGCTCTACGGTCTGATGCAAAGCGCGCCAGCAGCCGTGCTGGAGCAAGGCATCAAGCACCTTAAAAGCAGCAGTTGGGTGTCCTTCGACGAGCAGAAGCCGCTGTATTCCTTCATCCAGGAACTGCAGCTGCTGGGCGGGCATTGCCTGGCCAATTTGACCCGCGGGCGCGGCCTTGCCTATGCCAACGTGCTCGATGGGTTAGTCAGTCATTTCGACTTGGGCAATGGCCGGCAAACCTGTAGCTCCGTAGTAGAGCTCGAAGCCCTGCTGATTCGACAAGTGTTCGATAACGCGTTTCCAGATGGCCATGCGTTCAGCCGTTCAACGATTGCCGTGGTCAAGGCCATGCCCGCCGACACCTACTTCAAACATGTGGACGCGTTGGCGGAACGGCTGACCCTGGCCTCTTACCTCAAGAGCCCGTCAACCCCACCGCAGGCTGAGCCGTCAGGCGAGTTGGCGGTTACCCGTGGCGAGATCAACCTGAGCGGCCTCGCCACCTGGAATGTGGTTTCGGCGCTCCCGAGCCTGCTGGACATGACCCCGGTGGGGCGCTGGATGACCAATTTGAAGACCGCCTTGAAGCCCGGTTATTCGGCACTGGTGCCGGTGGTCGCCGTGGTGTTTTTTGCACGTGTGCATTGGGGTAACGAGCGTGGATTCAAGCACCCATGACCCCTCCTATGCACGCGTTTGATTTTCCAAGCCTGGAGTAGATATGCCCATCGGAAGACCGCTGGCCAAGGCCGAGCCACATAGCAAGGAGCAAGCGCCCGCAGCACCGGCGTATGACTTTGAAGTCATTGTTCCCAGATACAACCTGGATGACGTCGTGGTCAACAGCCACACCAAAGACGAAATTCTCTCTGCGATTGCCCTGCGCAAAGACAGTGAATTCGTCTACAAGACCCTCGGCTTCGCCAGCACCCACAAGATGTCAGACAAATTCGTACTGAATTTTTATGGCGAGCCCGGCACTGGTAAAACCATCACGGCGCACGCGGTTGCCCAAGCGTTTGGCAAGGATCTGCTGGTCGTCGACTACTCACAGATTGAATCGAAGTATGTGGGCGACACGCCGAAGAACCTGAAGAAGGTGTTTGATTTCGCCAAGGAAATGGACTGTGTGATTTTCTTCGACGAGGCCGATGCCATCTTGAGTCGACGTGTCACCAACATGACCAGCGCCACCGATACCAGTGTCAACCAGACCCGCTCGGTACTTCTGAACATCTTGAATGACTTCAGCGGCATCCTGATTTTCGCCACGAACTTCATCTCCAACTACGACCCCGCCTTCATGCGCCGGATCGCCAAGCACATCCACTTCAAGCTACCGGACCATGACAACCGCGTCGCGCTGTTCCAACGCTACATCCCGCAACCGCTGCAAGCCGGCCTGGCGCTGGAAACCTATGCACAGGCGGCGCAGGGATTGAGTGCGGCGGACATCGAGAACATCACACTGATGGCCGCCTTCAAGGCCGCTTACAAGCAGTCGACCTGCCTTTGCGAAGAGGACATTTTGAAGGAAATAAACAACACCCTTGCCAGCAAACAGGCAAACGCAAAAAGCGAATACACAACTACAACCAAAGTGGTCTCCAAGGACTACGTCGAAAAGCAAACAGGGATGGTGCTGGAATGATTCCATTTATTTTGTTGGGCGCGGCACTGTTCGCCGGCGCCGTGGTGGTCTCTGCATTTTGGGACAAGATAAAGAACTTTCTGGAAGCCTCCGTCAAACACGTACGCCAAATCGTCAAAGCAACCATCGTCGGCCTGACCGCCTACATCAAAACCCAGAATGTGGTTGCCGGGATTGCCGCAGGCTTACAGGCGCTGAACAAGTTCTACTCGAAAAATGAAGATCAGCAGTGGGAAGAAACCGTCACCACGCGGACCATTCCCGCATCAGATGTGCCCGAGCATATTCGCCGCAAGCTGGAAAGCACCCAAGCGCCGGTGGACATTTCAGAAGACATTGCCAAAGAACTCAAGCTGGAGCTGTAACTCATGAATCACGACGACAAGACATTGGGTGGCGCCCTGCTGGAAGACTTCAAGAAGGCGGTCAAGCTGGGCTTGAGAGAGTTGCTCAAAGAGGGCGAAAAACTGATCAAGGAAGGCCAAGTCTCAGTCGATGACTACCTGGCTCAAAAAACCACTGGCCTCGACCCCTACATTCTTCACGAGCAAACAGCCAAACAGTTGGACTTCGTATCAGGTGAGGTTTTCATTGCGCTGCAGGACGAGGATAAGTTCGTCTTTGGCGTAGACCTTTACTTCACGGACGCCAATAAACAATGGGTTAAAAGCGCTCACATCGATACGCCGAAATCCTTGGACCTCTACTTCTTGAAAGAGGACCAGGCGCGTATCCGCGCCGAGAAAAAAATCGCCTACACGTACGACAAACCAACGGCCTGATGCCTTAAGCGGAGCGTGCCGGTGCACGCTCTCCACTGTTCTATTTGTCGGATAGCAGAGTCACCATGATCATTATTGTCTACGGGTTTTTATTGCTGCTGGCGATCGGCTTCGCGGGGATCATCCTCAAACACGCCTGGTCCGTCACCAAGTGGGTATCGATCTGCGCGCTGGGCATTGTGACCCTGCCTATCAGCATCCCTTACCTGATCATCAAGGCCTACCGCGACGGCGTGAAGAACCGCGAACTGCTGAAAAAAATCCCTGCCGCCTTGCAGCGTCAAGACTTCCTCCAAGCCCTGCGGCTCATCAAGGAACACAACCCTGATGACCTCAAGGCCACGATGGAATTGATCGCCCAAGAAGGCCTCGACCTGCGTGCGCTGAAGGAGGATCTGAAAGCGCGTTATACCCAAGCGGTGGAAGCCGAGATCAAGACACGCCTGGACGTTTTGGAGGGCAGCAACTTTATCGAACTCTCCAGCCTGCTGCGGCCGCTGAAGCCTATTTACCAGCAGTATCTGCTAGAAAAAGGCGACTTCCCAACCCCGCAAAAAATCGTCGAAGCCAAGTTCAAAAGCAAAGAACTCGAACTGGAAAAACCGCGCACTCAAGACGAAGAAAAACCGGTGTTCCTGGTCCGTCGCCGCATGCAGGATGAGTTCGCGGATGCGATTGAAATCTGAGTTGCAAACAGCCCGCAATCTGACACCGCTGAGCTAGCCTTCCACCGGAATCATCGCCTGCAACAACTCCAACTTGCGCTGCAACTGCGCAACGTGTTCACGCTCGGCACGTAATGCCGAGCGCAGTTCGCGGTTCTCCACTTCCCAGATCTGCGCCCAGCGCAGGTCTTTCTGGTAGTGCGCAACCATCTTCCACAGTTCGCTCAGTTTCAGGCAATGCTGGATCAGCACCAGCAGGATGATCCCCATCACCACCAATGCCCCCGTCGAAACCACTTCCGACATACTCATGTTCACGTCCTTTCAGGCCTTCGAGGTATTTCGAAGACAGCAACACGATATGTAGTGATTCACGACAGGTCTAGAATGTAGACTTATACAGGTAAAGTATTCACACACATGGAGCAGCCATGAAACGCAAGCAATCCATCGAGCAAGTGCGCTGGGACCTGGCACTTCGCTATCGCCTCATCGAGACCGTCGCCTGGTGGGAAGGCCGGCTGACCACGGGGCACTTGATGCAGAGCTTTGGCATCAGCCGCCAGCAGGCCTCCAAGGACATCAACACCTACATCAATGAACATGCGCCCCGAAACTTGACATATGACAAGCAGCTGAAGGGCTACGTACCGAGCAAACACTTCAAGCCGCGGTTCATCGAGGACAGCGCCAGTGCCTATTTGCACCTGCTGTACCAGAACAATGAACGGGCGCCGCACATCGATGGGCTGGCCCTGGCCTACGCCCACACCAAGGTGCTGGAAGTGCCCGACCGGCCAATCCGTCCGGAAATCCTGCGGCCGTTGCTCAAGGCCTGTCGCGACGGTTTGCGCCTGGAGACCGAGTACGTTTCGTTCAACACGCCAAACGTGGAAATCCGCCTGATCGCCCCGCACACCCTGGTGTACACCGGCATGCGCTGGCACGTGCGCGCCTATTGCGAGAAGAACCGCCAGTACCGTGACTTTGTGCTGAGCCGCCTGCGCGGCGAGCCGGAGTTGCTCGACGCGTCAGCGTACACACGCGAGCAAGATGACGACTGGAACACCGAAGTGCCGATCATCTTCGCCCCTGACAGCCGCTTGAACACTGCGCAGCAGGCGATCATCGAAACCGACTTCGGCATGACCGATGGGCAACTGGTGGTCGCCAGCCGCAAGGCGTTGGTGCGGTACGTGTTGCGCCGCTATCAGATCGACCCGCGAAACCTGGCCACCACGCCAGAGGCGCAGCAGATTGTGGTCAGCAACCTCAAAGAGCTGCGGCCGTGGCTTACGTTTGATTGAGGGCTGCGCGCAAACGTCGAGGCGATAGAACGCCTCAGGCGTCGAGGTCGCAATCACCGAAGAACCGCTCGAACAGCGGCGTAGGCAGGTATTGCGCGTTGAGCAGGCCAAAGTGCTGGCCGACGTTGCGGCCCAGGTGCATCAGGGTGTTTGCGGTATCGGGCGTACCGGCATAACCCGCGCTCACGATAGATGCGACGCGTGCCTTGCCAGTTGTTTCACGCTGGTACGCCCGCCCCGTGATCAACACATCGACCAGGCACACACTGACCCGTTCATCCCCCAAGGCAAAGGGTTCCAGCACCTCGCTCGCAAGGGCTGCACGCAAGCCGTCCTCACCACCTGCCACGATCCGTTCAAGCACTTCAAGCGAGCAGTCGAAGAGGTCGAACTCCTGCATGGAAAACGCAAAGCAGTAACCCTGCGCGGTCCCGCGAGAGATAGAGCGATGGGTCGACAGCCAATCAACGAACGGTGCTTTTTCCGGTTCGCCGCCGTTGCGGTAATACTCCAGGTAGTCCTTGATAGCCTGATCGAACGTGTTCCCCGTCGGCACCCACCCCGTGCTGTCAGCTTTACGCGCCTTCTGACCTGCAACCGGCACGACAACCTGCGGCGCCAGTCCAAAACAACGCAAGTCATACCCCAACACAAACAGGCTGGCCTCAAACGCATGGCAGCGCGCGGGCAACGCCCCTTGGTCGGCGAACCAGTTCGTACGCCCCAGCAGCTCTCGGATGATCCATCCCAGGCGCACCTGCGAGCGGGCCCAGGTTTCATAGCTGATCGACGAAAACTGCCGCGCCGCCAACCCGTTCACAAACGCGCCCGGGTTGCGCAATTGGCTGCCACGGGCACCACCGGAGGGAAACGCCAGCAACGGTTTGCCGCCGCCGCTCCACTGTTGGCGAAACAACGAATACAACATCCCCATCGCCGCCCCCACACGGCTGTCATAAATCGGCGACCCCGACGCATCCAGCAGGGCATGGATCTTGGTCAGGCCCGCATCAAAACGCTGGACGCTGCTGGCGTTGAGGTCATCCAGGTCCTGCTCACCGTCGAGCGCTATCAGCCCGGCCATCTTGCGCAAATACGCCGACAATTCCCCGTTGGTCGCCAATCGCTGCAAAAACGGAATGGCCCCGCGTACCCCGCCCCAACGCAGCACCTGCAAGCAGGCTTGCAGCGCTTGCGGCTCGTCACCCGCGTCGACTGCGCGTTTAAGCCAAGCGCCCAACTGTCCAAGGGACTGCCGGGTCTGCACCCAGCTCTGCGAATTGACGCTCTGCTGGTGGGCATCCTGCCAGCTGGCCTTCCAGCGGTAGTGCCCGATCACCTGCTCGAAGCCCTGCACCTGAGCAATCAAGCCACCGGGCACAAACTTGCTGGCCTTGAAGTTCAGGTTGAAGGTCAGCGTCGGCAAATTGGCCTGCAACCATTCAACAAACGACGCGACTTCAGGTTGTGTCAGGAACTGTTCACGCTTCATGCAGACTGCCTTATGGCTGATATTGAATCGCCACACCCTAAGTAAAACAGCAGGTCGCGTCCACGTTGTGCGTTCATACAGGTAAACAAAAAGAGCAGGTCGTGAAACTCAATCGCGATGGGGCACGAACTTCGGTATAGGTTGGTTCCGCACGCACTTCCCATTACCCTAGCGCCCTCTATCAGACAACCGGAAGTCCGATACCCGTGTTCAAGCCCCTTGCTGTCCTGACCCTCGCCTGCACCCCTTTGCTCGCCACTGCCGCCGACCTGGCCGGCGTGTGGACCGGCACCCTGGGCAAGTCCGCGATCACCGCGTGTTTCAACGGCGCCCACGGCGCCAATGGCAGCTACTACTACCAGCGTATCCTCAGCCCGATTCAGTTGACCCAGGCCAACGCGAGCGAGCCCTGGGTAGAAGACGGGCAAACCGGGTTCTGGCAGTTGGACGACCCTCACGGCGACACACTCACCGGCACCTGGAGCAAGGCCATAGGCGGCAAAGGCCTGGCATTGCGCCTAAAACGTGCGGACGCGGAGGGTTGCGCCAGCGACAGTTACAACAACCCGCTCGAAGCGTCGCCGCCGCCGGTAACGGTGGAAAAGAAGACCTTCAACGAACACGCCTATCAGGTCAAAACCCAGGGCGGGCAAGTCACCCTGAGTCTCGACGGCGACGGCCCGGCCATCAGCAAGATCAACGCAGACCTCGCGCGCATGGCCATCAGCCCCGAAGGCCAGGCGCAGTTCTACCGAGAGCGCCGCAACGCCCTGGACCAGAGCGGCGGCACCTACACCAGTGAGATCACGGTGGAGCCGTTCTACTGGTCCTCGCAGTGGATCACCGTGCGGTTCTACCACTGGGCGGCAGGCTACGGCCGTGGCGGCATCAGTTGGGGCCTGCACAGCTGGAACCTGCACACCGGCGAGAGCGTCGACCCGTGGACATGGCTCGGCGGCCAGGCGCAGTGGGACAGCCCCTACTCCGGCCAAGTCCAGCTGCCGGCCACGTTCAGCGCCTGGCTGGCCAAACAAACCAGCGTCGACGAAGGCTGCCCGGCGGTCACCAGTTACTCCACCTTCGACTTGAGCTTCAACACCGAGGGCCTGCAACTCTCCACCCCCGCCCAAGGCGACGGTTGTGACAACGAGTTGAGCTTCACCTGGGAGCAACTGGCGCCGGTCCTGACGGCACAAGGTAAAGCGGCACTACCGAGCTTGCAGGCACCGTAAGAGACTTGGGCGTAGAAAAATCCCGCGCTCATTCACGAAATATTCAGAATCGCCGACCGATACTAGCCCATTGCAATGACCGCTCCCCCCGAGCGCTCCCTCGCCCTGGTAGCCAGAATCCATGACGCGTCCTGTTCCTCTGCTGCTCCTGCTTGTTGCCCTGTTGTTCTTCTTTGCCCTTGGCAGCCACGAACTGCAAGGTTCTACCGAAGCCCGCGTCGCCGGGATCGCAATGGCCATGCACCTGGACAACAACTGGGTCGTGCCGCAACTGTTTCGCGAACCCTTCCTGGAAAAACCGCCCCTGAGCCTGTGGCTCGACGCCGGGGCGATTCGCCTGTTCGGCGGCACCACCTGGGCGGTACGCCTGGCCTCGGCATTTGCCGGTTTGTTCAGCGTGATGCTGTTCTACGGGATGCTGCGCAAGTTCGGCCGCCCGCAGACCCTGGCGTTCAGCGCCGCGCTGATCCTTGCGACCATGGCCAGTTACTGGAGCAACGTACGCGGCGTGGGTGAAGACTCGCTGCTCAGCCTCGGCGTCACCACCGCGCTGCTGGGGTTCTACCAGGCGATGCGTCCTGAGAACCAAGGCTCCAAGTCCGGCGCCTGGGCGCTGTTTACCCTCGGCATGGTGATCGCCACCCTGAGTAAAGGCGTGCTGGGCCTGGCGATGCCGGGCATCGTGATCTTCGTGTATCTGGTCGTTACAAGCGTGATCGACAAACGCCTGCGCATCGGCGACTGGCTCAAGCCCGGGCTGTTCACCTTGCTGGCGTTGGTGCCGCTGCTGATCTGGCTGGGGTTCCTGTTTCAACGTGGCGGTATGCAGGCCGTCGGCGAAGTGCTGTGGACCAACAGCGTCGGGCGCTTCAGCGGTTCGTTCGTCGAGGCTGGGCACTACGAACCGTTCTACTACTACCTTGCCAAGCTGCCCGAAGCCTTTCTGCCGTGGAATATCCTGGTGTACCTGGGCCTGTGGCACTTGCGTAAGAGCCTGGCACGCAATCGCTACTTGCTGTTTTTTTGCATCTGGCTGGTGGCGCAATTCACCCTGCTGACGCTGGCTTCGAGCAAGCGCACCGTGTACCTGATGTCGCTCACGCCAGCCGCCGCGGTGCTCGCGGCAGAATATGCGCGGGTGCTGCTGGACCGCCTGAAAGACCGCAAGCCCGCACTCTACCGCTACCATCGGCAGGTGATCGGCGGCGTGTTCGCCGTACTGATTGCCAGCTATATGAGCGCTGCATTCGTGTTCGCGCCCAAGGCCGACAAGCGCGAGTCATTCGTGCCGGTGATCAGCCAGCTCCAGGCGCTGCAAGCAGAAGGTCGAGAAGTGGCGATGTTTCAGCCCAACGAGCGGATTGCCGGCGCCGGGGTTTTTTATATGCAGGGCTATGTGCCGCTCCTGCAAACCGAGGCCGAGTTGCAGGCATTCCTCAGCGCCAAACCCGGCAACGTTGCGTTGACGGATCAAACCAGTGTGCTGAAGGAACCGGTGAAGGTCATCAAGGAGATGGCGATCAGTCGCAAGCCTTACTACTTCATAGAGCAGTAAGGCCTGCGTGGGGGATCAGTGCTTGGTCAGCTTGTCCAGGTAACCCATGGCAAACGCCGAGACGACGAAGGTCATGTGAATGATCACGTACCACATCAGGTGTTGTGGATCGACGTTCTTGGCGTCCATGAAGATGCGCAGCAAGTGGATGGAGGAAATCGCCACGATGGACGCCGCCACTTTCATCTTCAGCGAGGAAGAGTCCATGGTGCCCAGCCAGTTGAGCTTTTCCTTGTTGTCATCGATGTCCAGTTGCGAGACAAAGTTCTCGTAGCCGGAGATCATCACCATCACCAGCAAACCACCGACCAGCGCCATGTCGATCAACGACAGCAGCAGCAGGATGACGTCGGCTTCCAACATGGTGAACACGTTGGGCAGCACGTGGATGATTTCCTGGAAGAACTTCAGCGCCAGGATCAGCAAGCCCAGGGACAACCCCAGGTAAATCGGCGCCAGCAGCCAGCGTGAGGCGTACATAGTATTTTCGATAAAGCGTTCCATGGGATCTCACACAGCGTGGCTAAAAATGGCGGCGATTATACCAGCCGCTGTCAAACACCTGTAACCGCGAGAAAACTGACCTGGCCGGCACTTGTAAGAGAATTTTTCTGCTAGTGTCGAGGCCATTAAATCGGCTCGATGATGTCGGACAGGAAGACTCAGATGATGGATGTGCGATCCCCTTTGGCCAACATCGGCCTGTGTGCGGCGTTGCTGATGGCCAGCGGCTGCTCCCCCAAAGATGAGCAGAAGCAGGCCACCCTCGAAGAGAAAACCGCGAAGTTCGAGCAATCCCTCGACAGCATCCAGGACCCCAAACTGCGCGACGCCATCGCCGACCTTGGCGGCTCGCTGCTGTTGCTGGAACGGGCGCGGGTCAAACTCGCCGACAAACCCGTCGAAGCCGAATACGGTGAAAACTCCCTCGCCCTGCTAACGCATTACCCTACGCCCCAGGCGCTGGTGGACACCTATATCAACGGCCTTTTCGTACTGCGCAAAGCCTCGCATTCCGACTACCTGACGGATCTGCAGCCGGTCTTCCCGTTCAGCTTCAATGCCCCGGACCAATTCCCCTTCCCCCATGGGCTGGAATGGCAGTCGGTCACGCTGAGCAACAACAAAGTCATCCCATTCCAGCCGGAATGGTCGGAAACCGACCCTGGCATCCAGTTGAGCCCCAGCAGTTCCAACCTGACCAACCCCGATGATCTGACAGTAACCTACCCGTTCATCGAAGGCGTCGAGACGGAAAACAAAAGCCAGCCACAGCCCGTCAGCCTCAAGGGCACGGTAGAAGTGGTCGCGCCGGGCAAGCTGCTGAACTTCGAGCTGTCGAAACAGGACGTCGGCCGCACCCGCACCGACGGCACTGTGAGCCTCAAGCTGTTGTTACTGGAAAAGAACTACGCCGAAATCGAGATGACCAACAGCGCGCCACTCGCCGCAGAAGTGGGCGACGAATCGCCCAACCCATTGCTGGTACAAGCGCAAGACAGCACCGGGCAATTCCTCACGCGTTCGGGTTCGATCAACGAAAGCGCAGCGCAGGTGGCGTTCTACGAGAAACAACTGGCCGAGATGCAAAAGCAGACGGCCTGGTCGGATGCGTTCGAGAAAAAACTCGTCGATGAGCAGAAAGCCTTCGAACACAAACAAACCAGCCACTACGCCAAAGTCTATTTCAATGGCGTGATCGACAAGCTACACGTCAACGTGCTGGATTTCTCCACCGCCACGCTCACCCGCAAAGACCTTGATCTACCAGTGCTGCGCTTCGACAAGAACAGCCTGCAGAAAACCGTGCAAGCCTTGCCGATGCCGGTCACGGTGTATGACGACGGCGCCGCCGGTTGGCTCAAAGACGCGAGCATGACCGAAGACCAGCTGAAAAACAGCGTCACCATCAGCCAGTCGACCGAAGACGCGAGTGCCGCCCATATCGTGTTCGACCACCCGTTCACCTTCAATGACGACCTGGTCGGCGCCGAGCGCAACAGCAGCGAATCGCCGATTACCTTCTTCACCGCCGATGACAAGGGCGAGCGCGGTGAGCCGATCGAGTTGCCGACCGAAGCCTTCGAGCTGAACCCGGCACGCGGCACGCTGACCTACGACCTCAACCTGTTCCCGGAAAACCCGGCGTTTGTGGTGGGCTCGGTGCCGCTGTTCCTCGCCACCATCGACAAAGCCACGATTGATGTCGCCAAGCTGCCCAAGGGCCTGTCGCTCAAGGACAACGCGCTGATTGTCGACCAGAAGGAATTCCCCGCCGACAGCTGGCGCTTTTATGCCAAGGACGCCAGTGGCAACTACCTCAAGGAAATTCTCGGTGTGAGCCACCGCGCCGAGGAATTCGGCACGGCGATGTTTGACGTGCACTATTTCTACGGCCAGCCAACCACCCTGGAAAGCTACCAGCGCACTGACCTGAGCACCGTGCAATACGGTTTCGAGGTCAAGCTGGACAAGCCCGAGAGCAAATAGCGCTCAGTGCTGGGTGTCGCCATTGAGCTGTCGCAGATGGGCCTGCATGTGCAGGCTCCAGATCTGCGGGTCGCCCGCCTTCTCATAGCCATGGGAAGTGAGGCTGTCGACGATTGATTCCAGCATGCTTTCCGCCACAAAAGGCCCATGGAACGGGCCTTGGGACTTGATGGTGGACGGCTGCTCACCGGTCATTCCGGCGGCAAACAACAAGGTCCACAGCCCGTTATCCCCCGCGAGAGGGCGAATGGAGCATTCGATACGGGTGACCAGGCCAAAACACTGGCGGGTAAGGCAAAGGTTGCGCGACATGGCGGCGACCCTCGTTAGATCGGCGTTCAGCCTCGATCACACACGGCGAGGCTGTTTCTATCCTGCGACTCCTGTAGAAATCCCTTGAGCAGAGAATAGAATAAAATCGCTACAAACCAAGACCGTAGAGACCAACGGCCATCACCCCCCCTCCACCGCCAATTTTATGACTGTAGTGAGCGGGCTTGCCCCGCGCCGGATGGCGAAGCCGCCCCAAACGGAACGCCGCGGTGTTTCAGACAGACCGCGGCGTATGGATTTGGGGCGGCTTCGCCACCCGGCGCGGGGCTTGCCCGCTCACTACAACGTCAGGTCGGCTTGGTTTCGGCCAGCGCCTCCTGCGCCAGCTCCTTCTCCGCGTCCTTCAGGTCTTCCTCGCTGATCATCTCCGCGATCACGCGCAAACGCTCAACCACCCGCGCATTGACGGAGCCTTCCGGGAACTGCCCTTCTTCATCCGGCGCACCGGCCGGCTCGCCCACCAGCAGGCTCAAGGCTTCGTCCGCCTGACGTACCGCATAGATATGGAACTGCCCGGCACGCACGGCCTGCAACACCTTCTCATCGAGCATCAGCGTGGCGACGTTGGCCTGGGGAATGATCGCCCCCTGCTCGCCGGTCAAGCCGCGGGCTTCGCAAAGACGGAAGAAGCCTTCGATCTTTTCGTTGACCCCGCCCACCGCCTGCACTTCGCCGAACTGGTTGATCGAGCCGGTGATGGCAAAGCACTGCTTGAGCGGCGTCTTCGACAGGGCCGAGATCAGGGTGCACGCCTCGCCCAGGGACGCGCTGTCACCGTCCACATAACCGTAGGACTGTTCTAGCGCAATACTCGCCGAAATCGCCAGCGGGAACTCCTGGGCATAACGGCTCCCCAGGTAACCCGTGAGGATCATCACGCCCTTGGAGTGAATCGGCTGGCCAAGGTTGACCTCACGCTCGATGTCGACAATACCGCTGCCGCCCGGGTACACCGTGGCGGAAATCCGCGCCGGCACGCCGAAGGCCGAATCGCCGACTTCCAGCACCGTGAGCCCGTTGCACTTGCCCACGGCCGCGCCGTCAGTGTCGATCAGGATGACGCCGGCGAGCATGTCGTCGAGAATCCGCGCCGACACACGCCCGGTGCGCGTGGCCTTGGCCTTGAGTGCGCGCTCGATATGCCCGGCGTCGGTCATTTCATCGCTGGCCAGGTGACGAATGAAATCGGCCTCACTGACCAGTTGGAACAAATCCCCAATCCGCGCCGACAAGCGCCCCTGGTGTTCCGCCAACCGCGCGCTGTACGTGGCCAACCGCGCCACCGCGTCCGAGGTCAGCGGTGCCATGCCTTCTTCCGAGGTGCGGGTCTTGAGCAACTGGGCGAACTGCTCCAGGCTCTCGTCGACCATCGGGATGTCCTCGTCGAAGTCCACCAGCACGCGGAACATCTCCTGGAAGTCCGGATCGGCGTCCTGCAACGCGTAATACAGCTGGCGCGAACCAATGATGATCACCTTGACCTGCAACGGGATCATCTGCGGGTTGAGGGTCACGGTAGCCAGGCGGCCCAGTTCGCCCAACGGCGACTCCATCTTGAGTTTGCGCGATTGCAGGGAACGCTTGAGGGCGTCCCACACAAACGGTTCGCCGAGCATTTTCTCGGCCTCAAGGATCAGGAAACCACCGTTGGCACGGTGCAATGCGCCGGGACGCAGCTGGCGATAAGTGGTGTAGAGCGCGCCCTGGTCGGTGCTGTATTCGATCCGACCGAACAGGTTGTCGTAGGTCGGATGCGGTTCAAACACCACCGGCGCGCCGCCGTTGACCGGATGGCCCACCACCAGGCTCGGGCAGTACTGCTCTTCGAGCAGCTTGCGCGCCTGGGCGTCGGTCTTGGCGTCATCGACCAGTTGCTCGACCACGGTCTTGAGCAGGTACACCTGCATGGCTTGCAGGTAACCGCAGACGCCAGCATTTTCCGCGTACTTTTCCGACAGCGGCGCAAGCAGAGGCTGCAGGGCCAGGGTGATGGTTTCTTCGTTGAACTGGCGCAGTTGGTTGTTCGACTCACGCTTCCATTGCGGCAGGCTCGCCAACTCTTCGTTGAGGCGCTCCTCCAGCTCGGAAATATCGGTGTGGAAGCGCTCGCGGTCAGCTTCCGGCAACTGCGAAAACTCCGCCTCGTCCAGCGCCTTGCCGTCGAGCATCGGGGTGAAGGCGATGTTGGAGCTGTCGCGGTACAGCGCCACGTCCTTTTCCAGGGCCAGGCGCTCGATCACGTCCAGGGCCTTGTCGTAGCGCTGGTTGAAGGCGCGGTCGATCGCACTTTTGCGCTGCTGGTAGGTCGGGTGCTCGAAAACGGCCGGGAAGGTCGCCACCAAGTTGTCGACCAGGCCGTTGATGTCGGCAATGAACGCTGCCGCCGCACCGCCTGGCAATTCCAGGGCACGCGGCTCGCGAGGTTCATCGAAATTATTGACGTAGACCCAGTCCGATGGGGTCTGCAGGCGTTTACCTTCGGCCTTCAGGTAGCGTTTGACGAACGAAAAGCGACCGGTCCCCGGCTCGCCCATGACAAACACGTTGTAACCGGGGCGTGGCATGGCCACACCGAACTGCAAGGCTTCAACCGCACGTTCCTGGCCAAGCACACCGCGAAAGGGCTCCAAATCATTGGTGGTCGAGAAGCTGAACTGTTCAGCGGAGAAAGGGCGAGTCAGCGCTTCGGGCGCTAGACGCAAGCTGGCAGCAACAGGATCAGGCATCGGGCTTCCTTACATCAGGCGGGGCAGATGACGGCATTCTGGCTCTCGCTTGCGCGCTCTGGCAAGGCGCGACGTTGGGAAAGCTCGGATACGTAACAGGTCCTACATAAAAATCGCGAAAACTCTGATTGTTAGTAAAAAATCACGGAACCCCTGGAACCTGCCTAAACTCCAAACTGCGCGGGTCGGACAAATAATAACTGGCCCCTGAGGCGCTGCAACGCGCCTGACCCTTGTCCATTGGTTTGCACACAAAGAGAAAAAAGCTATGAAACGGATCCTTCTCGGTACTCTCTTCACCGTTGTCTCCCTCAATGCAATGGCAGAATCCCCAGGCGGCCCGAACTGCGGTTGGGGCAACATGCTGTTCGAAGGCCAACGCGGTACGCCGGCACACTTCCTCGCCTCCACCACCAACGGCACGTCCGGTAACGCCACTTTCGGCATGACTTCGGGCACCAACGGTTGCAGCACCAACAGCGCCCTGACCTACGGCGGCAAGTCCTGGATTGCCATGAACGGCATGATGAACGAGCTGTCCGAAGACATGGCCAAGGGCAATGGCGAAGCACTGACCACCTACGCGGTGGTACTGGGTGTGGCGCCAGAAGATCGCGAGCACTTCGCGGCCGTGACCCACGAACACTTCCAGCAGATCTTCAGCAAGGCTGACGTGACCGCTGACGACGTGCACAACAACACCCTCGCTGTCCTGAAAAGTGATGCACGCTTGGCGAAATACGCAACCCAAGCTTAAGCTCGACCAGCCCGCGCCTCCCCAGGCGCGGGTTTTACGTTTGGACCCGCTCCCCTTTTGGGTCTCACTTTTTCCGACTTAAGTTGCCCTTATGCTCAAACGCCTTGCCTGGATGGCACTCTTCGCCTGCGCCCCGCTGTACGCGGCCCCGCATCTTGATGATCAACGTTTGCAGCAACTGGCCAACGACCCGTTCTGGCTGTCTCTGGGCCATTACGAAGCCGGTAAAATCAGTGGCTGGCGCAGCTATGTCAGCGACCAGAAATTCTTCCTCGCCGCCGACGGCGCGCACCACCCGGATGCCGAACTCAAGGCGACCGTCGACGCGCTGTATGCGCCCGCAAGCCTGGGTGAAAAACACGCCCAATGCGTCTACCCCGCACGTACCCGCTGGCTCAAGGATCAATTGCACCTGACCGGCCTGCCCGCCGTGGACTGCAGCGAATTCAAGCAATGGTTCAAGGACGTCGCGCCCCACAGCGCGGTGATGATCTTCCCGGCGGCCTACCTCAACAGCCCGTCGTCGATGTTCGGTCACACCCTGCTGCGCATCGACCAGGCCGACGTGCAACGAGACAACACCGCGCTGCTCAGCTACGCGATCAACTTCGGCGCGTATATCGAAGGCTCGGACAACAGCATCCTCTACGCCTGGAAAGGCCTGATGGGCGGCTATCCCGGCCTGTTTGCGCTGGTCCCCTACCAGGAAAAGCTTTCCGAGTACCGTAGCCTCGAAAACCGCGACCTGTGGGAATACCGCCTCAACCTGACCCAGGTCGAGACCGAGCGCATGGTCGAGCACGTGTGGGAGCTCAAGCAGATCAAGTTCGACTACTTCTTCTTCGACGAAAACTGCTCCTATCGCCTGCTGGAATTGCTGCAAGTCGCCCGCCCCGGCCTGCGCCTGACCGAACAGTTCCCACTGACCGCGATCCCCACCGACACGGTCAAGGCCGTCAAGGACGCCGGCCTTGTCGAGAAGATCGACTACCGCCCATCGCGCGAACGCGAGCTGCTGGAACGCGCCAAGCCCCTGGACAGCGATGAGCAGCAATGGGTGCTGAAGGTCAGCGAAGAACAGAAACACTTGCAGGACCCCGCGTTCAAGGCGCTCGCCAAAGACCGCCAAGCCCTGATCATCGACGCCGCCTACCGCCTGGGCCGCTACCGCGCCAACGGCCTGGAGCGTGACCCGGCCCGCTCCCAGCGCAGCTTCGAACTGCTGCGCGCAATCAACCAGAACCCGGCACCGGACCTGAAGATCCAGCCGCCAGGCCTGCCGGAAAACGGTCATGAGTCACGCACCTGGCAAGCCGGCATCGGCACCCGGGGTGACAAAGCCTTTGGCGAATACGGCCTGCGCATGGCCTACCACGACCTCAACGACAACGCCGAAGGCTTCCCCCTCGGCGCGCAGATCGAAATCCTGCAAATGAAACTGCGCCAGTACGAAGGCAACCACTGGCAATTGCAGCAACTGGACCTGGCCACCATCCGCTCCCTGACCCCGCGCAACGCCTTGCTGCAACCGTTGTCCTGGCAAGTCACCGGCGGCCTGGAGCGCGTACCGGGCAAACACGACGACGAAACCCTTGTCGCCCACGTCAACGGCGGCGCCGGCGGCACCTGGCAACTGCGCGACGACATGCTCGGCTTCGCCCTCGGCACCGTGCGCGTGGAACACAACAACGACTTCAACGAGGCCATCTCCCCGGCGGCAGGGTTCAACACCGGCGTGCTGTGGAAAAACCCGCTGGGCAACCTGAGCCTGGAAGCCAGGGGGGATTTCTTTACCAATGGCGAAGTACGCCGTAGTCTCAGCCTGAACCAGCAGTGGGAATTGTCGCGCAACCTGGGCCTGCGCCTGAGTGCGCAGCGTGAGTACAGCCACCTGTCGACCCCCATCAACGAGGTGATGCTCGAAGTGAAGTGGTACCACTACTGACCCCGCCCCAAAGCCCGACACAGATCAAAAATGAGGGAGCGGGCTTGCTCGCGAATGCAGAGTATCAGCCACTTGCGTATCGACTGCCCCACCGCATTCGCGGGCAAGCCCGCTCCCACATCGGGCCCGCATCCATTCAGATACACCTAAAGGAGCTCAACCAACATGGCCGTTACCTGCACCACCCTCGAACACGTGCGCAGCAACATCGACCGCCTCGACCAGCAAATCGTCACCCTGCTGGCAGAGCGCGGCAACTATGTCTCCCAGGCCGCGCGCTTCAAAAAAGACACCGATAGCGTCAAGGCGCCCCAACGGGTTGAACAGGTAATCGCCAAGGTGCGGGACTTGTCCCACACGCTCGGCGCAAACCCGGACGTTACCGAACAGGTCTATCGCGCCATGATTGCGGCGTTTATCCAGCAGGAGCTGGCTGAGCATGCGAAGCTCGGAGAAGTCAGCTAAAAAATGTGGGAGGGGGCGTGCACATTTACCCCGCGCCCAACAGCTTTCTCACCTCCCTTTCACACCCCCCCGACAATTCCCTATCTAGACTTATCCCCATCAGCCGGTAAGCGGCCAGGGAGTTCGTCATGTGGCGGTATGCGGTATTGCTGTGCGCGGTGGTGTGGTTGTCGGGTTGCCAGTCGACCCATCAGGAGTTATTGGCCAAGGGCTACCCCCCGGCCTTTGCCGATGGCTTTGACGACGGCTGCAGCAGCGGGCGGCAAGCGGCCGGGGTGATCAGTGGGGAGTTTCGCAAGAACGTCCCGCGTTATCTGAAGGATCGCGAGTACGCCGAAGGCTGGGAGGACGGCTTCCGCCAGTGCAAGGCCATGCGTGAGAACGAAGAGTTGCGCGACTACAAGGACAATCACTGGGACGACCGTGAGCGCGCCTGGCAGCATGAGAAGGACCGCGACGCCGCCAAGGCCTATCGTTCGCAATAGGTCGCTTTCAGACATCCACTGAAACTAAAGCGCGGCGAACATGGCCGAAACTCCATTGAGGGAGACTGTCATGAGCCGAGCTTTTGTAAATGAGGACAACGCCGCCGCCCAGGCTGACCAGCCGGTGGAGCGTCACGTCAGTGATCAGCCCAACCGTGTCACTGCGCAGGGGTTGGCGCAGTTGCAGGCCAAAGTCGCGCAGTTGCAGCACGACTACAGCGTCGAATCCGCCAAAGATGATAAACAGCGCCAGGCCGACCTTGAGCGGGACCTGCGTTACTTCAACCAGCGGGTGCAGAGCGCCCAAGTCGTAGCACCGGCCACTTCCACCGAAAAGGTGCAGATCGGCAGCTGGGTGACCTTCGCCAATGAGCAAGACGTGCAGCAGCGCATTCAGTTGGTCGGTGAAGACCAGGCCGACGCTGCGGCAGGCCTGATCAACTGGGGTTCGCCCCTGGGCCGCGCATTGCTCGGGGCCCAGGTGGGGGACGAGGTGCTGTGGAAGCGCCCCGTCGGCGATCAGTTGATCGAAGTGTTGCGCATCGACCCCGAGGTTTAGACGATGCCCTGGGCCAGCATCGCGTCGGCGACTTTGACGAAACCGGCGATGTTCGCGCCTTTGACGTAGTTGATCCGGCCGTTTTCTTCGCCGTAGTGCACGCAGGCATGGTGGATCGACTGCATGATGTTGTGCAGCTTGCTGTCCACTTCACCGGCCGTCCACAGCAGGCGCATGGCGTTCTGCGACATTTCCAGGCCGCTGACGGCCACGCCACCGGCATTGGAGGCTTTGCCCGGCGCGAACAGGATGCCCGCCTCGATGAACAGATCCACGGCCGCCAGCGTCGTCGGCATGTTGGCGCCTTCGGCTACGCAGATGCAGCCATTGCGCAGCAGGGTGCGCGCCGCATCGGCGTCGAGTTCGTTCTGGGTCGCGCAGGGCAGTGCAATATCGCAGGCCAGTTCCCACGGCGTCTGGCCCTTGCGGAATTCCAGGCCGAAACGCTCGGCCAGCTCACTGATGCGCCCGCGTTGCACGTTTTTCAGTTCCAGCAGCGCCGACCACTGTTCTTCGGTCAAGCCGCTTTCGGCGTACAGCGTGCCTTCGGAGTCGGACAGGGAAATCACTTTGCCACCCAGGTCCATGACCTTGCGCGCCGCGTATTGCGCCACGTTGCCGGAACCGGACACCGCCACGCGCTTGCCTTCAACCCGCAGGCCGTCGCGCTTGAGCATCTCTTCGGCGAAGTACACGCAACCGAAACCGGTGGCTTCCGGACGGATCAGGCTGCCGCCATAGGTCATGCCCTTGCCGGTCAGTACGGAGGTGAACTGGTTGCTCAGGCGCTTGTACTGCCCAAACAGGAAACCGATCTCGCGGGCGCCCACGCCAATATCGCCGGCCGGCACGTCGACGTCGGCGCCGATGTGACGGTACAGCTCGCTCATGAACGACTGGCAGAAACGCATGACTTCGGCGTCGCTCTTGCCCTTGGGGTCGAAGTCCGAACCGCCTTTACCGCCGCCCATGGGCAACGAGGTCAGGGAGTTCTTGAAGGTCTGTTCGAAGGCGAGGAATTTCAGCACGCCCAGGTTCACCGACGGGTGGAAGCGCAGGCCGCCCTTGTACGGGCCGATGGCGCTGTTCATCTGGATGCGGAAACCGCGATTGACCTGGACCTTGCCATGATCATCGACCCACGACACCCGGAAGGTAATCGCGCGTTCCGGCTCGCAGATGCGCTCCAGGATGCCCGAGGTCAGGTAGTGGGGATTGGCTTCGAGAAACGGCCACAGGCTGCGTAGGACTTCTTCTACAGCCTGGTGGAATTCTGGCTGGTCCGGGTCACGTTTCTTGAGTCGGGCAAGGAAGGATTCGACGGATTCGATCATGAAAAGTCTCGGCAAATTGATTGTTTTTAAATGAGATTGAGCCGGACTTTATCAATTCATGTCGCACTGCGACAGGGCAAAATGTCGCTTTTGTGAATTTAAATGGTGCATTAGATATAAATAAGTCAAAAAAACAGGGGCTTTTTGCACCTTAAAAGGGATTACCAACCCAAGCAATGCACCAACAAATAAACCGCCTTCGCAGGCAAGCCAGCTCCCACATTTGACCGAGTACATCCGCAGCGACGCGGTCGAATGTGGGAGCTGGCTTGCCTGCGATGAATGCACCTCGGTCCTACAGAAAAACACAAAAAAAAACGGAGCCCGAAGGCTCCGCTCTTTCACACCACCAACCCGAATCAGGCCAGTTTTTTGTGACGCACGCGGTGCGGCTGGGCAGCGGCTTCGCCCAAGCGCTTCTTACGGTCGGCTTCGTACTCGGTGTAGTTGCCTTCGAAGAACACCGCCTGGGAGTCGTCTTCGTACGCCAGGATGTGCGTCGCGACGCGGTCAAGGAACCACCGATCGTGAGAGATCACAATGGCGGCGCCCGGGAAGTCCAGCAGGGCTTCTTCCAGGGAACGCAGGGTTTCAACGTCAAGGTCGTTGGACGGTTCGTCGAGCAGCAGGACGTTGCCGCCCTCTTTGAGGGTCAGGGCCAGGTGCAAGCGACCGCGCTCACCACCGGACAGGTCCTTGACGAACTTCTGCTGGTCGCCGCCCTTGAAGTTGAAACGGCCGACGTAGGTGCGCGACGGGATTTCATAGTTGCCGATACGGATCTGGTCGGAACCGTCGGAAATCTGCTGGAACACCGTCTTGCTGCCGTCGAGGTCTTCACGGCTCTGGTCCACACAGGCCAGTTGCACGGTTTCGCCGATCTCGATGCTGCCGGAGTCCGGGGTTTCCTTGCCCATCAGCATGCGGAACAGTGTGGATTTACCCGCACCGTTACCACCGATAACGCCGACGATCGCGCCTTTTGGCATGGAGAACGACAGGTTATCGATCAACACGCGGTCGCCATAGCCTTTGGAAACGTTCTTGAACTCGATGACCTTGTCACCCAGGCGCGGGCCGGCCGGGATGTAGATCTCGTTGGTTTCCGAACGCTTCTGGAATTCCTGCGATTGCATTTCTTCGAAGCGTTGCAGACGCGCCTTGGATTTGGACTGGCGGGCTTTGGCGCCTTTGCGCACCCACTCCAGTTCTTCCTTCATGGCTTTTTCGTGGGCCGATTGCTGCTTGGATTCGGCGGCCAGACGGTCGGACTTGGCTTCCAGCCAACCGGAGTAGTTGCCCTCGTAAGGGATACCGGCGCCACGGTCGAGCTCGAGGATCCAGCCGGCAACGTTGTCCAGGAAGTAACGGTCGTGCGTGATCGCAACCACGGTGCCTGGGAAGTCGTGAAGGAAATGTTCCAACCAGGCGACGGAATCGGCGTCCAAGTGGTTGGTGGGTTCGTCGAGCAGCAGCATGTCGGGGGCCGACAGCAGCAGGCGGCACAGGGCCACACGACGCTTCTCGCCACCGGACAGGTGTTCGACCTTGGCGTCCCACGCCGGCAGGCGCAGCGCGTCGGCGGCGACTTCCAGCTGGCGCTCAAGGTTGTGACCGTCGCCAGCCTGCAGGATGGCCTCGAGCTTGGCCTGTTCGGCGGCCAGCTTGTCGAAGTCGGCATCCGGCTCGGCGTAGGCGGCGTAGACCTCGTCCAGGCGCGCCTGGGCGTTCTTGATCACGGCGACGGCTTCTTCAACCACTTCACGCACGGTCTTGGTCGGGTCCAGGATCGGCTCTTGCGGCAGGTAACCGATGTTCAGGTCGGGCATCGGGCGGGCTTCGCCTTCGAACTCGGTGTCGACGCCGGCCATGATTTTCAGCAGTGTGGACTTACCCGAACCGTTGAGGCCGAGCACGCCGATCTTGGCGCCGGGGAAGAAGGACAGCGAAATGTTTTTCAGGATTTCCCGCTTCGGCGGAACTACTTTTCCCAGCCGATGCATGGTGAAGACGTATTGAGCCATGGTAAACCTAGCGTCAGTGACTGATGAATTAATGCGGGCGAAGCCCGTGCCAGGCCATGCGCCGCGCGGGCCGTTGACGGTAATCAATGCCTGCGTGCGGAAAGAGCCTGAATGTCTGGGGCTGGAACGCCCCCGCGTAACCGGCAAAGCTACCTGAATGCGCCTGGCCAGTCCAGCCAAGCGGGACTGGCACTTTGCCACAACTCAAGGCATGCTAGCCGCCCTTCGGCGTCCGGCTTATAGTGCGTGTCGCACGCCAGTCCAGCCAACCCGCAGGATCACAGCTTGTCCAAAGTCACGCCGCCTACTCCCCTACGCGCCGCTCATATAGCGCCGGGAGCGCCCCTGCATGGCACCTTGAAAGGCGCGTTGGCGACGCTCGTCCTTTTGTTGCTCGCGCTTTTGTTCTGGCAACTGCTGGACCAGTTGCAGCAAAACCAGAAAAACCAGCAGCAATACACCATCGACTACAGCGCCGACCTGGCTGAGCAGATCAGCCTGAACATGGCCCTGAGCGCAAAAATCGCCCTGAACCTGCTACCGATGGTCGAGCCGCCGCGCAACAGCGAACAGCAGCAGGCCCTGGTGCATACGTTGCAGCGCTCCCTGCCGGAGTTGCGCAGCATCGCCTTGCTGGCCCCCAGCGGCGCAATGATCAGCGACAGCGCCAGTGACAGCCAGGACGCGGCCTGGCTCGAAGAGCTGGTGCAACGCAGCCATTCCCAGCCTTACTACCTGAGCAACAGCAACGACGGCACGATCATCTATCTGTTGCTGCACCAGCCAACTGGCGGCTCGCGGGTGTATTGGGTGTTGCGCCTGGCGCCCGCCTACCTGGTCAACCTGACTCGCCAGGATGGCCAGGGCCAGCGACCGACGTGGGCCATCGAGAACCGCATCAATCACCGCGTGGTCGGCCGTGACAGCGGCATGCCGGCGCAATGGGCCGTGGCGCTGACCCCGGACGAATTGAATAAAAGTGTACTCATCACCCCCCTGAGCAAAAGCGACTGGCAATTGCGCGGCCTGTTCGACCGCAATGCCGTGCTGGAAGAACTGCTGCCCGCCTTCATCGGCAAGTGCCTGCTCGGCCTCGCGTTCTCGCTGATCCCGGTATTCGTGCTGGTCAACATGCGCCGCCGCCAGCGCCAGGTGCATGAAGGTCGGCGGCGCTACCAGGATATTTTCGAGGGCACCGGCGTGGCCCTGTGCGTGCTGGACCTGTCGGGACTGAACACGTTCTTTGACAAGGCCAGGCTGCAAACCCGCGAACAATTGCACGACTGGCTACAAGGCAACCGCGAACAGCGCCAGCAACTGCTCAGGGAACTGCGCATCACCGAGGTCAACCAGGTCGCAGTGCGCTTGCTCAACGTCGGCTCATGCGATGAAGCCTGGGAACGCCTGATCGATGACTGCCCGCACAACGCCACGGCCATCGGCTACCAGGTGCTGGAAGCGGTGCTGACCCAGCAGAAGCAGTTGGAGCTGGAAATCCACCTCAACGATGTCGCCGGCAATGACCAATACCTGTGGCTGGTGATGCGCCTGCCGGAGCAGCAGGACGACTTCAAGGCGGTGATCCTGAGCATCAGCGACATCACCAGTCGCAAGCTGATCGAGCTGTCACTGGTGGAACGCGAGAGTTTCTGGTCGGACGTGGTCCGCACCGTGCCCGACCACCTGTATGTGCAGGACGTGATCAGCCAGCGCATGATTTTCAGCAACCATCACCTGGGCCACACCCTCGGCTACAACAAAGCCGAACTGCTGCAAATGGGCGAGTATTTCTGGGAAATCCTGCTGCACCCCGAAGACGCCGAGCGCTACCACGACTTGCGCCAACAACAGCGCCAGGCCAGTTATTCGACCCAGTTGCAATGCCAGTTGCGCTTCCGCCACCGCAACAACCAGTGGCGCCGCTTCGAAATTCGCGAGCAGGCCCTGGCGCGGGACAAGGCGGCGCAGGTCACGCGGATCATCGGCGTGGCCAAGGACATCACCGACCAGATCGAAGCCAGTGAATCCCTGCGCGACAGCGAGCAGCGCTACCGCATGCTCGCCGAAAGCATCAGCGACGTGATCTGCTCCACCGACAGCCAACTGGCCCTCAACTACATCAGCCCGTCGGTCAACGCGGTGCTGGGCTACGACGTGGACTGGGTGTTCAAGAACGGCTGGCAGTCGATCATCGCCAACCCGCAGCAACTGACCGGCATCTACAGCCTGGTGGAACAGGTCAGCCGCGCCCTCGGTGATACCGACGCACTGGCCAGGCTGCGCGACGAAGCGCGGACCCAGCTGTTCCTGTTCGATTGCCTGCGCGCCGACGGGCGCAAAGTGCCGATCGAATTGCGCCTGGTGCTGGTGTGGGATGAACACGGCACGTTCGAAGGCATCCTTGGCGTCGGCCGCGACATCAGCCAGCAACGCCGCGCCGAGAAAGACCTGCGCATGGCGGCCACGGTATTCGAACACTCCACCTCGGCGATCCTGATCACCGACCCGGCCGGCTATATCGTCCAGGCCAACGACGCATTCACCCGCGTCAGCGGCTACAGCGTGGCCGACGTGCTCGACCAGTTGCCGAACATGCTCACCGTCGACGAACAGCAAGAAGCCCATCTGCGCTACGTCCTCAAGCAGTTGCACCAGCACAGCACCTGGGAAGGCGAAGTGTGGCTCAAGCGCCGCAACGGCGAGCATTACCCGGCCTGGGTCGGCATTACCGCCGTGTTCGACGACGAAGGCGACCTGGCCAGCTACGTGTGCTTCTTCAGCGACATCAGCGAGCGCAAGGCCAGTGAGCAGCGTATCCACCGCCTGGCCTACTACGACGCCCTGACCCACCTGCCCAACCGCACGCTGTTCCAGGACCGCCTGCACACCGCGTTGCAATCGGCCGAACGGCAGAAGTCGTGGGTCGTGCTGATGTTCCTCGACCTCGACCGCTTCAAGCCGATCAACGATTCCCTGGGCCACGCCGCCGGCGACCGCATGCTCAAGGAAATGGCCACGCGCCTGCTTGGCTGCGTCGCCGAAGACGACACCGTGGCGCGCATGGGTGGCGACGAGTTCACCTTGCTGCTGCAACCGCGCATCAGCCGCGAAATGGCACTGAACCGCGCGATCCACGTGGCCGAACAGATCCTCGCCAGCCTGGTGAAGCCGTTTGTGCTCGAAGGCCGCGAATTCTTCGTCACCGCCAGTATCGGCATTGCCCTCAGCCCGCAGGACGGCAACGAGCTGAGCCAGCTGATGAAAAACGCCGACACGGCGATGTATCACGCCAAGGAACGCGGCAAGAACAACTTCCAGTTCTACCAGGCCGACATGAACGCCAGCGCCCTGGAGCGCCTGGAGCTGGAAAGCGACCTGCGCCATGCCCTGGACCAGAACGAGTTCGTACTCTATTACCAGCCGCAGTTCAGCGGCGACGGCAAGCGCCTGACCGGCGCCGAAGCCTTGCTGCGCTGGCGTCATCCGCGTCGCGGGCTGGTGCCGCCGGGGGACTTCATCCCGGTGCTGGAGGAGTTGGGCCTGGTGGTGGATGTGGGCGACTGGGTGATCAGCGAGGCGTGCCGCCAGCTCAAGACCTGGCACCAGAACAAGGTGCGCGTGCCGAAAGTCTCGGTGAACATCTCGGCGCGGCAGTTCTCCGACGGCCAGTTGGGCGAACGCATCGCCAGCATCCTGGAAGACACCGGCCTGCCGCCGGCGTGCCTGGAACTGGAGCTGACCGAAAGCATCCTGATGCGCGAAGTCAACGAAGCCCTGCACATCCTCGACGGCCTGAAAAACCTGGGCCTGAGCATTGCGGTCGACGACTTCGGCACGGGTTACTCGTCGCTCAACTACCTCAAGCAATTCCCCATCGACGTGCTGAAGATCGACCGCACCTTTGTCGACGGCCTGCCGTCTGGCGAACAGGACGCCCAGATCGCCCGCGCCATTATCGCCATGGCCCACAGCCTGAACCTGGCGGTGATCGCCGAAGGCGTGGAAACCCATGAGCAACTCGACTTCCTGCGTGAGCATGGTTGCGATGAAGTGCAGGGCTACCTGTTTGGACGGCCGATGCCGGCGAGCCGGTTTGAAGCGCAGTTCAGCAATGATGCGCTGTTCATGTTCGACTGAGACTTTGTGGTGAGGCTGCTGGCCTCTTCGCGAGCAAGCCCGCTCCCACATTCGTCCGCATTTCAAAGTTGGAACTCGGTCAAATGTGGGAGCGGGCTTGCTCGCGAAGAGGCCCTCACAGCCACCACCCATCCCCAGATGAGCCCCACTTGTCCGCGACATGACGTCCTTTCATATGCCATCTAAAAGCGGTTGGGTTAGAATGCCCTCCTTTTCTGCCCCCGATCCTTGAGGACCGCCATGTTCAGCCGTGATTTGACTATTGCCAAGTACGACGCCGATCTCTTCGCCGCCATGGAGCAAGAAGCCGTGCGCCAGGAAGAGCACATCGAGCTGATCGCTTCGGAAAACTACACCAGCCCAGCGGTCATGGAGGCTCAGGGTTCGGTTCTGACCAACAAGTACGCCGAAGGCTACCCAGGCAAGCGCTACTACGGCGGTTGCGAGTACGTCGACGTGGTTGAGCAACTGGCCATCGACCGTGCAAAAGAACTGTTCGGCGCCGATTACGCCAACGTCCAGCCGCATGCCGGTTCCCAAGCCAACAGCGCCGTGTACCTGGCCCTGCTGCAAGCGGGCGACACCATCCTGGGCATGAGCCTGGCCCACGGCGGTCACCTGACCCACGGCGCCACTGTTTCTTCCTCCGGCAAGCTGTACAACGCCGTTCAATACGGTATCGATGGCAACGGCCTGATCGACTACGACGAAGTCGAGCGCCTGGCTGTTGAACACAAGCCAAAAATGATCGTGGCCGGTTTCTCTGCCTACTCGCAGATCCTGGACTTCCCACGCTTCCGCGCTATCGCCGACAAGGTTGGCGCCTACCTGTTCGTCGACATGGCCCACGTGGCCGGTCTGGTCGCCGCTGGCGTCTACCCGAACCCGGTGCCTTTCGCTGACGTGGTCACCACCACTACGCACAAGACCCTGCGCGGTCCACGTGGCGGCCTGATCCTGGCTCGCGCCAACGCCGACATCGAGAAGAAGCTGAACTCCGCCGTATTCCCGGGCGCCCAGGGCGGCCCGCTGGAGCACGTGATCGCGGCCAAGGCGATCTGCTTCAAGGAAGCCTTGCAGCCTGAGTTCAAGGTCTACCAGCAACAAGTGGTCAAGAACGCCCAGGCCATGGCCAGCGTGTTCATCGAGCGCGGTTTTGACGTGGTTTCCGGCGGTACTGAAAACCACCTGTTCCTGCTGTCGCTGATCAAGCAGGAAATCTCCGGTAAAGATGCTGACGCTGCCCTGGGCAAAGCCTTCATCACCGTGAACAAAAACTCCGTGCCGAACGACCCACGTTCGCCGTTCGTCACTTCCGGCCTGCGCTTCGGCACCCCGGCTGTGACCACTCGTGGCTTCAAGGAAGCAGAGTGCAAGGAACTGGCCGGCTGGATCTGCGACATCCTGGCTGACCTGAACAACGAAGCCGTGATCGACGCGGTGCGTGAGAAGGTCAAGGCCATCTGCAAGAAGCTGCCGGTGTACGGCGCTTGATTGCAGTTGCTTGAATGAAAAAGCCCGGCTCAAGAGCCGGGCTTTTTTATGGGCAAAATTTGAGTTGAAATGCAATCAATGTGGGAGCGGGCTTGCTCGCGAAAGCAGTGGTTCAGTCAGCACATGTATCCACTGAAAGACCGCTTTCGCGAGCAAGCCCGCTCCCACATTTTTTGATCGTATTTCAATTCAGGATTGGTAAACCCGTGCAAATCCTTCGCGGATTTTGTCTTCCGGTAACTCATCGGCAATAAACACAATCACACTCTCGCGCGCCTCGTCCTCTTCCCACTCCGTGTCCCAATCAAAGCCGTAGAGCTTGAGCACACCCTGGAACACCATGCGCCGGTCTTCACCGGCAATATTCAGCACGCCCTTGTAACGCAACAGCTGCTTACCGTGGTCTTCCAGCAGTTCATTCATGAACTCGCTGAGGCGATCGATATCCAGCGGCTGCTCGGTGCGCAGTACCAGGCTGGAGATACGGTCGATGGACGGCGCCTTGCTGACCGGGCGCAGGCTCATGCCGGCGTTGAGGTTGAAGCCGCGCACATCGAGCAATTCGGCCAGGTCGATGGTGCCGTGATCGACCACCCGAATCGGCGCCCGACGGTTGATGCGGGTCAGGCGCTCGCTGAGGGCGTCAAAGGTGGCGTCATCCACCAGATCGCGCTTGCTCACCAGCAGGCGGTCGGCAAAGCCGATCTGGGCCTGGGCGATGGTCTGGGTCAGGTGGTGCTCGGCGTGGGCCGCGTCCACCAGGGTGATGATGCCGTCGAGGATGTAGCGCTCACGCAGTTCCTCGTCGATGAAAAAGGTCTGTGCCACCGGCGCCGGGTCGGCCAGGCCGGTGGTCTCGATCACCAGGCGGTCGAAGGCAATTTCGCCGCTGTCCAGGCGTTCGAGCAGCAGGTACAGGGCCTTGGTCAGGTCGGTGTGGATGGTGCAGCACACGCAGCCGTTGGACAGGGTCATGACTTGCACCGGCTCATCGCCCAACAGTTGGGTGTCGATACCGGCATCACTGAATTCGTTTTCGATCACGGCGATTTTCAGGCCGTGCTCGGCTTTGAGCAGGTGACGCAGCAAGGTGGTCTTGCCGGCGCCGAGGAAGCCACTGAGGATGGTTACGGGGATGGGAGAGGACAAAGACAGTTCTCCTTATAACTGAAGGAACACAAAACAAATGTGGGAGCGGGCTTGCTCGCGAAAGCAATGTGTCAGCCAGCACATACATCAACTGACAAACCGCTTTCGCGAGCAAGCCCGCTCCCACATGGGATCACCGCCAGCCCGGGCTACCGGGTCAACAGCACTTGGGCCCACCCTTGCCACCGTAACGGGCTTCCTGGCGTTCCCGGAAGAACGCCTTGTAGTCCATCACCGGTTTGTCCGGGTGCTTGGTTTGCATATGCTCGACGTACGTGTCGTAGTCGGGCATGCCGACCATCAGGCGCGCGGCCTGACCGAGGTATTTACCGAGGCGACTGATGTCATTGAACATGGCTGCAATCCTCTATCACGCGTCCGGCAGGGCCTGGAACGGGGCTTCTTTATCCGTACGCTCTTTGTTGCCCCAGGCGGCTACGCCGACCTTGAGCGCATAGAACAGGATGCTGAACACCACGAACAGGAACATCGCCGTCAGCGTTGCGTTGGTGTACGCGTTGTAGATCACGTGCTGCATCTGGTCGATGTTCTTCGCCGGGGCGAGGATCTGGCCATTGGCCAATGCATCGCTGTACTTCTTCGCCAGCGACAGGAAGCCGATCGCCGGGTTGGCGTCGAACAGCTTGATGAAGCCTGCGGTAGTGGTGCAGATCAGCAGCCAGACTGCCGGCAGCATGGTCACCCAGATGTAGCGTTGGCGTTTCATTTTGATCAGCACGACGGTCGCCAGCATCAGCGCGATACCCGCGAGCATCTGGTTGGAGATACCAAACAGCGGCCACAAGGTGTTGATGCCGCCCAGTGGGTCGATCACGCCTTGGTACAGCAGGTAACCCCACATGGCCACGCAACCGGCAGTCGCGATCAGGTTGGCGGTCCACGATTCGGTGCGTTTGAGCGAAGGCACGAAGGAACCGAGCAGGTCCTGCAACATGAAGCGACCGGCACGGGTCCCGGCGTCAACCGCCGTCAGGATGAACAGCGCTTCGAACAGGATCGCGAAGTGATACCAGAACGCCATGGTGTTTTCACCCGGCAGCACACTGTGCAGGATCTGCGCGATACCCACGGCCAGGGTCGGCGCACCACCGGCTCGAGCCAGGATGGTGGTTTCACCGATGTCATGGGCGACGGCTTGCAGCGCCTCCGGGGTAATCGCAAAACCCCAGCTGCTGACGGTTTGCGCAACGGCAACGACATCGGCACCGACCACGGCGGCCGGGCTGTTCATGGCGAAGTACACGCCAGGCTCGATCACCGAAGCCGCAACCATCGCCATGATGGCCACGAACGACTCCATCAACATGCCGCCGTAACCGATGTAGCGGGCGTTGGTTTCGTTATCCAGCAGCTTGGGCGTGGTGCCCGAGGAGATCAGCGCGTGGAAACCCGAGACCGCGCCACAGGCAATGGTGATGAACAGGAACGGGAACAGGCCGCCCTTCCACACCGGGCCGGTGCCGTCGATGAACTGGGTCAGCGCGGGCATTTTCAGCTCTGGCATGGTGACCAGGATGCCGATGGCCAGGGCGATGATGGTGCCGATTTTCAGGAAGGTCGACAGGTAGTCACGCGGCGCCAGGATCAGCCATACCGGCAGTACCGCCGCGACGAAACCGTAGCCGATCAGCATCCAGGTGATTTGAATGCCGGTGAAGGTGAAAGCCTTGGCCCACACCGGGTCAGCGGCAATCTGCCCGCCCAGCCAGATCGAACCCAGCAGCAACAGCACGCCGATGATCGAGATTTCACCAATGCGGCCCGGGCGGATGTAGCGCATGTACACGCCCATGAACATCGCAATCGGGATGGTCGCCATCACCGTGAAGATGCCCCACGGGCTCTCGGCCAGGGCCTTGACCACGATCAGCGCCAGCACCGCAAGGATGATGATCATGATCAGGAAGCAGCCGAACAGCGCGATAGTCCCCGGAATGCGGCCCATCTCTTCGCGGACCATATCCCCCAGGGAACGGCCGTTGCGCCGAGTGGACAGGAACAGGACCATGAAGTCCTGCACCGCGCCGGCCAGTACCACACCGGCAATCAGCCAGAGCGTACCGGGCAGGTAGCCCATTTGTGCCGCCAGCACCGGGCCGACCAAGGGGCCTGCACCGGCAATCGCCGCAAAGTGGTGACCGAAAAGGATATGTTTGTTGGTCGGCACATAGTCCAGACCGTCGTTGTTGATCACTGCGGGGGTGGCCCGCCGTGGATCGAGTTGCATCACGTTATTCGCGATGAACAGGCTGTAGTAGCGGTATGCAACCAGGTAGATGGCCACAGCAGCGACCACAATCCACAAGGCGTTGATCGCCTCGCCGCGGCGCAAGGCCACTACGCCAAGGGCGCACGCTCCTACGATTGCCAGCACCAGCCAGGGTAGGTGGCGTAGCAGGCTATTATTATTTTTCATTTTTATATTCCAGCCAGGGTGGACAGAAAGGACAGCCGCTCCGAGTTTAGCGCTGTTGGCTTTAAAGACCACCCCCCTACGTTGGTCTAGAGCCTTCAGCGGGCAAAAAAAGCAGAAATACCAGCCCAATAATGGCGCAGGGCTACAATCCTTCTATCTCCAGAGGGCTTCACCATGACCGAGCAACCGTCTGACCGCCGCCGTTTCCGCAGGATCGCCTTTGACGCCAAGACTGAACTGCGGCAGAACGGCCGGGAATGGCCAGTGCAATTGGTGGATCTGTCGCTAAAGGGGCTGTTGGTACAACGGCCCGAGGACTGGAAGGGCAACAAAGCGTTGCCGTTCGACGTCGACATACGCCTGGACCCCAAGGCCCATATCAAGATGCAGGTACGACTGGCCCATGATGATCGCGGCCAGTTGGGCTTTGTGTGCAAAGACATCGACCTGGAGTCGATCAGCCACCTGCGGCGGCTGATCGAGTTGAATCTGGGCGACCAGGAAGAGTTGGAGCGGGAGCTGGGGGCGCTGCTGGAGGTGTGAGGGCTCAGGGAAATGCCGTACGTGCCGGGAAGTCGCTTTCCGTGTCCCAGTAACCCGCTTTCTGCGTGGATGCCCCATGCCACTGCCCCCCTACCCAACGGTAGGTCTGGTAGCGCGTGGCAAAATCATCGTCACCGTCGCCGTCCATGAATGACGAGACTTGCAAGAGTTCATCCGCACCGCCGCCAGCAGGCGTCGAAACCTTCCAGGCCGCCTTGCCGGTGCTGGCCAGGATAAGTGGCTTGAGTTTGCCATCCGCGTCCTGGTAGCCCACCGGCTCCAGTTGCTGCTTGGCAGGCAGCAACAATTGCGTGGCCGGGCCGCTGTAGCTGCCCATAGGGGCGGTCTGGTCGACGATCAAAAAATACACGGGCTCCGGCTGCCCGTTGAGCGCGGCTTTCTTGACCTTGGCCAGCGGGTAGCCGAGGTCCTTGTGCGCTATCACCGCGCCGGAGGCCGACACCAACCGCACCTGGGCCTCTCGCAACGGGTTTTCAACCAGATCACCGGGCTCGTCGAACGAATCTTCATCCAGCCCGCTGCCCCAGCTGTCCTTGTGCAATTGGGCGCTGATGCGCTGGTCTTCCAGCACCTGCAAGCTGCTGCCCTCTTGGGTGACCAGCGTTTGTGCCAGCCGATACCCCGCTGGCATGTCGGCCCGCGCCATGGCGGGCAATCCGGCCAAGGTCATGAACAGGGCAAGCGCGCCCCAGCGATTCATTCGTTGCATGACGCCTATCCCTGAGTTATTCAAAAAGTGCATCCAATGCCTGTTCCAGGCGGGTCACCCCAATAATCTGTATCCCCGGTGGCGACTCCTTCGGCGCGTTGCCCTTGGGTACGATCGCACGCTTGAAGCCGTGCTTGGCGGCTTCCTTCAAGCGCTCCTGGCCACTAGGGACGGGCCGCACTTCGCCAGACAGGCCCACCTCACCAAACACCAACAGGTCGTGAGGCAACGGCCGGTTACGCAAACTGGACATCACCGCCGCCATCAACGCCAGGTCAGACGCGGTCTCCAGCACCTTGACCCCGCCCACCACGTTGAGGAACACATCCTGGTCGTGGGTCGGAATGCCGCCGTGCCGGTGCAATACCGCCAGCAGCATGGCCAAGCGGTTCTGATCCAGGCCCAGCGTGACACGCCGGGGGTTGGCCAGATGACTGTCATCCACCAGCGCCTGCACCTCCACCAACATCGGCCGGGTGCCTTCCCACGTCGCCATCACCACACTGCCCGGGACTTCTTCCTGGGCACGGGTCAGAAAAATCGCGGAAGGGTTGGAGACTTCTTTCAGCCCCCGGTCGGTCATGGCAAATACACCCAACTCGTTTACCGCACCGAAGCGGTTCTTCACCGCCCGCAGCAAACGCAGGCGGCCGTCGGATTCCCCCTCGAAATACAACACGGTATCGACCATATGCTCCAACACCCGTGGCCCGGCCAGTGCGCCTTCCTTGGTCACGTGGCCCACCAGGAAGATCGCTGTGCCGCTCTGCTTGGCATAACGCACCAGCAGCGCCGCACTCTCGCGCACCTGGGACACGCCGCCCGGTGCCGATTGCAGTTGCTCGGTGAAAATGGTCTGGATCGAGTCGATCACCATGACCTTGGGCTTTTCGATACGCGCCGTGGCGATGATGCTTTCGATGCAGGTTTCGGTCATCACCCGCAGTTGGTCCTGGGGCAAACCCAGGCGACGGGCGCGCATGGCCACTTGTTGCTGGGATTCTTCGCCGGTGACATACAGCGCCGGCATGCGGCTGGCGATGCTGCACAGGGTTTGCAGCAGGATGGTCGACTTGCCGATGCCGGGATCGCCGCCGATCAACACGACCGAGCCGTCCACCAGGCCGCCGCCGAGCACGCGGTCCAGTTCGCCGGACGCGGTGGAAAAACGCGGGATCTCTTCGACGCTGACTTCGGCCAGGGTCTTGATCTGCGCCTGTTGCCCGGTCCAGCCCGCACGACCGGTGGGGGCTGCCGCGCCGCCGCTTTCGATCATGGTTTCGGTGAGGGTGTTCCACGCACCGCATTCACCGCACTGGCCGGCCCATTTGGGAAAGGTCGCGCCGCACTCCGTGCAGCCGTACATGCGCTTGGCCTTTGCCATATGAGAACCTCCAACCGAAAAACCGCGATGATAGCTCAGCGCGGCGTCGGGGTCCGGATTTCACCGTCGGCCAATCGTGAAGCACTGTTGCCGGCCGGGTCTTCAGCGTTGAGGTCGGCGCCCTTGGCTTTGAGCGCGTCCAGCAACTCGATGCGCTTGAACAGCCCGGCGTACATCGCCGCCGTCTGCCCGGCGCCGTTGCGTTGGTCGGGGTTGCAGTCGGTGGCCAGCAGACGCTGGGCGATTTTCAGTTCGCCCTTGAAGATCGCGCCCATCAGCGCAGTGTTGCCGCGGTTGTCCTGCACGCAGGCGTCGGCGCCGGCCTCGAGCAGGCGCTCCACAAACGGTGCCTGGCCGTGATAGGCGGCGAGGATCAGCGCGGTGTAGCCCTTGTCGTCCCGGGTGTTGAGGCTGTAGCCGGAGTCGATAAACGTGTTGAGCATGTCGAGGTCGCCACGGCGGGCGGCGTCGAAATAGTAGTCCTGCAACTGCGCCTTGAGCGCCGCCGGGTCAGGGGACTCGGCCTGGGCGACAAAGGCCAGCATGGCCATCAGCAGGCCGATAGAAATACGCATGGGTGTTCTCCTTCCAAAGGTCGACGCCCGCTCACGGGCGCCGACCACAACCAACGGATCAGTCAGTCAGTTTTTCTGCCAGCGCCTTCACGCGCGCCAAGTCACCCTTGGCGACCTTGGCCACGCCGGTGCCGTACTCCGGATCAGCCTTGTAGAGGAACGACAGGATGATGTGCTTGCTCTCGTCATCGGTGGTGGCCAGGGAGCCGCCGAAGTTGTCGATCAAGTCCTGACGCTCTTTCTTGCTGTAGGAACGGTACAAATCGCCGGCCTGCTTGAAGTTCTGCTCACGCTGGATCTTCGCCTGCTGGGTGCTGCCCACCAGCGCCGACTGGCTGTAGCGCGCGGTTTGCGGCTCTTGCCGCGGCTCGAGGCGGCTTGGCTGATAGTTCACGCCGCTGCTGGTCTTGCCAAGGTTCATCGCCCCATCCTGGTTACCGTTGTTGACGGCCACCCGTGGCGCGTTGATCGGCAGTTGCAGGGCATTGGCGCCCAGGCGGTACATTTGGGTGTCGGCGTAGGAGAACACCCGGCCTTGCAGCAGGCGGTCTTCCGACGGTTCGATGCCAGGCACCAGGTTGGCCGGGGCCATGGCCACTTGCTCGGTCTCCTGGAAGACGTTGGCCGGGTTGCGGTTCAACACCATTTGCCCGACTTTGCGCTCAGGCACGTTCGGCCAGATCTTGGTGGCATCCAACGGGTCAAAGTCGAACTTGGCCAGGTCTTCAGGCTTGAGCACCTGCACGTACAGGTCCCACTTGGGGAAATCGCCCTTGTTGATGTGGGTGACCAGGTCGTTGGTCATGTGGCTGTAGTCACGGCCCTGCACTTCGCTGACCTGCTTGGGATCGAGGTTCTTGATGCCTTGCAGGCTCTTCCAGTGGAACTTGACGTAGTGCACTTCACCCTTGGCGTTGATCAGCTTGTAGGCGTGCACACCGTTGCCGTCCATTTCGCGGTAGCTGGCTGGCGTACCGGAGTCGGAATACAGCTCGGTCAGCGTACGAGTCGCCTCCGGCACATGGGAGAAGAAGTCAAAGCGACGCGAATCGTCATCCAGGTTGGTACGCGGGTCCGGCTTGAAGGCGTGAACCATGTCCGGGAATTTGATGGCGTCGCGGATGAAGAACGTCGGGAAGTTGTTGCCTACCAGGTCCCAGTTGCCGTCAGCGGTGTAGAACTTGGTGGCAAAGCCGCGTGGGTCACGCAGGGTTTCCGGGGAGTGGTTGCCATGGACCACGGCGGAGAAGCGCACGAACACCGGGGTGGCTTCGCCGGCGGCGAACACCTTGGCCTTGGTCAGGTCGCTGAGGCTGTCAGTGACGGTAAAGGTGCCGTGGGCGCCAGTGCCACGCGCGTGTACGACGCGCTCGGGGATACGTTCGCGGTCGAAGCGCTGCAGTTTTTGAATCAGTTGCACGTCCTGAAGCAGCACCGGGCCATTGGCGCCGGCGGTTTGCGAGTTCTGGTTATCGCCCACGGCAGCACCGTTGTCGCGGGTCAGGTTGGCGGCGTGTACAGACAGGGAAAGCAAGCTGGCGGTCACCAGTACCAGCGCGGATCGCGCTGCAACAGGCCCGCGGTTCATTGGGTTCTTCATCGAGGTTTCCTCTGGTTTTTTTAGTGCACATTCAGTTGTGCTTGCCAGAGGCTAGTGACCCGCGAGTCAGAAGATAAATAGAAAAGCCGTAACAACCCGATTGATAAAATAATCTGGTAAGCCACTGATTTGGCGCGTATTTCGCGCGCGACTGGTGGCACTTTGCAAACTATTTGCGTTTTAATGTGTCGATAAAAACTAACAGTGTTAACGGTTGTTTCAGGCAAGCCCTCTACGACTGACTTACACTGACCTCCACCCTCCTCATCTGTAACAAGGAATAACCTATGGGCGTGATCAGTGAGTTCAAGGCCTTCGCGGTCAAAGGTAATGTGGTCGACATGGCCGTCGGTATTATCATCGGCGCTGCCTTCGGCAAAATTGTTTCCTCGTTTGTAGGCGACGTGGTGATGCCTCCCATCGGTCTGTTGATCGGCGGCGTGGACTTCGGTGACTTGGCGATAACGCTCAAGGCCGCACAAGGCGATGTACCAGCCGTGGTGTTGGCGTACGGCAAGTTCATCCAGAGCGTGATCGACTTCGTGATCGTCGCGTTCGCGATCTTCATGGGCGTAAAGGCCATCAACCGCCTCAAGCGCGAAGAAGCCGTGGCCCCAAGCCTGCCGCCGACGCCGACCAAGGAGGAAGTGTTGCTGGGTGAGATCCGTGACCTGCTCAAGGCACAGAACGACAAGCCGCTTTAACAAAAAGCAGGCATGAAAAAGGCGCCTGCTTGAGGCGCCTTTTTTATTACCAGTAGTTTTCCACCGCCACCTGGCCTGGGCGTCGGCTCAGGCTCAGTTGCATGTCACGCTGTTTAAGCAACTGACGGGTGTCATCGACCATCTGCGGGTTGCCGCAAATCAGCACGCGGGAGTGCTCCGGCGTGAGTTCGACACCAGCGGCACGCTCCAACTCGCCATTCTCGATCAATGTGGTGATGCGCCCGTTCAACGCCCCCGGATGCTGCTCGCGGGTGACGATAGGGATGTAGGTGAGTTTGTGCGCGTACTCGGCCAGGTATTCACGCTCACCCAAGTCCTTGATCAGCGACTGGTAGGCCAGCTCCCGGGCTTCGCGAGCGCTGTAGACCAGGACGATGCGTTCAAATTTCTCCCAGACCTCAAAGTCCTGCAGGATCGACAGAAACGGCGCCACCCCGGTGCCGGTGCCCAGCAGCCACAGGTCACGCCCGTCGACAAAACGGTTGAGGGTCAGGAACCCCGTGGCCTGGCGCTCCACCATCAAGGTGTCGCCGACCTGCAAGCGGCTCAGCTCGCTGGTGAACTCACCGCCGGGCACCACGATGGAAAAAAAGTCCAGATGCTCGTCAAACGGCGATGACACGATGGAATAAGCGCGCCACACGGTGCTGCCATCGGCCTTGGTCACGCCCAGGCGCACGAACTGGCCGGCGGTAAAACGAAAGCCTGGGTCACGCGTGGTGCGCAGGGTGAAGAGGCTGGGGGTCAGCGATTGCACGTCGAGCAACGTCTGCCGGGTAAATTTCTCAGCACTGGCCGTCATGGGGAACTCCGTTTTGCACAGGCCCCTAGTGTCCCTCAAAGCCAGGCGCGCAAACACCGTTGTTTTGTACTGGCATTACCGCGCTCCAAAGCGGCTGCGACTAAAAACAGGATCAGACTGTTAATTTGGCGATACAACCGGGGGGAAATCACACCCACTAGTTTGGACTAACTATTTGGCTATTAACACTAGCCCGCCAACACACCAGATCAAGCTACCCCTCTAAGCAGCTATCAAATTGATACTACCCTCAAACCCTTAAATACAATAAAGATGCCCAGACAAACCGAATTACTTATACAAAATGCCAGGCAATGTACAGACCAACAAGGCGTAAAAACACGATTCATATAACGTTTTTTTTGCTTTATTACGTAAGTCATGTCCTACACTAGTTTTCGTGCAGCAATGGGATCAGGACGTACCCAGGCCACGTAGAACCCCATGGAGATTTACCAATGGTGAACTGGCGAAATACTCGGCTCCCCAAACTGGAAGATAAAAGCGAGATCGAAACTGTCTTTGACATGGTCACCCACCATATCCATGAACTCGGCTTCCAATACTGCTCCTTTACGATGAGCTCTCAACTATCCAGCAACGACACCAAACCGATTCACATCAACAACTATCCAAATGAATGGAGCGCACTTTATCAACAAGCGCACTTCTTCGAAGTAGACCCGATAGTTGCGCACTGCAAACGCTGTGTACTTCCCATTGTCTGGGAGGAGAAGGCCTTCAACGCGACACCCGGCTTATGGTCGCTGGCCCAATCCCTCGGCGTGCATCAAGCATGGACCCAACCCGTGCACGACTTCCAGGGCATCTACAGCATGTTGACGTTGGGGCGCAGCAGCGGCGAGGTCAGCCCGCAAGAGTTGTATGAAAAGGCCGGCAACGTATTGTGGCTCTGCCATGCGATGCACGCGGTCGTTGCAAAGCAATACGCAGACAGGTCCGGCTTCAACGCTCCTACCACACTGACGTCGCGAGAAACGGAGATTCTCAAATGGTCAGGGATGGGCAAGACCGCGGAAGAAATCGCCAGCATTATCTCGATTTCGCCGCGTACGGTGGGCTTTCACATCAGCAGCGCACTCAAGAAGCTTGGCGTTACCAACAAGATCGCCGCCGTTCTTTGTGCGTCCAGGGCAGGGCTTTTCTAGCTGACGTAGAAACACCGCATGTAATCGCAGCGAAAAAAACGTAACATTTACGGCCAATTCTGAGTGATGAAGCAGCCCCCGGGTGTGGCTTCGTCGTTCACTCAGACGGTTTGGCCGATGCCCGCCGAACACCCATCGATGACCCAGAGCCTCCCCCGCCATGCCCCTGCTCGAAAGCCCCTTCGCCCAGCTCGATCTGATCCGCCAGCCAGAGCAACACAACGATCCGCTGCAAGCCTTCGACGCCGCCGACGAGTACCTGCTCAGCCATCTGGCGCAGCAACAACCAGACGCGGCCACCCGCGTACTGGTACTCAACGACAGCTTCGGCGCCCTGGCCGCCAGCCTTGTTGGCCAGGTGCAGGTGACGTCCAGCGGCGACTCGTTTCTCGCGGCCCAGGGCCTTGAGAAAAACCTGGTGCGCAACGGCCAGGCCTTCGATGCGGTGACCTTCATTCCGGCCAGCCAAACGCCAGGCGGGCCTTTCGACCGCGTACTGATCCGCGTGCCCAAGACCCTGGCGCTGCTGGAAGAACAACTGATCCGCCTGCAAGGCCAACTCGCACCGGGCGCCGAAGTGATCGCCGGGGCCATGATCAAGCACCTGCCGCGGGCAGCCGGGGAGTTGCTGGAGCGCTACATCGGCCCGATGCACGCCTCGCTCGCGGTCAAAAAGGCTCGCCTGTTGATCGCCACCGTTGAAGAGCGCCCCGCAGCGGTCTCGCCCTACCCAACCCGCTACACGCTGGATACCCCGGCTATCGAACTGCTCAACCACGCCAACGTGTTCTGCCGCGAAGGCCTGGACATCGGCACCCGCGCCTTCCTCCCGCACCTACCGAAAAACCTCGGCAACGCCCGCGTGGCCGACCTCGGCTGCGGCAATGGCGTGCTGGCGATTGCCAGCGCCCTGCAAAACCCCGAGGCGCAGTACACCCTGCTGGATGAGTCCTACATGGCCGTGCAATCGGCGCAGGAAAACTGGCACGCCGCCCTCGGCCAACGCGACGTGAACGTGCGCGCCGCCGATGGCCTGGCCGGCCAGGAGCCTGATTCGCTGGACGTGGTGCTGTGCAACCCGCCCTTCCACCAGCAGCAGGTGGTCGGCGACTTCCTCGCCTGGCGCATGTTCCAGCAGGCGCGCGAAGCGTTGGTGGTCGGTGGCGCCCTCTATATAGTCGGCAACCGTCATTTGGGTTATCACAGCAAATTGGCGCGGCTGTTCCGTGGTGTCGAACAAGTGGCCGCCACGCCGAAATTCGTCATCCTCAAAGCGCGCAAATAAAAAAACCCTGCTTCTCTCGCGAAAAGCAGGGTTGAAAAGCCGGGCGGTCAAGCCCGGTTGGGATGTCAGTGGGTGGTCAGGCCGGCCGCATTCATGAACATGCGCATCAGGCTGGCCACGACAAACAGGGCCAGCACGCTGCCGGTCCAGATCATCGCCAACCACCCCAGGCGCCGCCACAACGGCTGCTTCTCGGCCTGCTCAATCTCGTGCAACGAAGGTTTGCCGGACATGAAACGAGCCTCCTAGTGATAACCGTCTTCGTGGGTGACCTTGCCGCGGAACACGTAGTAGCTCCAGAAGGTGTAGCCCAGGATG
Organism: Pseudomonas sp. FP2335; assembly: GCF_030687535.1. Lineage (NCBI taxonomy): Bacteria > Pseudomonadati > Pseudomonadota > Gammaproteobacteria > Pseudomonadales > Pseudomonadaceae > Pseudomonas > Pseudomonas sp. FP2335. The sequence continues at coordinate 5,206,616 of NZ_CP117437.1, forward strand.
AACGGGATGATGAACAGCGTGCCCACCAGCATGAAGCCCTGGCTTTGCGGCGGCGCGGCGGCGTCCCAGATCGACACGGAGGGCGGAATGATGTTCGGCCACAAGCTGATCCCCAGGCCGCTGTAGCCGAGGAAGATCAGCACCAGCGTCAGCAGGAACGGCGTGTAATGCGCGTTGCGCGCCACCGCGCGGATCAGCCCGTACAAGGTCACCAGCACCAGGATCGGCACCGGCATGAACCAGAACAGGTTCGGCAGGGTGAACCAGCGCGAGGCGATTTCCGGGTGCGCCAGCGGCGTCCAGATACTGACGATGCCAATCACTGCCAACAGCCCGAAGGCCAACGGCCGCCCCAGGTTGTGCATCTTTTCCTGCAAGGGGCCTTCGGTCTTCATGATCAGCCAGGTGCAGCCCAGCAATGCATAGGCGACGATCAACGCCACACCGCAGAACATCGTGAACGGCGTCAGCCAATCCAACGAACCGCCGGCAAACTGGCGGTCTACCACCGGAATACCGTCGATAAACGCCCCCAGCGCCACACCCTGGAAGAAGGTGGCCGCCAGCGAGCCGCCGATGAACGCCTTGTCCCACAGGTGACGCTTGGCGTCCTTGGCCTTGAAGCGGAACTCAAAGGCCACGCCGCGGAAGATCAGCCCGATCAGCATCAGGATCAGCGGCAGGTACAACGCCGACAACACCACCGAATAGGCCAGCGGGAAGGCGCCGAACAACGCCGCGCCGCCCAGTACCAGCCAGGTTTCGTTGCCGTCCCACACCGGGGCGACGGTGTTCATCATCACGTCACGGTCGGTCTTGCCGGGGATAAACGGAAAGAGGATACCGATACCCAGGTCGAAGCCGTCCATGACCACGTACATCATGATGCCGAAGATGATGATCACGGCCCAGATCAGCGGAAGATCAATACCCATCTCAATGCCCCTTGTGCTGGATGTCGACGTGGTCGTCGTCGGAGCCATCATCGACCGCCGATAATGGACGCGCCGGTGTACGTTTCTGGCCAGGGCCACCGTGAGTCGGTTCGGTACTTTCGTGGGCCACCGGACCTTTGCGCACCAGGCGCATCATGTAGCCCAGGCCGGCGCCGAACAGCGCGAAGTACACCACCACGAACAGCACCAGGGTGATGGTCATCTGCGCCAGGCTATGCCCGGAGGACGCATCCGCCGTGCGCATCAACCCCTATACCACCCACGGCTGACGGCCGATTTCGGTGGTGAACCAGCCGGCGAGAATCGCGATCAACCCGGACGGCCCCATCCACAACGCCAGGTACAGGAACGGCCTGGACGTGTACATCTTGCCGCCCCGGCGCAGCCAGAGGCTGAACAGGCCGGTGAAGATCATCAGGAAGCCCAGGCCGACCATGACCCGGAACGACCAGAACACGATGGTCGAGTTGGGGCGGTCCTCCGGCGGGAACTCCTTGAGGGCCGGTACCTGCTTGTCCAGGGAGTGGGTCAGGATCAGGCTGCCCAGGTACGGGATTTCCACGGCGTATTTGGTTTTTTCGGCCTTCATATCCGGCCAGCCGAACAGGATCAGCGGGGTCGGCTCGTTGCCGATATTCTCCCAATGGCCTTCAATCGCGGCGATTTTCGCCGGCTGGTGCTTCAAGGTGTTGAGGCCGTGGAAGTCGCCGATCACCGCCTGGATAGGCGCGACGATCAGGGCCATCCACATTGCCATCGAGAGCATTTTGCGGATCGCCGGGTTGTCTTTGCCCCGCAGCAAGTGCCAGGCCGCCGAGGAGCCGACGAAGAACGCGGTCGCCACGAAAGCCGCCGTGGCCATGTGCGCCAGGCGATACGGGAACGACGGGTTGAATACCACGGCGAACCAATCGGTCGGAATCACTCGGCCGTCGATGATTTCAAAGCCCTGGGGCGTCTGCATCCAGCTGTTGGACGAGAGGATCCAGAAGGTGGAGATCAACGTACCGATGGCCACCATCACGGTGGAGAAGAAGTGCAGGTTGCGCCCGACCTTGTTCCAGCCAAACAGCATCACCCCAAGGAAACCGGCCTCAAGGAAGAAGGCCGTAAGCACTTCGTACGTAAGCAGCGGCCCGGTGACGGCACCGGCGAAGTCCGAGAAGCGGCTCCAGTTGGTGCCGAACTGATAAGCCATGACCAAGCCGGAAACCACGCCCATGCCGAAGTTGACGGCAAAGATCTTCGACCAGAAATGGTAGAGGTCACGGTAGGTGTCGTTGCGAGTCTTGAGCCACAAGCCTTCCAGCACCGCGAGGTAACTGGCCAGGCCGATGGTGATCGCCGGGAACAGGATGTGGAACGAGATGGTGAACGCGAATTGAATTCGGGCGAGATCTAGCGCCTCCAAACCGAACATAAGTCTTCCTCTGTCAGGTAATACCGGCTGCTGGCGGGAGCCTGCACCCACTGCCCCCACGGATATGGAGTGTGTCGAATTTCAATTCGTTCTTTTTTTAACCAACCACGTAGGGAATCTGGCCTCTCGGCCGCCAGGGCAATCCCCATGACGGGTTTTGATCTGGATCAAGCATTGGTGAAAGAGTAGCCCCAAATTCGCCGCAGGACGGCGTGGTCTTTTGCCGCGTGACAGACTGTCTCAGCTCAGTTCTTGCAACTATCTGTTACAACTTGGTGCTAATCTCGGCGCTCCCTTCGGCCTTGACCTGAATTCCCGATGCCCAGTGAACCCGCGTTGCTGTTACGCCACCACCGCCCTTTCATCGCGTTCTGGCTGGCGCGCATCTTCACCGCCAGCGGCTTCCAGATGCTCACCGTAGCCATCGGCTGGAACCTCTACCAACTGACCGGCAACGTGCTGGACCTGGGTTTGGTCGGCCTGGTGGAGTTCGTGCCACGCGTACTGTTCATGCTGCACACCGGGCATGTCGCCGACCGCTATGAGCGACGCAAGGTCGCCGCGATCTGTCAGACCGTACAGGCGTTGATCGCATTATCCCTGGCCATCGGCGGCCTGACCGGCAGCGTGACCCGCGAGATGATCTTTATCCTCGCCTTCGTGCTGGGCGCCGCACGCTCCTTCGAAATGCCGACCACCCAGGCACTGCTGCCGAGCATCGTGCCCAGCGCGCTGTTCCCGCGTGCCGTGGCCTCGTCGCAGTCGGCCCAGCAACTGGCAACCATCGTCGCCCCGGCGCTGGGCGGTTTGCTCTACGCCTTTGGCAGCGTGTGGGTCTACGGCCCCACCGTGGTGCTGTACTTGATTGCCTGCGTGCTGACCCTCAACCTGCCCGCACGCCAAACCCCGCTGAACAAAGGCAAGGCCACCCTGGATTCGTTGCTGGCCGGCATCCGTTTTATCCGCAGCCGCCCGGACATCCTCGGCGCCATTTCCCTGGACCTGTTCGCCGTATTGTTGGGCGGCGCCACCGCATTGCTGCCGGTGTTCGCCAAGGACATCCTGCTGACCGGCGCCTGGGGCCTGGGCCTGTTGCGTTCGGCACCGGCGGTGGGCGCGTTGTTGATGTCGTTGTGGCTGGCGCGCTTCTCGGTGGACCGCCACGTCGGCCGCGTGATGTTCACCGCCGTCGGGGTGTTCGGTGTGGCGACCATTGCGTTCGGCCTGTCCACTTCGTTCTGGTTTTCGTTGGCGGTGCTGGTGGTGCTGGGCGCGGCAGACATGATCAGCATGGTGATCCGTGCATCGTTCGTGCAGCTGGAGACGCCGGATGAAATGCGCGGCCGCGTCAGCGCGGTCAACGGCCTGTTTATCGGCGCGTCGAATCAGTTGGGCGAGTTTGAATCGGGGATTACCGCCCACTGGTTCGGCACCGTGCCGGCGGTGGTCATGGGCGGGATCGGCACCCTGGTGGTGACCGGGGTGTGGATCAAACTGTTCCCGACCCTGGCCAACCGCGACCGCATGCACGTGCCGACTGAAGAAACACAGGCATAAGGCCCGGTTCCCACACGGGTGCTGGGCAGGGCCGGTAAAGTGCTGTCAAAGCACCTTATCGAGGGTGATCGGAAAGTCCCTGACCCGCTTGCCCGTGGCGTGATACACCGCATTCGCCACCGCCGCCGCCACCCCGACAATACCGATCTCACCCACCCCCTTAGACCCCAGCGCATTGACGATCTCGTCGTGTTCCTCGACGAATACCACGTCAATCTCACCGATGTCCGCATTCACCGGAATGTGATACTCGGCCAGGCTGTGGTTCATGATGCGCCCCAAGTGGTGGTCGGTCTGGGTTTCTTCATGCAGGGCCATACCGATGCCCCACACCACCCCGCCGAGAATCTGGCTGCGCGCCATTTTCGGATTCACCACGCGCCCGGCCGCAATCGCGCTGACCACTCGGCTGACCTGGATGGTGCCCAAGTCTTCATCCACCCGCACTTCCACAAACACCGCAGAATGCGTGGCGCTGGCATAGCCCCCGCGTTTCTTGTCCGGCTCGCTGTCGACCTGCACCTGCAACGCGCCTTCACCACTGTCCTTGACCAGTTGGGCCAGCGACACACTCACATCACCGGTGTGCAGGTGGCCGTCGTCAAAGCGCACCGACTCGGCGTCCTTGAACACCGGATACGTCTGGCGCGCAATCTCCAGCAGTTTGGCCGCCAATGCTTCGCAGGCTTGCTGAACAGCGGTGCCCACCGAAGACACGGTGAACGAGCCGCCCTGCAGCGGGGCCGTGGGCAATGAGGAATCGCCGAGCAGAAACTCGACATTTTCCAGCGCCACGCCGCTGGCCTGGGCCGCAATCTGGGTCATGACCGTATAGGTGCCGGTGCCTATGTCGGTGGTAGCGCTGCTGACGGTGAGCTTGCCCTCGGCGTCGATCCGCGCCTTGGCGCTGGCTTTCATCTGCATCGCCTCCCACACACCACCGGCCATGCCCCAACCGATCAGTTGGCGCCCCTCGCGCATGCTGCGCGGTTCCGGGTTACGCCGCTGCCAGCCGAAACGCTCGGCGCCTTCGCTGTAGCATTCACGCAACGCCTTGCTGGACCAGGGCTTGTCTTCGTTCTGGTTGCGCTCGGCGTAATTGGTCAGGCGCAGTTGCACCGGGTCGACCCCCAGCGCACAGGCCAGTTCGTCCATTGCACACTCCAGACCGATCACCCCCAGTGCAGCACCCGGGGCGCGCATGTCCAGCGGGGTAAACACATCCAGCGGCACCAGGTTATAGGTCAATTGCACGTTGTCGCAGTGGTAGAGCATGCCGCTCCACTCAACCACATGCTCGCTGAAGTCCTCGAAGCGTGAGGTCTGGCCAGTGGCGGTGTGGCCGAGTGCGACCAGCTTGCCATCGGCGGCGGCGCCCACTTGCAGACGCTGCAAGGTGCGCGGCCGGTAGCCGAAGGTGAACATCTGCTGGCGCGTCAGGGTCACGCGAACCGAGCGTTTGAGCGCCAGCGACGCCATCACCGCCAGTGGCAACTGGTACTGCGGGCGCAGGCCGGAGCCGAACGCGCCGCCCACGAACGCGGCAAAGATCCGCACCTGGCTTTTATCCAGGCCGAACACTTTCTGCACATAGGCCTGACAGTTCTGCGGGCCCTGGGTCTTGTCATGGATGTGCAGCGTGCCATCGCTCTGGTACAGCACCGTGCTGGCATGGGGCTCCATGGGGTTGTGATGTTCGATGGGGGTGCTGTAGTTCAGGTCCAGGCTGACGGCGGCGGCGCGCCATTGCGCCTGGAAGTTGCCGCGCGGCTTCGGCGGGGTCTGGGGCGATGGGTAGGCGTGTTGCTGCTGGGCGATCAAGTCGGTGTCAAAGGCTTCGCTCGCATACTCGATCTCCACCAGCGAACCGGCATGGCGCGCCAGTTCCAGGTTATCGGCGATGACCAGGGCCAGTGGCTGACCGCTGTACAGCACCCGGTCGTTGTACAGCGGGCGGAACGGCGAGCCGTCCGCCGCATCGGCGTCGGCGAAAGCCGCGTCATAACTGGCGATCTTTGGCCGGTTGAGGTGGTCGAGCACCATGATCACGCCCGGCAACGCCAGAGCTTTGGAGGCATCGACCTTGATGACTCGGCCCTTGGCGACAGTGCTGGACACGACGCTGCCGTGGAGCAGACCGTCTTCGGGAAACTCACCCGCATAACGCGCCTGGCCGGTGACCTTGAGCAGGCCGTCGACACGATCCAAGGGTTTGCCGATAGCGCTCATGGTTGTTCTCCCGCGACAGCGGCGTCGCTCAAGGCACGGATGATCGCGCGGCGCGCCAGTTTGAGTTTGAAGCCGTTGTGCGCCAGCGGCACGGCGTCTTGCAGCAGCGCGTCAGCCGCGGCACTGAAGGTTTCGCGGCTGACCGTCTGGCCGATCAGCAACGCTTCCACGGCGCGGTCACGCCAGGGTTTGTGGGCAACGCCGCCAAGGGCCAGGCGCGCATCGATGATCTGGTCGCCGTCCAGCTCCAACGCCGCGGCGACGGACACCAGCGCAAAGGCGTACGACGCACGGTCCCGTACCTTCAGATAACGACTGTGGTTTGCCAGTTGATCAGCCGGCAACTCAATGGCCGTGATCAGTTCATCGTCGGCCAACAGATTGTCCCGCTGCGGCGTGTCGCCGGGCAGGCGGTGGAAGTCGGCAAACTCAATGATCCGCGCTCCGCCGCGCCCCTCCACATGGACCCGTGCCTCGAGTGCGGCCAGGGCGACGCACATGTCGGAAGGATGGGTGGCGACACACTGGTCGCTGGCACCGAGGATCGCGTGGATGCGGTTCAGGCCGGTCAGCGCCGGGCAGCCACTGCCGGGCTCGCGCTTATTGCACGGCACGCCCGTGTCATAAAAGTAGTAACAGCGGGTGCGCTGCAACAGGTTGCCGCCGGTACTGGCCATATTGCGCAGTTGCGGCGAGGCGCCGGCAAGGATCGCCTGGGACAGCAGCGGGTAGCGTTGCTCGATCAGCGGATGCCAGGCCAGGTCGGCGTTGCTCACCATCGCGCCGATCAACAGGCCGCCATCAGCGCTTGCCTTGATGTCATGCAGCGGCAGGCCCGTGATGTCGATGAGGTGCTGGGGACGGCTGATGTTTTCTTTCATCAGGTCCAGCAAGTTGGTGCCACCGGCAATAAAACGCGAGGTGGCACTGCTCAGGTGCACCGCTTCACGCACATCCACGGGTTTGCTGTAGTGGAAGGGGTTCATCGCTCACCTCCCACGACGTCTTCAATAGCCTCGCGAATGTTGCTGTAAGCCCCGCAGCGGCACAGGTTGCCACTCATCAGTTCCTGGATCTGCGCGGCGTCATGGGCACGGCCTTCATTCATCAGGCCCACTGCGGAGCAAATCTGACCCGGCGTGCAGTAACCGCACTGGAAGGCGTCGCGCTGGATAAACGCCTGCTGCATCGGGTGCAGAGTGTCACCGTCGGCCAGGCCTTCGACGGTGGTCAACTCGGCGCCATCGCACATCACCGCCAGGGTCAGGCAGGCATTCACGCGCTTGCCGTCACGCAACACCGTGCAGGCGCCGCATTGGCCGTGGTCGCAGCCTTTTTTGCTACCGATCAGGTCAAGCTGCTCGCGCAACAAGTCCAGCAGGGTGGTCCAGGGCAGCACGTCCAACTGGCGTTCCTGGCCATTGAGGCGCAGGCGGATCGAGTGGCTGACGAACGGCTGAGCCGTCGCGCCATGGGAAGTTGCGCTCATAAACACCTCACGGGTTGGTGTACATCCGCGGCGTTCAGGAAATTCGCCGTCTCAGGGGTACGACTTCCCGGGGTTTTGAGCGTTCAAGATGATTGATCAGCGGATATTGAGCAGGGTCTTGAGGGTGTTCTGCGGGCCGTTGATCGACGAGTTGCTGTATTCGAACCAGCCCTGGTCCTCGACATTCAGGTCGAACACGTAGATGTAACCCATCACCGTGCCCGCGCCACTGCACACCTGGCTGACGTTGCCGACCTGGCACACCGGCGTGCGCTGCCCGTTCAATTCGGCGCCGTTGAAGCGGCCCACGGGGTTGTTGCCCAGCCCGACTTCCATCACCGAGACCTTGGTGGGCCCACGGTGCGTACACATCTGGGTGCCTTGCGCGCGCTCCGGGATGGTTTCGGTGCAACCGGCCGATTGAACCTGGAACACCCGCACCTCGCTCAACGGCGGTGCAGTCGCGCCCCACGCCGGTGCTGTGCCGAGCCACAGGCCGATACAGGGGATCAGAGCTAGACTCCACGCGTTGGCTTTTTTCATGCTGTGAATGACCCCGGATTAAACGTCGGCGCAGTATGCCTCAAGGTCATGATCAAGGGCGATTGCTCACAACGGCCAGCCCGCACACCACACGGCCTCGGCTGCTGGTATGATGCGCCGCTTTTTCCGATCCTCTCTGAAACCACAGGCGCTTGGCGCAGTTTGTGCTTTGACTTAGAGGTCAACAAATCACGACGCAAAATAGCGTCACAGGGAGCCGGCATGCTGGAAAAGCTGTTTCAACTCAAAGCCCACAACACCAATGTGCGCACCGAGATTCTCGCGGGTATCACCACATTCCTGGCGATGGCCTACATCTTGTTCGTCAACCCGAGCATCCTCAGTCAGGCCGGCATGGACAAGGGCGCGGTGTTTGTCGCGACCTGCCTGGCGGCGGCCATCGGTTCGACCGTGATGGGCCTGATCGCCAACTACCCGATTGCGCTGGCGCCGGGCATGGGCCTCAACGCCTTCTTTACCTACACCGTGGTCCTGCACATGGGCCATACCTGGCAGGTAGCGCTGGGAGCGGTGTTTATTTCGGCGGTGTTGTTCTTCCTGCTGTCGATCTTCCGTATCCGTGAATGGATCATCAACGCCATCCCGCTGCCCCTGCGTTCGGCGATTGCTGCCGGTATCGGCCTGTTCCTGGCGTTGATCGCCCTGCACAACGCCGACATTGTCGTCAGCAACCCAGCCACCATGGTCGGCCTCGGTGACCTGACCAAGGCCGCGCCGATCCTGGCCACCCTCGGTTTCGTGCTGATCGTTGCGCTGGAAGCCCTGGCCGTACGCGGCGCGGTGCTGATCGGCATCCTCGCGGTGACCATTGCGTCCATCGCCCTGGGCGTGACCCCGTTCAACGGCGTGGTGTCGATGCCACCGTCCCTGGCCCCGACCTTCCTGCAACTGGACATCAAGGGCGCGCTGGACATCGGCCTGGTCAGCGTGATCTTCGCGTTCCTGTTCGTGGACCTGTTCGACAACTCCGGCACCCTGATCGGCGTCGCCAAGCGCGCCGGCCTGATGAGCAAGGACGGCCACATGCCGAAGATGGGCCGTGCGCTGATCGCCGACAGCACCGCTGCCATGGCCGGTTCGCTACTGGGTACGTCGACCACCACCAGCTACATCGAATCCGCCGCGGGCGTGAGCGCCGGTGGCCGTACCGGCTTGACCGCCATCGTCGTGGCGATCCTGTTCCTGCTGGCTTTGTTCTTCTCGCCACTGGCGCAAAGCGTCCCGGCCTTCGCCACCGCCCCCGCGCTGCTGTTCGTGGCCGTGCTGATGACCCAGGGCCTGGCGGAAATCGACTGGGATGACATCACTGTTGCAGCGCCGGTGGTGATCACCGCCCTGGCGATGCCGTTTACTTACTCCATCGCCAACGGCATCGCCTTCGGCTTCATCGCGTGGACCGCCATCAAGCTGCTTTCGGGCCGCTACCGTGAGCTGAACCCGGCGCTGGTGATCCTGTCGATCCTGTTCGTGATCAAGCTGGGCTGGTTCAACGCATGACTTTCGACGCCGCAAGCTACACCGCTCAACTGCAAGACAAGGTCACGCGCTTGCGTGACCTGTTGGCCCCGTTCGATGCACCCGAGCCGCAGGTCTTCGACTCGCCGCTGCAGAACTTCCGCCTGCGCGCGGAGTTCCGCCTGTGGCGCGAAGGCGGTGAACGCCACTACGCGATGTTTTCCCAGGACGACAAGCGCACGCCGATCCTGATCGAAGAGTTTCCCATCGCCAGCCTGCGCATCAACCAGTTGATGCCGCAACTCAAGGCCGCCTGGCAAGCCAGCGCCGCCCTGAGCCACAAGCTGTTCCAGGTGGAGTTCCTCACCACCCTGGCCGGCGATGCGATGATCACGCTGTGCTATCACCGCCCGCTGGACGAGCATTGGCACACCGCTGCCAACCAGCTCGCGGCTGACTTGAACGTGAGCATCATCGGCCGCTCCAAGGGCAAGCGCGATGTGATCGGCCACGACTATGTGGTGGAACAACTCGAAGTCGGTGGTCGCACCTTCAGCTATCGCCAACCCGAAGGCGCCTTCACCCAGCCCAACGGCACGGTGAACCAGAAGATGCTCAACTGGGCGTACGCAGCCCTGGGCGACCGCCCGGATGATCTGCTGGAGCTGTACTGCGGCAACGGCAACTTCACCCTGCCGCTGGCGACCCGCGTACGCAAAGTGCTGGCCACCGAGATCAGCAAGACCTCGGTCAACGCCGCGCTGAGCAACCTCGCTGAAAACGCGGTGGACAACGTCACCCTGGTGCGCCTGTCCGCCGAAGAACTCACTGAAGCGCTGAACGAAGTGCGCCCGTTCCGTCGCCTGCACGGCATCGACCTCAAGAGCTATGAGTTCGGTAGCGTGTTCGTCGACCCGCCCCGCGCCGGCATGGACCCGGACACCTGCGAGCTGACTCGACGCTTCGACAATATCCTGTACATCTCGTGCAACCCGCAGACATTGGCGGCGAACATCGCGCAACTGCATGACACGCACCGCATCACCCAGTGTGCGATGTTTGATCAGTTTCCGTGGACGCATCATATGGAGTCGGGCGTCCTGCTGACGCGTCGCTGAAACTTACAGCCACTCACAATCCCCCTGTGGGAGCGGGCTTGTGTGGGAGCGGCTTACGCTGACACACCGCATTCGCGAGCAAGCCCGCTCCCACATAAGCCCACTCCCAACACAGCTTTTCATGCATCAGTTGAATCGTCGGGCTTCGTCGTATCCTTGCGCGGCCGCCCGCCCTTCTTGCCATTGGCGCGGGCAGCGGCGGCTTTGGCGGCGCTGCTCTTGCGACCGTTGCGCGAAGCCACCAGGCTGGCGGCCAGGTCCATCAGGGGCTGGCTCGTGGCGATCAGGCCGGTGATGGACACGTCCAGGTCCCGGTAACAATTTCACCCCGTGCCACCCGACAACCGGCTCCAGAATCCTGGCGCTGTTTCTCAGGCTAGTGACCGCCAACGAAGCGTCGAATGCCGTGTTGTTACCGCGCATAACCGTTCGGTAATCGAACATATCCTTCGCCGTCGATTGACCAAATTAACCATTCAGTACATTTTACCTCCACAACTAACAATAACTGTGGAGACCCTCCCATGCCGCCTATCGTGCTGGTGCTCAACGGCCCCAACCTCAACCTGCTCGGCACCCGCGAGCCGGCGACCTACGGGCATGAAACCCTGACTGACGTGGCCGCTTTGTGCGGTCGCAGCGCTGACAAGCTCGGGCTGAAAATCGAATTTCGCCAGACCAACCACGAAGGCGAACTGCTCGACTGGATCCACGGCGCCCGTGCCCGTTGCGCCGGTATCGTGATCAACCCGGCCGCGTGGACCCACACCTCCGTCGCCATCCGTGACGCGCTGGTGGCCAGTGAAGTGCCGGTGATCGAAGTGCATTTATCCAACGTGCATGCACGCGAGGCCTTTCGTCATCACTCCTTTGTGTCGCCCATCGCCAAGGCCGTACTCGCAGGATTTGGCAGTCATGGCTACCACCTGGCCCTGGAACACTTCAGCCAGATCTTGAAAGGATCAGCCCGATGAAACCGCGCATCCTCGCCGGCCTGATCGGCTCCGGCATCCAGGCTTCCCGCACCCCGGCTTTGCATGAACAGGAAGGCGACGCCAGAGGCCTGCGCTACCTGTATCGCTTGATCGACCTGGACCCGCTGCGATTGACCGTCGATGCCCTGCCCGACCTGCTCGACGCTGCCGAGTTGATGCAGTTCACCGGCCTGAACATTACTTACCCGTGCAAGCAGGCGATCCTGCCGCTGCTCGATGATTTGTCCGACGAGGCCCGGGGGATTGGCGCGGTCAATACCGTGGTGTTCAAGGACGGCAAACGTATCGGCCATAACACCGACTGCCTGGGCTTCGCCGAAGGGTTTCGACGCAACCTGAGTGATGTGCTGCGCCAGCGCGTCGTACAAATGGGTGCAGGCGGCGCAGGCGCGGCAGTGGCCCACGCGCTATTGGCCGAAGGCGTTGAACGCCTGAGCATCTTTGACCTGGACAGCAGCCGCGCCCAGGACTTGGTGGACAACCTCGCCCTGCGTTTCGGCAGCGGTCGCGCCCAGGTCGGCCGCCACCTGGAAAGCGCCATGGCCGAGGCGGATGGGGTGGTGAACACCACGCCGATGGGCATGGCCAAGCTGCCTGGCACTCCGGTTCCGGCGGCCCTGCTGCGGGCCGAACTGTGGGTGGCCGAGATTGTGTATTTCCCGCTGGAAACCGAACTGCTGCGCGACGCCCGCGCCTTGGGTTGCCGCACGCTGGATGGCGGCAATATGGCGGTGTTCCAGGCGGTGAAGGCGTTTGAGTTGTTCAGTGGCGAAGTGCCGGATGCGCAGCGGATGCTGGCGCACTTTCAGGCCATGAATATCTAACAGGCGAAACAAATTCAAATATGGAGCCGCTTTTGTGGGAGCGGGCTTGCTCGCGAATGCGCAGTGTCAGCTAAAGGTTTTCTGACTGATCCACCGTATTCGCGAGCAAGCCCGCTCCCACACAAGCCCGCTCCCACACAAGCCCGCTCCCACACAAGCCCGCTCCCACATTCAGGTTGCATTCCACTCGAAGAGTCGCGTAAGCGTCAGGCTTGCAGGTAGCGCATCACCGACTCACAGATCATCTCCCGATGTCGCTGCTTGATGGCCTCATCCGACAGCTCAATCTGAAAAATCTCACTGAATGTATGGCGGTTGGACACCCGGTAAAAGCTGAATGAGTTGATCAGCAGATGCACGTCCAACGGCTCCAGCCCCTCACGAAACAAACCCAGCTCCGCGCCCCGGCGCAAGGTCGTGCCCAGCGCTTCGAGGATGTTGCTGTTCATCGCCTTGATCGACTCCGAGCGCTTCACGTATTCGGCATTGTGGATATTTTCGATGCTGACGATGCGCACGAAATCCACGTTCTGATCGTGGTGATCAAAGGTAAATTCCACCAGCCGGCGGATCGCTTCGCGCGGTTCCAGGGCAGTGAGGTTCATGCGGGTTTCGGTGTTGCGGATGTCGCCGTAGAGCTTCTCCAGTACCTCGACGTACAGCTGCTCCTTGCTGCCGAAGTAGTAATAGATCATGCGCTTGGAGGTGTGGATGCGCTCGGCGATGGCGTCCACGCGCGCGCCAGACAGGCCTTGCTGGACAAACTCGACGATCGCTTCCTGCAGGATGTTTTCGCGGGTCTTTTCCGGGTTGTTCTTACGACTCTTGCGCGGCGCTTCGGACGCAGCGGAGAGGTCGGGAGTCAGGGTCATGGTGCGCTCACGGCCGTTTTTATTGTGCAGGCGCCGATTATGGGCTGCGGCGCTCCCCGAAGGAAGCACCGCACCACCGCTCACAACCGCGCTTGGCGTACCGCACCGCTGCGGGACTTGGCCATGGCCGCCAGACGCACCGCCACGTTGGCCGCGCCGTAACCGGCATAGCCGTTCTTGCGCTGGATGATCTCGAAGAAAAACCGCCCTTCGAACGGTTCGGTGTACACGTGAAACAGCTCACCACCGTTGGCGTCGCGGTCGTACAACACGTTGTAGTACGCCAGCTCGCTGAGGAACTCATCGTCAAAATCAAACCGTGCCGCGAGGTCGTCGTAATAGTTGAGCGGGATGTCCAGCAGCGGCACGCCCGCGTCTTTGGCCCGGCGCACCTCGGCAAAAATGTCCGCGCAGTCGAAGGCAATGTGGTGCACACCTGAGCCGCGATAGCTCGATAGCGCGTGGGAAATTGCGGTATTGCGGTTCTCGGAAATGTTCAGCGGCAAACGAATCGAACTGCAGCGGCTGCGCAGGGCTCGGCTCTTCACCAGGCCATAGGGGTCGGGCAGCACCACTTCGTCGTCGGCCTCGAAATCCAGCAGGCTCTTGTAGAACAACACCCAACTGTCGAGGCTGTCGGCCGGCAGCGCCATCGCCATATGGTCGATACGCAGCAGGCCGCCACTGGCAGCCGGCGCGGCTTGCAGGTTGAAGTCGGTGTCGTACAGCGTGCCTTCGCTGGGGTCCACCAGGTAGATCAGGCTGCCATCCGGCGCACGCACGGCGGCCAGCTCAAGCTCGTTGGGCCCGACCAGCCCGCGATAGGGCTGGCCCTTGTAGGCCACCGCCCGCTCCAGGGCCTTGGCGCTGTCCTTGACCCGCAGCGCGGTGGCGCACAACGACGGGCCATGGGCCTCGAAAAAGTTGTGGGCGAAGGAATAGGGTTCGCAGTTGAGGATCAGGTTGATGTCGCCCTGGCGCAACAGGCTCACGCTCTTGGAGCGGTGCTGGCCGGCCTTGACGAAGCCGAGGCGTTCCAGCCAGTGGGTCAGCTTGGCGCCAAGGCTTTCATCCACGGCAAATTCGAGGAATTCGATGCCGTCGTACTCGCTGGCAGCCGGGGTATCGAACAGGATCTGCACGGGTTGCGCCGGTGCTTGCTGCTTCAGGCGCTCGCGGGTTTTCTCCTCCAGGTACAGCAAGGAGCGCAGGCCATCCGCTGCATTGGCGCGGGTCGGCGCGGCGCGGAAACCGTCGTTGAAAATTTCCAGGGACAGCGGTCCGGTGTAGCCACTCTTGATGATCGGCGCAAGAAAGCCCGCCAGGTCAAATTCGCCTTGCCCCGGGAAGCAGCGGAAATGCCGGCTCCACTCCAGCACGTCCATGGCCAGGATCGGCGCGTCGGCCATTTGCACAAAGAAGATCTTGTCGCCGGGGATCTGCGCGATGGCGCTCGGGTCGCCCTTGAGTGACAGGGTGTGGAAGCTGTCGAGCAGCACGCCGAGGGCCGGGTGATCGACCTGGCGCACCAGGTTCCACACCTGCTGCCAGGTGCTCACATGCTTGCCCCAGGCCAGCGCTTCATAACCGATGCGCAAGCCACGGCGGCCGGCATGTTCGGCCAACAGGTGCAGATCGTCGAGCAAAATGCGTTCATCGCCGACGCAATCGGCGGAGGCGTTGCTGCACACCAGCACCAGGTCAGTGCCCAGTTCCTGCATCAGGTCGAACTTGCGCTCGGCACGCTCCAGGTTGCGGGCCAGACGGTCGCGGCGGCAGCCTTCAAAGTCGCGGAACGGCTGGAACAGGGTGATGGCGATACCGAGGTCGGCACACATCTGCCTGACTTCGCGGGGGCTGCCGTCGTAATACAACAAGTCGTTTTCGAAAATCTCGACGCCATCAAACCCGGCGGCGGCAATCGCTTCGAGTTTTTCCGGCAGGGTGCCGCTCAAGGAAACGGTGGCAATGGAACGTTGCATGGGGCGACTCCCGGCAATTATTGTTTGCGCCAAATTATTCGCCCCCAGTCTACCCACAGCAATTAAAATGTACGAACCAGTTAGTTTTTGGTGCGATTATCGAACACTATGCCCGTTTACCGAATTGACGATTTTTTAGCCGCTGCGCACCATCAACGACGCAACCTGACCCAGAACACACCATAAAAATTTCAAAAAACGGGTACGACCTCATGCCTCTGCAAAACTCCGCCCTGGCCTCGCGCTCCGGCACCCCGCACGCCGGCATCGGCGACAAGATCCGCGGCGCCCTGGCCGTGGGTAAAACTCGCTGGGGCATGTTGGCCCTGGTGTTCTTTGCCACCACCCTGAACTACATCGACCGCGCCGCCCTGGGCGTGATGCAACCGATCCTCGCCAAGGAAATGAGCTGGACGGCGATGGACTACGCCAACATCAACTTCTGGTTCCAGGTTGGCTACGCCGTCGGCTTTGTGCTGCAAGGCCGCCTGATCGACCGCGTCGGTGTGAAACGCGTGTTCTTCTTCGCCGTGCTGCTGTGGAGCCTGGCGACTGGTGCCCACGGCCTGGCCACCTCGGCGGTGGGTTTCATGGTCTGCCGCTTTATCCTCGGGCTGACCGAAGCCGCCAACTACCCGGCCTGCGTCAAGACCACACGCTTGTGGTTCCCCGCCGGTGAACGTGCGGTGGCCACCGGCATCTTCAACGCCGGCACCAACGTCGGCGCGATGATGACGCCGATGCTGCTGCCGCTGATCCTGCACGTGTGGGGCTGGCAGGCGGCATTCCTGTGCATGGCCTCGCTCGGCGCGATCTGGCTGGTGTTCTGGGGTTTGAAGTACTACAACCCGGAAGACCATCCAAGCGTCAAACAATCCGAACTGGACTACGTGCAACGGGAAGTCGAACCCGAACAACCGGGTGTGCCGTTCAGCCGCATCCTGCGCATGCGCGGCACCTGGGCCTTCGCTATTGCCTACGCGCTGACCGCGCCGGTGTTCTGGTTCTACCTGTATTGGTTGCCGCCGTTCCTGAACCAGCAATACAACCTGGGCATCAACGTGACCCAGATGGGTATCCCGCTGATCATCATCTACCTGACAGCCGACTTCGGCAGTGTGGGTGGGGGGATTCTGTCGTCGTTCCTGATCGGCCGTGGCATGAACTCGATCAAGGCGCGCTTGCTGTCGATGTTGCTGTTCGCCTGCTGCATCGTCGGCGTGATCATGGCGGCCGGTTCCAGCCAGCTGTGGGTCGCAGTGTTTGCCATCTCCCTGGCCATCGGTGCGCACCAGGCCTGGACCGCCAACATCTGGAGCCTGGTGATGGACTACACACCCAAGCACATGATGAGCACGGTGTTCGGCTTCGGCGGGATGTGTGCGGCCATCGGCGGCATGTTCATGACCCAGATCGTCGGCCATATCCTCACCGTGACCAACAACAACTACACCGTGTTGTTCACCCTGATCCCGGCGATGTACTTCATTGCGCTGACCTGGATGTACTTCATGGCGCCGCGCAAGATCCCTACCGTAGACGTCTGATCTACCTGCGCCGCTGCTGCCAGGCAGCGGCCAACCCGCTCATGCAGATCACCCCGATGCCGACCACCGTGGTCAAGTCGGGGGTATGGTTGAATACCAGCCAGCCCAACAACCCCGCAAACACGATCTGGCAATAGCCGAACGGTGCCAGCAACGCCGGTGCCGCGAAGCGGAACGCCTGGGTCAACATCAAGTGCGCAGTCATCCCACAGGTGCCCAGCGCCAGCATCAACACGCCATGCCACAGCGTCGGGACCTGCCAGAAGAACGGCACCATCGCACTCATCACCAAGGTGTTGCACAGGCCGGCGAAGAAGTTGCTGGTGGTCGGGCTGTCGTATTGGCTCAGGATGCGCGTGAGCAGTTGGTAGAAGCAGAAGAACAACGCCGAACACAGCGGCAGCAGCACCGCCGGGGTGAACAGTTCGCCACCGGGGTGGATGATGATCAGCACGCCGACAAACCCGCAGATCACCGCCAGCCACTGGCCGCGCGTAACGTGCTCACCGAGCAGCGGCACCGACAGCGCTGTCACCAGGATCGGTGCAAGGAAGTTCACTGCCGTGGCTTCCGCCAGGGGGATGTAATGCAGCGCCGTGGTAAAGAACAGGCTGGTACCCAGCAGGCACAACGCCCGCACCACCTGCATTCCCGGCCGTTTGCTGCGCAGTACGCGCAAGCCCGATTGCGGCAGGAAAATCCCGGCCATCAACAGGGTATGCACCAGATAGCGCGCCCAGACCACCATCACGATCGGGTAGAACCCGGCCAGGTATTTGGACAAGGCGTCGTGGCTGGAAAACAGGAAAGTCGCCACCACAATCAGCAAGATGCCTTTGAAAGGATGGTTGACGCCGGAGAGGGGAGTACTGACGGTCATTGAGTTCTCTTGCATGACAGGCTGAACGCGGGCTGCTCAACCCGGTAATCTAGCAGCCGGGCTTGCGTCTGCCCCAAGAGCATAACCAAACACTGTGCGAACAGCGCACTAAATCATGGGATTCGGGTCCAACCTCGCACGATCGCCCACGCATTGCACACTTTTTATCCAAGGCCTGCCGCTATGAAAAAAGCCCTGTTTGTTCTCTCTGCCGTCGCCCTGCTCGCCGCTTGCGGCCAGGAAGCCAAGGACGCGCCCAAACCGGCGCCCGCCTCCGTGCAGGCGACCCTGGTGCCGGCCACCCCGCCCACCGACCAGTGGGTCGGCAAGTGGGTCGGCGTCGAAGGCCTGTACCTGACCATCGCCAAGGACGACAGCGTCGGCCGCGGGCATTACCTCATCACCATGCAATACGGCCTCGACGCCGGCGACTCCGGCACCTTCAAAGGTGAAGCCGCCGAAGACGGCATCGCCTTCACCCGCCCGGACGGCCCGCAATTGCTGCGCGCCGGCGACGGTGCCGCCACTGGCCTCAAGTGGCTGGCAGATAAAAAGGACTGCCTGGTCGTGGCGAGTGGCGAAGGCTACTGCCGCCAATAACGTCCATACTCCAACGAACTTGCCACAGTTAAGTTTCAACTTATAAAAGGCTTATCGAGAGGATTGCCCCCATGCTATGGAAAAAAGGCCGACGCAGCGACAACGTGGTGGACGCCCGCGATGACAGTGGCGGCGGCGGTGGCGGCATGCGCTTCGGTGGCGGCAAGGGCCTGAGCCTGACCGCGATTGTGCTGATCGTCGGCATCGGCTGGCTGACCGGCCAGGACCCGTTGCAGATCCTCGGCCAACTCACCGGGCAGATGGAGCAGGCGCCGTCGGTCAGCACCCAGACGCGCCAGGCGCCGGCGGCCAATGACGAACAGGCCGACTTTGTCCGCGCCGTGCTCGGCGATACCGAAGACACCTGGGCCCAGGTGTTCCAGGAAAACGGCCTGACCTACAAGAACCCGAAACTGATCCTGTTCCGTGGCCGGGTGAATTCGGCCTGCGGTGGCGCCACCTCGGCCAGCGGCCCGTTCTATTGCCCGGCCGACCAGCAGGTCTACCTGGACCTGGATTTCTTCCGCGAAATGTCGCAACGCTTCCAGGCCGCCGGCGACTTCGCCCAGGCCTACGTGATCGCCCACGAAGTCGGGCACCACGTGCAGACGTTGCTCGGCATCTCGGCCAAGATCCAGACGGCCCGCCAACAAGGCCGGCAGATGCAGGGCGACGGCGGCCTGCTGGTGCGCCAGGAACTGCAAGCCGACTGCTTCGCCGGCGTGTGGGCCAACCGTGCGCAAAAACGCTTGAACTGGCTGGAGCCCGGCGACATCGACGAAGCCCTGAACGCCGCCAACGCCATCGGCGACGACCGTTTGCAGCAACAGGGCCAAGGCCGCGTAGTACCGGACTCGTTCACCCACGGCACCTCGGCGCAACGCGTGCGCTGGTTCAAGACCGGCTTCGCCCAGGGCCAGATCACTCAATGCGATACCTTTTCCGCCAAGAGTCTCTAAATGAATAAACGACTGGCATTGCTGCTGGGTCTGTTCGTCAGCTGTTCAACGTTCGCCGCTGGGCACGACATCAAGGACAGCGACCTCGATCGTTTCCCACTCAAGGCCGGGGATCTCAGCCTGGGCTTGAGCCAGGACTGGCGCCAGCCGCTGCCAAACGTCACCCGCGCGCTGATCATCGTGCATGGCCGCCTGCGCGATGCCGCGGCCTATCTGCAAAGTGGCGAGCAGGCCGCCGAGAATGCCGGGCAAGCCACCCACACCCTGGTGATTGCACCGCGCTTTCTGACGGAGGCGGATGCGCGGCACGAGCATCTGGACAAGCGGATACTGCGCTGGACCGACAACGGCTGGATGGCCGGCGAACCGTCCACCGGCCCGGGCCCGATCAGTTCCTATGGCGCCCTCGACCAGATCATCAAGCACCTGGGCAACCGCAAGCTGTTCCCAGCGCTCAAGGAAATCGTGGTGGCCGGGCACTCCGGCGGTGGCCAGGTGATACAGCGTTTTGCCCTCACCAGCCACGATCATCCCAAGCTGCAAAGCGAAGGCATCGGCCTGCGGTATGTGGTGGCGAATCCTTCGTCCTACGCCTACTTCAGCCCACAGCGGCCGGTGCCGTTCGATGCCGCCAGTTGCCCAGGCTTCAACGACTGGAAATACGGCATGCAGAACCTGCCGGCCTATGCCAAAGGCCGCAGCGTCGAACAGCTGGAGCAGGCTTACGTGTCACGTGACGTCACGTACCTGCTGGGCCAGCAGGACATCGACCCGAAGCATCACGCGCTGGATATAGGCTGCGAGGCACAAACCCAGGGCGCGTATCGGTTGATTCGTGGGCACAATTATTTCGACTACCTCAAGCAGCGGCATCCGCAGTTGCGTCATACGCTGGTGGAAGTGCCCGGTGTCGGGCATAACGGCGATGGGATGTTTACGTCGCCGCAGGGGCAGAAGGTGTTGTTCACGCAATAAAACTGTGGGAGCGGGCTTGCCCGCGAAAGCGGTGGGTCAGTCGATCGATGTATAGCTGACACACCGTATTCGCGAGCAAGCCCGCTCCCACACGAGCCAGCTCCCACAGTTGATCTTCATTGTCTGTGTTAGATCATCCGGCGCAAGGCCGCGCAGTCCTCGGCATGCCAATCGGCAAGTTCCGGCCACGGGTTCTGCGCCAGGTTGACCAACACCGTCCGCGCCCCCGCCGCCCGACCGCACTCCAGGTCAAAGCGATAATCGCCGACCATCACCATTGTGCTCGGCGCCACATCCCATGCCGCCGCCAGTTTCAACAAGCCATCCGGGTCCGGCTTGGGCTGCGCATCATCACGCCCCAATACGTCCTCGACGGCAAAGCAGTCCGCCAAACCAATCGCCTCCAGAGTGATGTGCGCCAGTTCCCGCGCATTGCGGGTCAGGATGCCCAGGCGATAACCGCGCCCGGCCAGTTCACGCACCAGTTCCACTGCGCCCTCGGCCGCGACCGAACCCAGGGCCAGCTCGCGCTCATGTTCCAGCAACCACCCATGCTTGGCCGCCGCGAGGTCCTTGGGCAGGGCAGCCAGGTGCGTGAGGATGTCGTCCTGCGCAGGAATCTCCAGGGCCTGGCGGATCGCCGCAAAGTCATGCACGGCCACCGTCAGGGTGCCGTCCATGTCGAATACCCAGTGCTTGATGTGCGACAGGCTCACGTCCAATCCTTGCGATGGCGGATCAAGCCTTCCTGCGTTACCGAAGCCACCAATTGCCCCGCGCGGTTGTACACGCTGCCACGGGAGAACCCACGGGAATTGCCGGCCCACGGGCTGTCCATGGCGTAGAGCAACCAGTCATCGGCGCGCAGGTCGGCGTGGAACCACAGCGCGTGGTCGAGGCTGGCGACCTGCATGTCTTTCTGCCACACGGTCTTGCCATGGGGCAGCAACGAGGTGGTCAGCAAGCCGAAGTCCGAGGCGTAGGCCAGCAGGTATTTGTGCAGCGCAGGCGTGTCGGCCAACGCGCCGTCGGCACGAAACCACACGTACTTGACCGGGTCGGACGGCTGCGGGTTGAACGGGTCTTTTTCGGTGACCGGGCGCACTTCGATCGGCTTGGGGCACAGCAGCTTGTCGCGCATATGCTCGGGGATCAGGTGCGCGCGTTGCTGGGTCAGCTCCAGCTCCGACGGCAGGTTTTCCGGGCCGACCACCACGGGCATGGTGCTCTGGTGTGCGAAGCCCTCTTCGTCGTACTGGAACGAGGCGCTGCAGGTGAAGATCGGGTTGCCCTTCTGGATCGCGGTGACCCGGCGCGTGCTGAAACTGCCGCCATCGCGCACACGGTCGACCGAATACACAACCGGCAATGCTGCATCACCGGGACGCAGGAAATAGCCGTGCAATGAGTGCACATGCCGCGCTTCTTCTACGGTCTGGCTGGCCGCCGACAGCGACTGGCCGAGCACCTGGCCGCCGAACAGTTGACGAAAACCCAGGTCCTGGCTGCGGCCGCGAAAGAGGTTTTCCTCGATCGGCTCCAGGGTCAGCAAGTCCACCAGATCTTCCAATACTTGGCTCATAGAGCAACTCCTACAATCTATGGGGCATTCCGGTCTGCTTATCCGTGCAGCGTGTCCAACCATTGGGCGCGGGTGATGCGGTACAACACATGATGGCGCAGCGGGTCATCGGCTGCGACCTTGGGGTGTGCAAAATCTGCCAGGGGATCGTAATGCATACCGATGGCCTGCATGACTTTTTGTGATGGCATGTTGGCTTCGGTGGTAAAGGCGACGACTTCATCCAGCTGCAAGCGATCGAAGCCGCAGCGCAACGCCGTCCACGCCGCTTCGCTGGCGTAGCCCAGGCCCCAATGTTCGCGGGCCAGGCGCCAGCCGATTTCCACCGCCGGGGTGAAGGCGGCGTCAAAGCTGACATGCTGCAAGCCGGTCAAGCCGATGAACTCGCCGCTGTCCTTGCGCTGCAAGGCCCACAGGCCGAAGCCATATTCGGCGAAGTGGCCACGAATGCGGCCGATCAATGCAGCGCTTTCCAGGTGGCTCAGCCTGGCCGGGAAATAGCGCATCACCTGTGGGTCGGCGCACATGCGCGCAAACTCCGGCAGGTCGCTGTCGCGCCATTGGCGCAGCACCAGGCGCGCACTTTCCAGTTCGAGTATCGGCTCCATGGGTCCCCTCCCTTGCCATGTGCGTGAGTGTACAACGCGGGTAAGATCCGTCGCAGGTTCCCGTCAGATAATCCCATGCCTTTACCACTGATCTACCACGATGATTACAGCCCCGAGTTCCCGGCGGACCACCGCTTCCCCATGGACAAGTTCCGCCTGTTGCGTGACCACTTGGTGTCCAGCGGGTTGACCGAGGACAGCCAACTGCTGCGCCCGCAACTGTGCCCACCCGAGATCCTGGCGCTGGCCCATGACCCCGGCTACATCGAACGCTACATGGGCGGTGAACTGTCCCGCGAAGACCAGCGCCGCCTCGGCCTGCCGTGGAACGAAGCCCTGGCGCGGCGTACCGTGCGGGCGGTGGGCGGCTCGATCCTCGCCGCCGAACAGGCGCTGGAACACGGGCTCGCCTGCCACCTGGCGGGCGGCACGCACCACGCCCACTACGATTACCCGGCGGGCTTTTGCATCTTCAACGACCTGGCGGTGATCAGCCATTACCTGCTCGCCAGCGGCCGGGTCAATCGCGTGCTGATCTTCGACTGCGACGTGCACCAGGGCGACGGCACCGCACGCATCCTCCATGACACACCGGAGGCCATCACCGTGTCGCTGCACTGCGAAAAGAACTTCCCCGCACGCAAGGCCCAGAGCGACTGGGACATCCCGCTGCCCATGGGCATGGGCGACGGCGACTACCTCAAGGTGGTGGACGATGCGCTCAATTACCTGCTGCCGCTCTACCAGCCGGACCTGGTGCTGTACGACGCCGGCGTCGACGTGCACAAGGACGACGCCCTCGGCTACCTCAAGCTGACAGACCAAGGCGTCGCCGCCCGCGATGAAAGCGTGATGCGCCACTGCCTGGGCCGCGACATCCCGGTGATGGGCGTGATCGGCGGCGGCTACAGCAAGGACCGCCCTGCCCTGGCCCGCCGCCACGGCATCCTGCACCACAGCGCACAACGGGTGTGGACGTCATCAGGTTGTCATTGAGTTGTGCGCGTTACCCACAATGCCTGTGGAACGGCCTGTGGATAACTTGAGCGTAAGCACCTAAGAGTCAATATCTGTAAGGCCTGTAGGAAGCTGTACATTTTTTGATCAGGCGTTTGCGCTGTCCTCGGGTAGAATGCTCGGCCTGTTTATCCGACCGTAGCCCTCGCCATGCCCCAGACCGCACCCCAACACGTCACCATCATCGGCGGCGGCCCCGCCGGGCTGATGGCCGCCGAAGTCTTGAGCCAGGCGGGGCTGCGCGTGGACCTGTACGACGGCATGCCGTCGGTGGGGCGCAAATTCCTGCTGGCCGGTGTTGGCGGCATGAACATCACCCACTCCGAAGCCTACCCGGCGTTTCTGTCGCGCTACGCCGAACGAGCGCCGTACATCGCCCCGCTGCTGCGTGGATTTGGCGCCGAAGCATTGTGCGAATGGATACATGGGTTGGGTATCGAAACCTTTGTCGGCACCTCCGGCCGGGTGTTTCCTACCGACATGAAAGCCGCCCCCCTACTGCGCGCCTGGCTCAAGCGCCTGCGCGACCAGGGCGTGGTTATCCACACCCGGCACCGTTGGACCGGCTGGAATGCCCACGGCGATTTACTTATCCACAGTCTCGACGGCGAAAAAACCGTGCGCGGCGATGCGGTACTGTTGGCCCTCGGCGGTGGCAGTTGGTCGCGCCTGGGTTCCGACGGTACCTGGCTCAAGCTGCTGGAAGGCAAAGGCGTGCCCTGTGCCCCGCTGCAAGCGAGCAACTGCGGCTTCGAGGTGTCAGCCTGGAGCGAGTTGATGGTCAGCAAATTCGCCGGTGCGCCGTTGAAAAACGTCGCCATCGGCTTGGGCGACGACAAACCCCGGCTGGGGGAATGTGTGATCACCGCCGCCGGTATCGAAGGCAGTTTGATCTACGCGTTGTCGGCGCCGATTCGCGAGGCGATCAATACAACCGGTTCGGCCACCGTGAATATCGACCTGTTGCCGAGCAAGCCTGTGGATAAGGTTCAAGCTGCATTGGCCAAGCCCCGTGGTTCGCGCTCGATGAGCAAACACTTGCACAGCCAGTTGGGGCTGGATGGCGTGAAAGCGGCGTTATTACGCGAGTTGGCGCCCGCCGAACACTTCAACGATCCGGCGCAGCTGGCCGCCGCCATCAAGGCCCTGCCGCTGACCCTGGTGAAAACCCGGCCGATGGACGAAGCGATCAGCACCGCCGGCGGCGTGCCGTTCGAAGCGCTGGATGAGCGCTTGATGCTCAAGCAATTGCCAGGCGTATTTTGTGCCGGAGAGATGCTGGACTGGGAAGCACCGACGGGCGGGTATTTGCTGACGGGGTGTTTTGCCAGCGGGCGAGCGGCTGGGCGGGGGATGGTGGAGTGGCTTAAACGCTGAGGTTTGGATTCAAAGCTCCCTTCGCGAGCAAGCCCGCTCCCACATTTTGACCGCATTTTCATGTCGAAACTCGGTCGAGTGTGGGAGCGGGCTTGCTCGCGAAGGGGCCATCAGCCACAGCGCAAAATCACTTCTTCTTACGCGGCCCGGTATTAAACACAGGTACCTTGCGCACCGGCTTGATCGAAGGCTCGGCCGGCGCCGCGTCACCACTGTCCACCCACTTGCCCAGGTTGCGCTTGCCGCCACCACCGGAAGTTTTAGGTTTCTTCGGCTTTTTCGGTTTCTTCACCACCTGGCCGCTGGCATCGGTGTCCGGCACACGGTGCTCCGGTTCAAAGTCCGGCTCCATCTTGCGGGTCAACGTCTGACGCGTGAGCATCTCGATGGCCGACAGCATGTTCACTTCATCGGCACACACCAGGGAAATCGCCTCGCCGGTGTTGCCCGCACGCCCGGTGCGGCCGATGCGGTGGATGTAGTCCTCGGCCACGATCGGCAGGTCGAAATTGACCACCAGCGGCAGGTCTTCGATGTCCAGGCCACGGGCTGCCACGTCGGTGGCCACCAGGATCTGCACTTCGCTGGCCTTGAAGCGGTCCAGCGCACGCTGGCGGGTCGCCTGCGGCTTGTCGCCGTGGATGCCATCGGCGTTGATGCCCAGGCCCTGCAATTTGTCCACCAGCGCGTCCACGCCGTTACGGGTCTTGGCGAACACCAGCACCTGTTTCCAGCGACCCTTGCGCATCAAGTGCACAAACAACTCCGGCTTGCGCTTCTTGTCCACCGGCACAACCCACTGCTTCACGGTGTTGGCGGCAACGTTGCGCGGGCTGACTTCGATGCTCAGCGGGTCGTTGAGCATCTGCCCGGCGAGCAGGCGGATATCATCGGAGAAGGTCGCGGAGAACAGCAGCGTCTGGCGCTTTTTCGGCAGCATGCGGTAGATGTTCGCCAGCTCTTCCGAGAAGCCCAGGTCGAGCATGCGGTCGGCTTCGTCCAGCACCAGGGTTTGCAGCTGATTAAGCTTCAGCGCGTTCTGGCGGAACAGGTCGATCAGGCGGCCAGGGGTGGCGACCAGGATGTCGACGCCCTTGCGCAGCTTCATCATCTGCGGGTTGATGCTCACACCGCCGTACACCGCGTAAGTGGTCAGCGGCAGATTTTGCGCATATTCGGCGACGCTGGCGTGCACCTGCTCGGCCAGCTCGCGGGTCGGGCACAGGATCAGTGCACGCGCCGAGTTGGCGGCGACTTTCGGCCCTTCCATGGTCAGCAGTTGCAGCAGCGGCAGGGCGAAACCGGCGGTCTTGCCGGTGCCGGTCTGGGCCGCAGCCATCAGGTCGCGACCGGCCAATACCGCCGGAATGGCTTGCGCCTGCACCGGCGTCGGGGTCTGGTAGCCGAGCGTCTCAAGGGCGCGCAGCAAGGGTTCGATCAGGCCAAGGGAGGCGAAAGTCATGTAGTTACCGTAGGAAAATTCAGCGCAAGCACGCAATGCGCCGCAGTTTACCTTATTTCCGGCTTGGGCTTGCGCCACTGGGGCAGGCTGATCAGCAGGACGGCACTGATGATTACCAGCATCGCCAGGGCTTCCTCCATGCCGATGGTCTCGCCGACGAACACAATCCCGAGCAACACCGCCACCGCCGGGTTCACATAGGCATAACTGGTCGCCGCTGCCGGACGGACGTGCTTGAGCAGGTACATATAGGCGTTGAAGGCGATGATCGAGCCGAACACGGCCAGGTACGCCAGGGCCAGCCAGCCTTCGACGGGAGGCATGGCGTGCAGGCGTTCGCCGGTGAGTGCGCTGCCGATCAGCAGCGTTACGCCCGCCACCAACATCTCCGCCGCACTGGCCATCGCGCCCTGGGGCAGCGGCAAGCGCCGGCTCCACACCGAACCGAACGCCCACGAAGCGGCGGCAAACAGCAGCAACGCAGCGCCCATCGGGCTCGATTGCAAGGTGCTGCCCATATTGAGCATGGCGATACCGGCAATCCCCAGGATCACTCCCGCCCATTCCAGACGGGTATTACGCGCACCCCAGAAATATCCACAGAGCAAAGTAAACAACGGCACCGTCGCCACCGCCAGCGCGGCCACCCCGGACGACACCCCGGAATGTTCGGCCAACGTCACCGCGCCGTTGCCGAAGGTCAGCAGCAAAATGCCGATCTTCGCGCACGCCTTCCACTGCTCCCACGTCGGCGCCGGCACCCCGCGCCAGCGCAGGAAGCCATACATCACCGCCCCCGCCGCCAAAAAGCGAATCCCGCCGAGCATCAGCGGTGGCCAGTACTCCACGCCGATGCGGATCACCAGGTAGGTGGAACCCCAAATCACATACAAGGCAAAAAAGGCGGCGATCAACGGTAAGGGAAAGCGACTTGGGCCAGGCATTGGGTGGCTCTATGGCAGGAGATGGGATGCTTATTCTAAAAAGGCAGGCCTATAAACATAAGTTACAAAACCTGTTTAAACCGCCCATACACTTTTCAAAGCATGGTTATGAAGGCTATAACCCATGCTTTCGAAAGCCACGCGTGACTGGAGCCTTATCATGGACAAATACGACCGCATGCTCCTCAGCGCCCTGCTCGAAGATGGCCGTGCGTCCTACGCGCAACTGGCGCGCACGGTGAATCTCTCGGCACCGGCCGTGGCTGAGCGGGTGGCCAAGTTGGAGGCCAGCGGGGTGATCACGGGGTATCAGGCCAAGGTGGATCTGTCCAAGGTCGGCTTGCCGATTCAGTGTGTGATTGAACTGCGGTTGACCAACCACGGCAGCCAGAAGGTGTACGACGCCCTGGCGGAAATCCCCGAGCTGACGGAGTGCCACCGGGTGACGGGCGACCCGTGCGTGATCATGCAAGCGGCGGTGGGTTCTATGCCGGAGCTGGAGAACCTGATCAACCGGGTGGCGAAGTTCGGGTTCAGCAAGACGTCGATCA
Source organism: Pseudomonas sp. FP2335 (assembly GCF_030687535.1). Lineage (NCBI taxonomy): Bacteria > Pseudomonadati > Pseudomonadota > Gammaproteobacteria > Pseudomonadales > Pseudomonadaceae > Pseudomonas > Pseudomonas sp. FP2335. The sequence goes on from NZ_CP117437.1 coordinate 5,234,579, forward strand.
TCTTGTCCAGCGCGATAGAGCGGCGGGTGCCGTTGGCGCAGTTGGAGAGCAATGGGAAAAATGGCGGCTGACTCCGATCGTTCCCACGCTCTGCGTGGGAATGCAGCCCTGGACGCTCTGCGTCGATTCTTGAAGTCGTGACGCGGAGCGTCACAGGAGGCATTCCCACGCGGAGCGTGGGAACGATGAACAGGCCAGCTCCCACAGTTGGAATGCATTCAACTGTGGGAGCTGGCTTGCCTGCGATGACGTCAGTTGCCTCACAGCGGACTTGAGCGCTGTTCAATCAGATCGACAACCTGCTTGATCGTGGTGATGTGATCCCAATCTTCCTGAGTCGCATGCAGGTTGAATTGCCACTTGATCTGCATGATGAAACAGGTCAGGTCGTCATCGATGATCTTGAAGTCATGGATGAAGTCCGTTTGCTCCGACACCTGGCTTCGGTCGATAAAGCCAATGATTTCGACGAACAGCTGAATGACCCTTTCGCTGATCTGGGCTCTGGTGAGACTACCTTCCATTTCTTGCCTCATAGGCGCACTTAGACAAGCGTGATAGTTAAGTCACAGGTCAAAGTTTTATGCGGATTGAGACAGGAACCAGAAGGGTCTGACGGCACCATCAGACTTAACCTACCGATAGCTCTAAAATCGGCTCAAAGGCCCGGAATTTCAATGGCCAGCAAGACCGATCTCTTTCATTTGAGGGATGTTTCCTAGAGAATTCCACGGCCTTGTTTACGTCGGATCAGGTAGATAGTCTCGCCCAGTCATCGAATATTCGGTGAACGGACGTGCAAGTCCGATGGCAAGAAGGCTCATAAATCAACCTACAGCTTGACGCTCAGCTTCCAGGCTCTGCGCTTGCCCGTTATGGCAGCTGTGCGTGGGAGACCTTCGGGTCTGCTGGGTTTTCGCTTCTTGCCCCGGTCTTGCACACCTACGCACAGTTGCCACCCTATTCGCGTGCAAGCGGACGGTGGCAGCTTCTTCCTTAGCAAGAGGTGTTTACCATGGTCAAAGTCACCCCCGATCCACCCAGTTTTCTCAGCGAAGACGCCCTGCTCCACCGCCGAGCCATCGACTACTACCTCAAAGCGTCCGCCCCGGATGCGCCGAACTTCATTCTGAATGACAACCTGAGCTTCGAAGACGCCCTCGCCCATGCGGCGGATTTGCTGCATTGCGCGGTAGAGACAGCACACTCATCGGCAGAATCAATGAATGTGCAGCAGCGGGCAGTGATGCATCTGGTGGAGATGGCGAAGGTGGTCGTGGATCAGACGCTGGATTGCACACAGTCTCGATGAACGACACATGACCCCTGTGGGAGCGGGCTTGCCCGCGAAGGCGGTGTGTCAGTCAATATTTCCGGCGACTGATCCACCGCTTTCGCGAGCAAGCCCGCTCCCACACAAGCCCGTTCCCACATTTGGATCTTTGGGGTTCTTGGGATTGTGGTGAGGTTAGAGCGCGCGATGTTTCTTCAGGTGTTCGGTAATCTTCGCCGCCGGGACTTTCTGCAAGCTGCACAGCAAGTCATGGGACAGTTCGCGCAAACCATGCGTACCGCGCAGTTCCTGCGCCAGGTGCGCCGTAAGGTTGGCCGCCATCTCCGCATCCGCCATCGCCCGGTGAGCCTTGCCGGTGTGGGGCAACTGGGCGAACGCATTCAGGGTGCCGAGTTTGTGGTTCGGCGCCGAGGGCATCAAGCGCCGCGCCAGCAGCAGCGAGCAGGCAAACTTCTGCAGGCGGGTGCGGCGGATCAGGCCCAGCTCGAAGTCCCAGAACTTCTGGTCGAACGCGGCGTTGTGCGCCAGCAGCGGGGTGGTGCCGACGAACTCGTTGACCTCGTTCATCACCCGCTCGGCCGGCGGCGCGCTGCGCAGCATGGCGTTGCTGATGCCGGTGAGTTGTTCGATGAACGCGGGCACGTGCACGCCGGTTTTCATCAGGCTCTGGTAGCGGTCCACGATCTGACCACGCTCAAGGATGACCACGGCGATTTCCGTGGCGCGGCACTGGCTGCTCGGGCTGATGCCGGTGGTTTCAAAGTCGATGACCGCTATACGTTCCAAACCTGTTCCAACTCCGTTCCACAATTTATTTGAGCAGCAGCGCGCCTTCGATCGGCACGTAGCGGCTGGCCGCACGTATCAACGAGGCGGCCGTCAGCCCCGGCACGCCGTAGGCCACGGCTTCGACGCCATGCTTGTTGATGATGCGTTCGAGCAGCATGTCGAAGTCCCCGTCACCGGAAGCCAGCACGATTTCGTCGACGTGGTCCGCGGCGTCCATGATGTCGAGGGTGATGCCCACGTCCCAGTCGCCCTTGGCCGAGCCGTCGCTGCGCTGGATGTACGGCTTGAGTTTTACCGTGAAGCCCAGGTTGCGCAGGATCTGCTGGAACTGCTGCTGCTTGCTGTCGCCACGGTCGATGGCATAGGCGTACGCCTCGACGATCTGCCCGCGGGCGCTGATGTCAGCCCACAGGGCGGCGTAGTTGAAGTGGCAGCCATACGCTTGGCGCACGGTGTAGTAGAGGTTTTGTACATCGGCGAACACTGCAATTTTCTTCACCGCACTTCCCCATGACAGCCACTTGGATGCCGGACGCGCACGTCCGCAAAGGCGCCAGTATGCCAGCCACGGGGAAGTTTCCGAGAAAAATCAGCCCGGCGCGACAAAGCGCACCGGGCTTGGGAGCATCAGACGAAGGAATCGTCGTCGCCGAAGGAGGAGGAATCGTCGGAATAATCGCTGTCGGCAAAGCTGTCCGAGTTGTTGCTGCCCCAGTTGTCGTTGCCGGCAAACTTCTGGTCGTCATTGCCCCAGCCACCTTGATCGCTGGCCGGTGCCGGTTGCTCGATGATTTCTTCCACCACCTGCGGCTGCTGGTTGTGATGGAACAGGCTGCTGATGCCTTCCGCCAGCAACACACCGCCGGCCACGCCAGCGGCGGTTTTCATCGCACCACCAAGGAAGCCGCTGCCAATCGGGGCGGCGGCAGCGGGAGGCTGTTGATAACTTTGTTGCGGCGCAGGCGCCTGGTTGAACGACGGCCGCGCCGGTTCACGCCAGCCGCCCGTAGACGCCGGAGCGCTCTGGGCCGGTTGCTGCTCACGGGAACCGCCACCGCCAAAGATGCTCGACAGAAAACCACCGCTGCTCGGCGCTGGCTGGGCCGATTGGGATTTGGCTTGTTGCAACTCTTCCTGCAACTGCTGGATCTGTTGCGCCTGTTGCTTGTTCTGCGCGTCGAGGCTCTTGAGCGCGTGTTCCTGCACCAGGATCGACTGGGTCATGTAGTACCCGGCCGCCGGTTGGCGCGTCATATGCTCCTTGATCCGCGCTTCGGCCAGGGCGTCGCGGGGGGCTGAGTCCGTTTCGGCTTGTTGCAACCGTGAAAACAGTCCATCGATCAGGGTTTGCTCTTCGCTGTTCATGGCGACCTCGTTAGATTGCCGGTAGAAATCGTGGTCCCGCCTGGAGTCAGGCTGAGGTACATGCTAGTTATGGGGGTGTTACGAGTTGTTTCAATGGTCTTTACTCAAGGTTTACGTTTGCTTACGTCCGGTCACGATCGGTTAAAGTGTTGCCCTTGCTTTCAGGCCTGCGATGAACTTGATGAATCCGTTAGATGTACTGCGCGACTCCCTCCGCTTCACTCAACGCAACCTGGGCGCCATCGTCCAGCTGTGCCTGCCGTTGGTGATTCTCGAAGCCTTGCTGCAACAAGTGCTCAACCACGTGGTGGGCCCCGATGCCTTCCCCGGTTTCAGCGTGGTGGTGGGGTTGTTGGTGTACCCGCTGTACACCGGCGCGTTGATCCTGTTTCTCGACGCCCGCACCCGAGGCGAATCGCCGCGCACCAAGGATGTGTGGGCCATGGCCCTGACCCTGTGGCCACGTTTCGCGCTGCTGACGGCCATCAGCACCTTGCTGATCCTGCTCGGGTTGTCGTTGTACTTCCTGCCGGGCCTGTGGCTGATGGTGGTGCTGGCCTTTGCCGAATACCTGCTGGTGCTGCGCGGCATGACGGCGCTGGAAGCGATCAAGGAGAGTTTTCGCCTGACCCGCGGGCACTTCTGGCGAATCCTCGTGTGCCTGCTGTGCGTGATGACGCCGCTGTGGCTACTCAAGGGCGCCAGTGTCGCGGCCTATCCAGAGCCCGCGCCGTTGCTGGGGCTGGTGATGGACAGCGCCCACAGCTTCCTGCAACTGTTCACCAGCGTGGTGCTGTTCCGTTTATTCATGCTGATCGGTGGCGATGCCGACGCGCGGTGATATGCTCCTGGCACCTCTGAAACGCCATAAGCCGAGCCGATGACCCGTTTATTGCGCATCACCTTACTGGGCCTGCTGATTCTCGCAGGCTTGCTCACCGCCCTGATCTACAGCCTGACCTGGCGCCCCGCCGACAAGGAAATCCTGCCCGTCAGCTGCGTGGCGCCGCGTGCGCCGACCCTGTTGCCAGGGCAGGCGCTCAAGGTCATGACCTGGAACGTGCAATACCTGGCCGGCAAGAACTACGTGTTCTGGTACGACACCGCCGACGGCAGCGGCCCCGATGAGCGCCCGACCGTCGAAGACATGGCCTTCAGCCTGGACGAAGTGGCGCGGGTGATCCGCGACGAGCAGCCCGACCTGCTGCTGTTGCAGGAGCTCGACGAAAACGCCAAGCCTTCCCACTACCAGGATCAACTGGCCCTGTTGCAAGAGCGTCTGGTCGACCTCTACCCGTGCAGCGCCCAGGCCTTCGACTGGAAAGCCGATTTTGTCCCCGACCTGCACATTTTCGGCAGCGTCGGCCGCAAGCTGGCGACCCTGAGCCGCTACCAGATCGAACACGCCGAGCGCCTGCAATTGCCCGCGCCCGAGGCGAACATCTTCAGCCACCAGTTCCAACCCAAACCGGCCCTGCTGCTGACCTACCTGCCCCTGAGCGACGGCGGCCAACTGGCGGTGCTCAATACCCGCCTGGACGGCGATGCACCTGGGCGCAGTGCGGTTCAAGAGCAGGTCCAGGCCACGGTCAAACTGCTGGATAAATTCGAAGGCCGTGGCACGCCCTGGCTGATCGGCGGGGATTTCAACCTGCTGCCCCTGGGCCAATTCCTACGCCTGGACGCCAGCAAACGCGGGCAATATTCGCCGGACAGTGAGCTGCACCTGCTGTGGGACAAATACCCGATGATCCCAAGCAACAGCCAATCCAGCGGCATCGACCGTGAGAAATGGCTGACGAACTTCCCCAACGACCCCAGCCTCGACGGCCCGGATCGCACCCTCGACTACCTGTTCTACAGCCCGCGCCTCAAGCGTGTAGAAGCCCGGGTGCGCCAGGACGACACCCTGCGCATCTCCAATCACCTGCCCGTGATCGCCCGCTTCCTGCTCCCCACCTTGTAGTGAGCGGGCTCGCCCCGCGCCGGGTGGCGCAGCCGCCCCAATCCCATGCACCTCGGTCTCCCTGAAACACCGCGGCGGACCATTTGGGGCGGCTGCGCCATCCGGCGCGGGGCAAGCCCGCTCACTACATTGTCCTTTTTAAGGGGACAATAAATCTCGAATCAGCCTAATTGTCTCTCACTCGACTAGGCCGTAAATTTCCTCCCAAGCCAGCACGCAGACAGCCAGAGGCGCTGAGGCGGCCTTCCAATTCCAATACTTCAAGTGAGCCCAAACGACATGAACACCCTCAACAAAGCCCTGACCGCCACCCTCCTCGCCCTGTCCATCGGCAGCGCTTTTGCCGCCGAAACCGCGGTGCCCGAGCACCAGACCCAGGCGTTCCTCAACGCCCTCGCCGCCGGCGGCGGTCGCCCGCTGGAGCAGCTGAGCCCCAAGGATGCACGGGCCGTGCTGACGGGTGCGCAGAACTCGGTGAAGGTCGACATGTCGGGCATTCAGGTCAGCGACAAGACCATCCAGGCCGACGGCCAGCGCATCAAGCTGACCATCGTGCGCCCTGCCAACGTCAAGGGTGAGTTGCCGGTGTTCATGTACTTCCATGGCGGCGGCTGGGTGCTGGGCGACTACCCGACCCACGCCCGCCTGATTCGTGACCTGGTGGTGGGCTCCGGCGCCGTCGCGGTGTATGTGGACTACACGCCGTCGCCGGAAGCGCACTACCCGACCGCGATCAACCAGGCCTACGCCGCAACCCGCTGGGTCGCCGAGCACGGCAAAGAGATCAACGTCGATGGCACACGCCTGGCGGTGGCCGGCAACAGCGTCGGCGGCAACATGGCGGCGGTGGTGGCGCTCAAGGCCAAGGAACAGCACTCGCCGACACTGCGCTTCCAGCTGCTGCTGTGGCCGGTGACCGACGCCAGCTTCGACACAGCGTCATACCAGCAGTACGCCGAAGGCCACTTTCTCACCAAGAACATGATGAATTGGTTCTGGGACAGCTACACCACCGACGCCAAGCAACGCGCCGAGATCTACGCTTCGCCGTTGCGCGCCACCCCGGCACAGCTGACGGGCCTGCCACCGGCGCTGATCCAAACCGCCGGGCTGGACGTGTTGCGCGATGAAGGCGAGGCCTACGCCCGCAAGCTGGACGCGGCGGGTGTGGACGTGACGGCGGTGCGCTACAACGGGATGATCCATGACTACGGCTTGCTCAACCCACTGAGCACTGTCCCGCAAGTCAAAGCGGCGATGCGTCAGGCCGCAGGTGAACTGAAAGCCCACCTCAACTGATCCAAACACCGTCCTGTAGTGAGCGGGCTTGCCCCGCGCCGGGTGGCGAAGCCGCCCCAAATGGTCCGCCGCGGTGTTTCAGGGAGACCGAGGTGCATGGGATTGGGGCGGCTGCGCCACCCAGCGCGGGGCAAGCCCGCTCACTACAGATTTTATTTGCGCGGTTTGATGCGGGCGGTGGCTTCGGCTACCAACGGGTCATCCGGCCAGTAGTGTTTCGGATAGCGGCCCTTCAGATCCTTCTTCACTTCGGCGTAGGTACTGCGCCAGAAGTTCGCCAGATCTTGCGTCACCTGCACCGGCCGTCGCGCCGGGGACAGCAGGTGCAGCTTGACCACCTGACGCCCGCCGGCGATGCGCGGCGTATCCGCCAGACCAAACAGTTCCTGCAAGCGCACCGCCAGAATCGGCGGCTGCTCGCTGTAGTCCAGACGCACCGACGAGCCCGAAGGCACTTTCACATGCTGCGGCGCCAATTCGTCCAGGCGCTGGGGCAGCGGCCAGGGCAGCAGGTTGTGCAAGAAGCTGGAAATATCCAGGTTGGCGAAGTGGCTCAAGCGCGACACTTTGCCCAGGTACGGCATCAGCCAGTGTTCCAGGCTGGCGAGCAAGGCGCTGTCACTGATGTCTGGCCATTCGCTGGGTTTGCCGGCGTCGAGGTGGCGCAGCAGCATGACGCGGGCTTGCCATTGGCGCAGCTCGGGGGTCCACGGCAGCAACTCAAGGCCTTTGCGTCGCACCAGGTTGACCAGCGCCTGGCTGCGCGCAGATTCGTCGAGGCCGGTGAGCGGCTCGCGGCTCAGCACCAGTTCGCCGACTTTGCGCTGGCGCTCGGCGCGCAGCACGCCTTCGCGTTCATCCCAGTCGAGTTGGTCGACGTTGCGCACTTGCTCGGCGAGCACCGTGTCGAACAGCGTTGGATCAAAATCCGCCGCGAGGTAGATGCGTTCTTCGCGCTGGCCCTGGCGGCTGCCGAGGTCGGCGATCACCAGCCAGGCTTGTTTCATCAGGCTGTCAGCCTCGGCAAACAACGCGGCGCGGCCGTTGGCCAGGCGGTATTCGGCGCCACCGGGGCGACGTTGCTGGGCGACGCGGTCCGGGTAGGCCAGCGCCAGCAAGGCGCCGAGCCAGCGCGGGTGGTCGGGGTCGGCCACTGCCTGCGTGGCCTGGCCCCTCAGGTAGCCACGGTATTGGCGCGCCAGTTGCCTGGCCCGTTGCACGCCGCCCTGGCCGCCGCGTGCGCGTTCTTCACCGGACAGCAGCGCCAGGCGGCTGTGCAGATCCGCGCCGCCACCGCGCAAAATGTCGCGCTCGCCCAACAGCGCGGCGACATCACACGCGGTGGCCGCCAGCCCCAGGTCCTGGCCGCGCAGTAGCAAATGGGCGATGCGCGGGTGGGCCGGCAGCTCGGCCATTTTCTGGCCGTGAGCGGTGAGTGTGTCGTCATTCAAGGCGCCGAGACGTTCGAGCAAATCCTGGGCCTGGGCGTACGCAGCGGTGGGCGGCACATCCAGCCAGACCAGTTGCGTAGGCGTGACGCCCCAACGCGCCAGTTGCAAGGCGAGGCCGGCGAGGTCGGCGGCGAGGATTTCTGCACTGCCGTAGGCGGCGAGGCCCTCGTGCTGGTCTTCGGACCACAAGCGGTAACACACCCCCGGTTCCAGGCGCCCTGCCCGACCGGCGCGCTGGGTGGCACTGGCGCGGGAAATGCGCTGGGTGTCGAGACGGGTCATGCCGCTGCCCGGGTCGAAACGCGGCACCCGCGCCAGCCCGGCGTCGATCACCACGCGCACGCCGTTGATGGTCAGGCTGGTCTCGGCGATGTTGGTGGCCAGCACCACTTTGCGTTTGCCGGCGGGCGCCGGGTCGATGGCCGCGCGCTGCGCGTTGAGGTCGAGTTCGCCGTGCAGCGGGCATAACAGCACATCGCTGCGTTCAGCGAGGGCGTCAGCCAGTTGCTGGTTGACCCGCCGAATCTCCGCCTGACCGGGCAGGAACACCAGCACACTGCCGCTTTCATCGTGCAGCGCGTCAAGGATCGTCTGCACCACGCGCGGCTCGATGAACTCCCCGGCCTGATACGGCCGGCCCCAGCGCATCTGTACCGGGAACATGCGCCCTTCGCTGCGCAGGATCGGCGCGTTGTCCAACAACACAGACAAGCGTTCGCCTTCAAGGGTGGCGGACATCAGCAGGATTTTCAGCGGCTGCTCATCGCGAAACAGTTCGCGACCGTTGAGGCTCAGGGCCAGGGCGAGGTCGGCGTCGAGGCTGCGCTCGTGGAACTCGTCGAAGATCAGCAGGCCCACGCCGTCGAGTGCCGGGTCTTCCTGCAGGCGGCGCGTGAGGATGCCTTCGGTGACCACTTCGATACGGGTGTTGGGGCCGACCTTGCTGTCGAGGCGGATGCGATAGCCGACCGTCTCGCCGACTTTTTCGCCCAACTCGCTGGCCAGCCGCTCGGCTGCCGCGCGGGCGGCGAGGCGGCGTGGTTCGAGCATCAGGATGGTTTGCCCGGCCAGCCACGGTTCGTTCAACAGGGCCAAGGGCACACGGGTGGTTTTACCGGCGCCGGGCGGTGCTTCCAGCACGGCTTCATGGCGATTCGCCAAGGCGTCACGCAGGGCGGGTAAAACATCATCGATGGGCAACGAATTCATACTGGCTCCAAAGCAGAGCGACGAGTATAACGGCGAACTGCCGAGTACCGGTGATGGTCACAGAAACGGTTAAATGTGGGAGCGGACTTGCTCACAAATGCGGTCTGTCAGTTGATGGATAGGCGACTGATACTCCGCATTCGCGAGCAAGCCCGCTCCCACACTGGATCTTCGTCGCTTATAGTCCCGTATCAATCGTATTCAGGAGATTCCCCATGCGTATCGCTTCCCGTGTCATCGGCGGTGTCCTCGCCGTCACCCTGCTGAGCCAATTGACGGCCTGCGGTTCGATCTTCTACCCGGACCGCCGTGGCCAGATCGACGGCAAGATCGACCCGGCGATTGCCGTACTCGATGCCGTGGGCCTGCTGTTCTATGTGATCCCCGGCCTGATCGCCTTCGGTGTGGACTTCGCCACCGGCGCGATCTACTTCGAACCGGGCAAGACCGCCCAGGTGGCCCCCGAGAAGCTGCACGAAGCCATCGGCGCCGACGGCAAGGTCGACAACGCCAAGCTGCAATCCATCATCCAGAAAGAAACCGGCCGCAACCTGCCGCTGGACGACCCGCGCCTGATCCAGTTCAAGGGTAGCGTGCAGCAACTCGCCTCCCTCGGCCTAAAACCCGCCGCCTGAGGTTCGACCCGCCTATGACCAGCAGTCCCGAACACGCCAGGCTTCTGCGCCTGGCTACCCGCGCCTCGGTGGGCGTGGCGTGTGCGTTGATTATCACCAAGGCCATCGCCTGGTGGCTCAGCGGCTCGGTGAGCATGCTCGCCGGGTTGACCGATTCGTTGCTGGACGGGGTGACCTCACTGCTGAATCTGCTCGCGGTGCATTACGCCCTGCGCCCGGCCGATGACGATCACCGTTACGGCCATGGCAAGGCCGAATCACTGGCAGGCATGGCCCAGGCGCTGTTTATCGGCGGCAGTGCGGTGTTGATTGCGCTGCAGGCGTATGAACGCTTGCAGCACCCGGAACCGGTCGGTGCGCCGTGGTTGAGCATTGGGGTGATCATCTTTTCCCTGCTGCTGACCGTGGCCTTGCTGATGCTGCAACACCGGGTCGTGCGCGAAACCGGCTCCAACGCGGTGCGCGCCGACTCGCTGCACTATCGCTCGGACTTGTTGCTCAATGGCAGCATCCTGGTAGCCCTGGGGCTCGCGGCATTTGGCTACCACCAGGTGGATGCCTGGTTTGGCTTGGGCATCGCTGTTTATATCCTGTGGAGCGCCATCCATATCGCCCGGGAAAGTTTTGCGGTGTTGATGGATGAAGAGCTGCCGCCGGACGTCAGCCAGCACATGCTGGAACTGGCCCGTGGCGTGCCGGGGGTGTTGGGCGCGCATGACTTGCGCACGCGCATTTCGGGCAACCACTGGTTTGTGCAGTTGCACCTGGAGTTGCCGGGGGAGTTGACCTTGTCCGTGGCCCACGCCATCAGCGACAGGGCCGCCGATGCCATTCACGACGCCTACCCGCGTGCCGAAGTGCTGGTGCACGCCGACCCGCGGGAAGTGGTCACCGGCAACAAGGCCTAGTACTGCACCTGATAGCCGCGACTGCTCAGGCAGTTGCCCTGGGCCTGGCGGTAGGTTTGCACCACCGCCGGGTCGGGGGCATAGGTGACTTGCTGTGGATCAAAGCCGCTTTGCTGCACGGCCCAGCGGTAACAGTCGTAGCCGTCCTGCTGCACCTGGGCCGGTGACTGGCCGTTGGCGGGATACGCCACCACGTCATACCCGTTGCCCTGGGGCGCCGGCTGGGCGACCGGGACTTCGGTCGGCGGTTGCACCACCACATACTGCTGGGTGCTGCTTTCATAGGTGTAATAGGCACCGGCCGCGAGGAAGAACAACGCGCTGCCCACCCACACTTCCCGCGCGTAGTCCGGCAGATATTGCACGCGGATGCCGTAAGGCGGCGTCACCACCACGTAGCGCGGGCCTTGCGGGCGATACCAGTAACCCCCGGAGAAGAAATAGTCCTGGCCACGGTAAGGCACGCGGTAGTGGCGGTCGGGGAAGCGGTCGATGACATACCCCGGGCGATGCTGCGGGCCTGGGCCCCAGCCATTGCCGTGGCCATCGGGGCGGCCGGGCCAATGGTTATCGCCAGGCCGGTTATTGTTGTAACCACCGCCGTTGTAACCCGGACGCGACCCGGGGCCGCCGGCCTCCCAGTGTGGGTTGCCGTCGTTGCGGCGAGGGATGTCGCGGTAATTGCCCTGACGCGGCTCCTGGGTCTGGCGCACGGTATCGGGACGGCTCTGGATCGGCAGGTTGTTCGACGGCTGTGGCTGCGGCTGTTGCACCGGCCGGCTCGGTTCATTGCCCGGCTGACGACCTTGCCAGTGGTCGTTCTGGCCACTGTGCTGTTCAAAATGCGGATTCTGTTGGCGCGGCTGATTGTTCTCTGGCCGTGGCTGGTTATTCTCCGGCCGTGGCGCATTGTTCTGCGGGCGTGGCGGTTCATTGCCCTGCTGTCGGCCGCCGCCCTGGCCGCGCTCATGCTGGCCACCGCCTTCAGGACGCGGTGTGTTATCACGCTCGTCGGCCATCACGTGGGCGCCCACGGCGACCATCAGCAAACCTACACCTGTCAAACGCCAGATGCGCTTCATGCTATTCCTCACTGCGGATTGGGGCCTGTCCATGAGACTGGAAAAGCGCGGCCCGGTTCTGAGACAGGTTATCAGTCACGAGAACTATTTTCGTGGGCAAAAGAAAAGGGGTGACCCGTCGGCCACCCCTTGAGAACTTCGTCCGTGCTCAACGCTTTTGACGTTGGCTCACCTCACGCCGTCTTGTGGACAGTGTGCAGCCTGGAGGCCAACTCAACCCTGCTGGGGTGGCGGCCGCAGCAGGCCTGATTGGGCGAGCTGCTTTGGACTGTTGTCCAGGCGGTGATTCTGTTGATAAAGATACCTGCTAGCGCCCGGCAGATGATTGCGAAGATTGCGTCAATAAACAGTGCTTGCGCAATTTTTAACCCTTCATGGATAATTCACCGCAATAGTTACGACAAAGGCCAACCCAATGAGCAAGCTTGACCGATACGACCTGAGTATTTTGGCGGAATTGCAGCGCGACGCGAGGATCTCCAACCAGGAGTTGGCCGAACGCATCGGCTTGTCGCCTTCGCCGTGCTCGCGCCGGGTCAAGCAGTTGGAAGACGACGGCTACATCGCCCGCCAGGTCGCCCTGCTCGACCGCAAGATGCTTGGCCTTAGCCTTACGGCCTACGTTCTGATCGGCATGGACCGACATACACCGGAGCGTTTCGAGAACTTCGAGGCGGCGATCCGCACCCTGCCCCAGGTGCTGGAATGCAGCTTGGTCACCGGGATGGATGCCGACTATCAGTTGAAGGTGGTGGTGCCGGACATGGATCACTATCAGAAACTGCTGCTGGGGCATCTCACCCGCATCGACGGCGTGACCAGCGTGCGTTCCAGCTTTGTGCTGAACCAAGTGCTCAATAGCACTGAGTTGCCGCTGACTCACCTGAGAACCTGAGATCACCACTAAACAAATGTGGGAGCTGGCTTGCCTGCGATGCAGGCAACTCGGTGTGTCAGCAAAACCGAGGTGATGCTATCGCAGGCAAGCCAGCTCCCACATTTTGACCGCGCTCGACGCAGATCAATGTAGTGCCTGCGCCCCTGCCTTATACTCCCCCGCCTGCCTTTGTCGGAAATGCCCCCATGAACAACATCGACCCCGCCCTGTTTGAAGAATGGATGATGACCGGCCTGGTCACGATCCTGATCATTTTCATGGGTTTTATCGTCTGGGACTTGGCGAAGAAATCCAAGGCCGGACGCTTTGGCTCGTTCATCCTGTTTTTCGTACTGGGCCTGGGCGTGGCCGCGTTCATCATCAAGAGCGTGGTGATCGGCCTGATCGAGTCCGGCGCCCTATAGGCGCGCCGGCACTTCCTTCCATTGGCCTTGATCCAGGCCGTCGATCGACCAATCGCCAATTCGTACACGCACCAGACGCAACGTGGGCAAGCCCACCGCTGCGGTCATACGCCGAACCTGACGATTTCTCCCTTCACGAATCACCAATTCCAGCCACGTCGTGGGCACGCTTTTGCGAAAGCGTACCGGCGGGTTGCGCGGCCATAATTCGGGCTCGTCCAACTGCCGGGCTTGGGCAGGCAAGGTCATGCCGTCATTGAGTTCCACGCCGTCGCGCAGGCGTTGCAGTTGCTCGGTGGTCGGCTCGCCTTCCACTTGCACCCAATAGGTTTTCGCCAGTTTGTGCTTGGGGTCGGCAATGCGCGCCTGCAACTGGCCGTCATTGGTCAGCAGCAGCAAACCTTCACTGTCACGGTCGAGGCGACCCGCCGGGTAGATGCCGGGGATGTCGATAAAATCCTTGAGGGTCGCGCGCCCGCCTTCGTCGCTGAACTGGGTCAGCACGTCGAAGGGCTTATTGAACAGGATCAGCTTCGGCTCGGCCGGTGGCGCCTTGGCGACACGCCGTGCGGCGCAATACGGGGGTTTCACGCCTGGGCGACGCGAATCGGGACGGGTGGGACGGGACATGGCAAGGAACATCTAACGGTCAGGACCGACAATGCTAGTGGCCTGACCGTTAAATGACCATCCCAACCGCTTAGCGGAACGGCGGCTCGTCAAAGCTGCGCAGTTTGCGCGAGTGCAGTGAGTTGAGTTCGGTGCGCAGCAAATCCACCGCGGCGATGCCGATCTTCAAGTGCTGGCTGACTGCACGCTCATAAAACGCGTTGGCCGAACCCGGCAGCTTGATTTCGCTGTGCAGCGGTTTGTCCGATACGCACAGCAGGGTGCCGTACGGAACCCGCAAGCGATAACCCTGGGCGGCAATCGTGCCGCTTTCCATGTCCACGGCAACGGCGCGGGACAGGTTGATCAGCGGCCGTTCCTGGGCCCAGCGCAGTTCCCAGTTGCGGTCGTCGTAGGTCAGTACGGTGCCGGTGCGCAGGCGTTTTTTCAGCTCTTCGCCTTTTTCGCCAGTGATATTGGCGGCCGCTTGTTGCAGCGCCATTTGCACCTCGGCCAGGGCCGGGATCGGAATGTTCGGCGGCACCACACGATCGAGAATCCCGTCGCGGCGCATATAGGCGTGGGCCAATACGTAGTCGCCGATGGTCTGGGATTGGCGCAGGCCGCCGCAGTGGCCGATCATCAGCCAGCAATGCGGACGCAGCACGGCAAGGTGGTCGGTGATGTTCTTGGCGTTGGACGGGCCGACGCCGATGTTCACCAGGGTCACCCCGTGGCCGTCGCTGGCCTGCAGGTGATAGGCCGGCATCTGATAGCGGTGCCAGACCACGCCTGCGGCAATCGCCGACGCTTCGCCATGGTCCATGGCCTTGTCGATCACCACGTTGCCCGGTAGCACCATGCGGATAAAACGCGGGTCGCTGCGCAATTGTTCCAGGCCATGCAGGATGAACTGGTCAACGTAGCGGTGGTAGTTGGTCAGCAGGATCCACGGCTGCACATGGCGCCAGTCGCTGCCGGTGTAGTGCACCAGCCGGCGCAGGGAGAAGTCCACGCGGGCCGCATCGAACAGTGCCAACGGCAGCGGGTCGGTGTTTTCCCAGTCGTAGAGGCCATCGGCGATGCCATCGGTGGCGGCCGACAGGTCGGTGCTCGGGAACACGCGGGCCAGGGTCGCGGCAGTCACGCCGGAGCCGGCCAGTTCGTCGCCCTGCTCCACCACGTACGGGTACGGGATGTTCTGCTCACTGACGCCCACTTCCACCGTCACGGTGAAGTCGTGCATCAGCGGCACCAGTTGCTCCAGCAGGTACTTACGGAACGCGGCGGGATGGGTCACGGTGACGCTGTAGGTTCCAGGCAACTGGACCTTGGCGTACGCCCGGGTCGTCTGTGGGACTTCGCCGTGGCAGTGGTAGGTCAGGCGCAGTTCCGGGTAGCGAAACAGCGCGCGTTGTTCGGCGTCGGGTTCGACGCGGTCCTTGAGGTATTGCTTGAGGGCTCTGTTGAGTGCGCCGGTAGCACGCTCATGCAGGGCCGCCAGCCGGTCCACGGCTTCTTCGGCGGATTGAACGACAACAAAAGCTTCGGTCACGGTAAGCATCCTGTGTTCTGACGTGCAGGCCTTTATCTTGCCTGTATCCCAGCGCCACTGAAACAGCGGAGTTGGAATGCACTCAATGTGGGAGCTGGCTTGCCTGCGATTACCGTGGGTCAGTCAGCAGTGATTTGACTGACAGACCGCTATCGCAGGCAAGCCGGCTCCCACATTTTGGCCCAATGCTGTCAGAGAGATTGGGGGGTGGAGCGGGCGACGATGGCTTCCACATCCACCCCACGCGGCAAGGTGCCATACACCCGCCCGGACGACTCACCCAACCGGCTGGCAATAAACCCATCACTGACCGCCGCATTTCCCGCCTCCAGCAACAACTTGGCCTGCAACGCCACGGCGATGTCCTCGGTCAGTTGCCGCGCACGGTACTGAATGTCCTGGGTGTCCATGAACGCCGCTTTCAATTGTTCAACATGCCGCGCCAACAATTTATCGCCATGCCCATCCCCCAGTTCGACGAACAGCGCCTCCAACACTCCCGGCTCCTTCGACAACGCACGCAACACGTCCAGGCACTGCACGTTGCCGGAACCTTCCCACGTTGAATTCACCGGCGCCTCACGGTACAGACGCGGCAGGATACTGTCCTCGACATACCCCGCACCGCCCATGCATTCGGCTGCTTCGTTGATCATCGCCGGCGCACGCTTGCAGATCCAATACTTGCCCACCGCCGTCACCAGCCGGGCGAACTTGGCTTCCCGCGCATCATCCAGATGATCCAGCGCGCCGCCCATGCGCATGCTCAACGCCAGCGCGGCTTCGCTTTCCAGGGCCAGGTCGGCGAGCACGTTTTGCATCAGCGGTTGCTCGCTGAGCAGGCGGCCACCCACCGTACGATGGGCGCAATGATGGCTGGCCTGGGTCAGCGCCTGGCGCATCAGAGCGCTGGAACCGACCATGCAATCGAAACGGGTCATGGCGACCATTTCGATGATGGTCGGTACGCCACGACCTTCTTCGCCGACCATCCAGGCCAGGGCGCCGCGAAACTCCACTTCGCTGGAGGCGTTGGAGCAGTTACCGAGTTTGTTCTTCAGGCGTTGGATGTAAAACTCGTTGCGCGTGTCATCCGGACGGTGCCGGGGCAGTAGGAAACAGGTAAGCCCCTTGTCGGTCTGGGCCAAGGTCAGGAACCCATCGCACATCGGCGCCGAGCAGAACCACTTATGACCCACCAGTTCATACGCCTGGCCAGGACCACCGGCGCCCACCGGGTAAGCGCGGGTCGTATTGGCGCGCACATCGGTGCCCCCCTGTTTCTCGGTCATGGCCATGCCGATGGTGGCACCGCCTTTGTGGGCGATACCGACGTTGCGCGGGTCGTATTCGGTGTTGAGGATTTTCGGTAACCAGATGTCAGCCAAGTCCGGCTGCAAGCGCAGGGCCGGGACGCAGGCGAAGGTCATGGTCAGTGGGCAACCGGTGCCCGCTTCGGCCTGGCTATGCAGGTAGGTCAAGCCAGCGCGGGCCACATGGGCGCCGGGCTGCGGGTGTGCCCAAGGCAGCGACGGCAGGCCATGCTCGACGGCGGTGCGCATCAGTTCGTGGTACGCCGGATGAAACGTCACAGTGTCGATGCGATGGCCATAACGGTCATGGCTGCTGAACTCCGGCTTGTGCTGATTCGACAGGAAACCGGCCGCCATCAGTGGTCCACCGGCCAGCGCGCCGTAGGCATCCAGGCGCGTCTCTGCCCAGCCGGCGCCGAAACGGCGCGACCAGTCTTGCAGGGGCAGGTCGATGCGATACAGGTTGGTGCCGTCCAGGGAGGGCGGCTGGTTGGTGACGTCGTGGGTTTCGGCGAATTGATGCAGGTTCATGACGGGCCTCCTGGAAAAAAGGCCACGGTCATCAGCGGCCTGAATTTCAGTTAAGCACCGGCTCTGCGCTTAAAAAAGTGGCATAGGCGCCTAATGTCCGGCGCTTTCGCCCTCGACCTGGCACAGCACACGACGCTCCAGCACCGCTTGCAACGCGTCGAAACGCACCGGCTTGCCCAGCTGGTCGGTGATGCCGATGCCATGGCACCGCTCACGGTCCGACACATTCAACGACGTGCTCAGCGCAATCACCGGCAATTCACCGCAACCGGGCAGTGCACGAATCTGACAGCACAACGAGAAACCGCCTTCAGGCACATCCAACAATACCGCATCAAAGCTGTCCGCCTGCAAGGCCGCCAATGCCGCCGCGCCGGTGTCCACGGTTTTGACCCGGTAGCCGAGCTTGAGCAGCATGCCGCGCACCGCCAGTTGGCCGACACTGTTGTCGTCCACCAGCAGTACCGTGCAGTCCTGCGGGCAGCGCTGTCGGTCGGGCGCTTTTTTCGGTTCGGACGGCACCGGGCTGACCTCCACCTCCAACTGGAAGCGGCTACCCTTGCGCGGCTCGGAATGATGGGTCAGGCGCCCGCCCAGCAACTCAGTCAACTGTCGGCAGATCGCCAGGCCAATGCCCAGGCCGCCGTACTCACGGGTGGTCGAACCGTCGAGCTGGAAGAAGCGCTGGTACAGCGTGGCCTCGTCAAGAAAGGCAAAACCGATGCCGGTGTCGGTGACGATAAAGCTCAAGCGCAACGCACCGCTGCTATCCGGCACGCCGACCACGCGCAGACGCACGGCGCCCTGATGGGTGAACTTGAAGGCGTTGTCCAGCAGGCAACCCAGGCACTGGGTCAGTTTGTCGGCATCGCCGAGCACTCGGTCCGGCAGTTCATCCGCCACATCAATCGAAAACTCCAGGCCCTTGCCCTGGGCGCTGGCGTTGAATTGCTGGCGCAGGGTATCGAGTACACCGCGCAGGCTGAACACCTGCGGCTGGGCGCTCAGGCGCCCGGCTTGCAGTTCGGTGAGGGTGAGGATGCCGTTGACCATGCGCATCATGTCCCGCGCAGAACCGGCGGCGGTTTGCTGGTAATGCGCGAGGTCGGCGCCTAGGGGCACGGTCTGCATCAGTTCGAGGGAGCCGATCACGCCATTCATGGGGGTGCGCAATTCGTGGGTCAGGGTGGCGAGGAATTCGTCCTTGAGCCGGTTGCTGCGGGCCAGTTGCTGGTTGAGCACTTCGAGTTTCTGGCTGGCATCGAACAGGATCTGCGCTTGCTGCTCACGCATGCCGTTGATGCGATCCGCCAGGGCCAGGGACAGCAGCGCCACTTCGATGGCCGAGCCGATCTGGCTGGCGTACATGGTCAGGAAGATGTTGGGCAGGTAACCCAGCACCATCATCGTGTTGACCACCCCGCCGAGCAGGAACGCCGACCAGGCGATGATGAAATAGCGCGCCATGCGTTGGCCACACAGCCAGGCCTTGATCGCGGCAATAAAGATGGTCACGGTGAACACCAGCGCCAAGCCGGTGGCCAGACGCAGGGCCACGGCGTAGCTGGTCAGCAGGGCCAGCGCCATCACCAGCGCGCCACAGGCGGCCAGCGCCAGTAAGATCCGGTCAAGCCAGCGACTGTGCTGAGCGGTATGCAGGAAGCTGCGCGCAAACAAGCTGCCGAACAGCGCGGCCGACCCGATCAGAAACGGCACCGCGGCATTCGTCCACCACGGGCTGTCCGGCCAGAAGTACTCCACGGCCACGCCATTGACCGACAACTGGTACAGGCCGAACGAGGCGATATAGAGGATGTAATAGAGGTAGCTGGTGTCGCGCACGCTCAGGTAGATGAACAGGTTGTAGATCAGCATCCCCAGCAGCACGCCGTAGATCGCGCCGAGGATATAGAGGCGCAGCGGTTGTTCTTCCAGGTAGGCGGTGCCGGCCCAGAGAGTCAGGGGGGCCTGGATCGAACCTTCACTTTGCAGGCGCAGGTAGAGGGTTTCCTGCTGGTCGGGCACGAAGTTGAGCTTGAACAGGTAGTTGCTCTGGCGCACTTCACGGCTGGAAAACGGCAGCGCGCTACCGGTGCGGGTGCTCAGGCGGTAGGCGCCGGTGCTGTCGCGCTGGTACAGGTCCAGGTGGTTGAGCGGCGGGTAGGCCAACTCCAGAAACCACGTACGCGGCGCGCGCGGGTCCTTGGCTTGATAATGCAGGTCGACCTTGAGCCAGAACACCGAGCGCGAGTAACCGGCATTCAGGGTGGCTTTGTCATGGG
Source organism: Pseudomonas sp. FP2335 (assembly GCF_030687535.1). Taxonomy (NCBI): domain Bacteria; kingdom Pseudomonadati; phylum Pseudomonadota; class Gammaproteobacteria; order Pseudomonadales; family Pseudomonadaceae; genus Pseudomonas; species Pseudomonas sp. FP2335. The sequence continues at coordinate 5,254,169 of NZ_CP117437.1, forward strand.
GCTTGAACTGTGCGGCGTAGGCGGGGGAGCTGACCTCGGCGATAGTGAGGGCATCGGTGGGGTCTTCAAGGACTTGCATCACTCGGCCCAGGGGCAGGCTTCGCGTGTCCTGGTTGAACCCGATGGCGTTGGCGAACAGCGGCAGCCCGCACAACAGTAGAATGAAAAAATAGCGCATAGAGCCCCAGCGTGGCCTGTCCGGTTAGTCAAAAGCCCCCCATTCCTTTTGAGAAGACGTATACCGGCGATACTGTTAGTAATTTGGATCCACTCTAGCATAGCCGCTAAAGGCCATTGGACACCATGTAATTAATTTTTACGGAGGCTCTAGCACGGGCCTTTCGGCACGTTTTATCCGGCAAGGCCAGCGCCAGAAAAGCGTCATTAGCGCAGCAAAATTCAGCCATCGCCAGACAGCCACGCAAAAAGCGTTTGGTGGTAAGCTCGCGCACCATGAATATCTACAGCTCTCGCCCCGTTGTCCTCTGTCTCTCCGGCCATGACCCCAGTGGTGGCGCCGGCCTGCAGGCAGATATCGAAGCCCTGCTCGCCCAGGGTTGCCATGCGGCTCCGGCCGTCACCGCCCTGACCGTGCAGAACACGGTCAATGTCAGCGACTTCCGCGTACTCGACCGCGAGTGGGTGTTGGCCCAGGCCAATGCCGTGCTTGGCGATTCCGAAGTCGCGGCGGTCAAGCTGGGCATGCTCGGCTCCACCGCGATGGTCGACACCGTGGTCGAGCTGCTCCAGGCGCACCCGCACCTGCCAGTGGTGTGCGACCCGGTGCTGCGCGCCGGTGGCGGCGGCAGCCTGGGCAAGGACGAGGTCGGTTATGCGATGCGCGAGCGTTTGTTCCCGCTGTCGCTGATCGCCACGCCGAACCTGCCTGAAGCCCGCATCCTCGCCGAGTTGCCCGAAGGTACGGCGGATGAATGCGCCGCGAAGCTATTGCCGTTTATCAAGCACCTGCTGATCACCGGCGGCCATGGCGATGAGCATGAAGTACACAACCGCCTATATAGCCGTGATGGCACGCAGCAGACCTTTACCTGCCAGCGTCTGCCGGGCAGTTATCACGGTTCGGGCTGTACGCTTGCGAGTGCACTGAGTGGGCGGATTGCCCAGGGCGAAGGTTTGGTCAGTGCCGTGCAATCGGCCCTCAACTACACTTGGCGCACCCTGCGTGACGCCGAACAACTCGGCCAGGGCCAGTTCGTACCGCGCCGATTGCCGCTGGATTTCTGCTCGTAAGCCCAAGGAACCTGCCCGATGAAACTACGTGGCCTTTATGCCATTACCGACAGCCAACTGTTGGCCGGCAAATTCCTCGCCTACGTCGAAGCGGCGTTGGACGGTGGCGTGACCCTGCTGCAGTACCGCGACAAAAGCAGCGACGAAGCCCGCCGCCTGCGTGAAGCGGAAAAGCTGCGCGAACTGTGCTCGCGCTACAAGACCCAGTTGATCATCAACGACGACGCCGAACTGGCCGCGCGCCTGGGCGTCGGCGTGCACCTGGGCCAGACCGACGGCCCGCTGACTCCGGCCCGTGCGCTGCTCGGTTCCAAGGCGATCATCGGCGCCACCTGCCACGGCCAGATCGAACTGGCCGAGCAGGCCGCCAAAGAAGGCGCGAGTTATGTCGCCTTCGGCCGCTTCTTCAATTCCAACACCAAGCCCGGCGCCCCGGCGGCCACCGTTGAAATGCTGGCCCAGGCCCGCGCGCGGTTGCAGGTGCCGATCTGCGTGATCGGCGGCATTACCCTGGAGAACGCCGAACCGCTGGTGGCCCACGGTGCCGACCTGCTGGCGGTGGTCCACGGCCTGTTCGGTGCCGACAGCACCCAGGAAGTGACACGCCGCGCCCGCGCCTTCAACGCCCTTCTGCGCCTTAAATAGAAAGCAAGTCTGACTTCAGAGAGCCCATCATGTCCCGTTCCGAAACGCTGTTTGCCAATGCCCAGAAGCACATCCCCGGCGGTGTGAACTCCCCCGTGCGTGCGTTCAAGAGCGTGGGCGGCACGCCGTTGTTCTTCAAGCATGCCGAAGGCGCCTACGTCACCGACGAAGATGACAAGCGCTATGTGGACTACGTCGGTTCCTGGGGGCCGATGATCCTCGGCCACAGCCACCCGGACGTGCTCGACGCAGTGCGCCAGCAACTGCAACACGGCCTGTCCTACGGCGCGCCGACGGCGATGGAAACCGAGATGGCCGACCTGGTCTGCTCGATCGTGCCGTCGATGGAAATGGTGCGTATGGTCAGCTCCGGCACCGAAGCGACCATGAGCGCAATCCGCCTGGCCCGTGGTTTCACCGGCCGCGACAGCATCATCAAGTTCGAAGGCTGCTACCACGGCCACTCCGACAGCCTGCTGGTCAAGGCCGGTTCCGGCCTGTTGACCCAAGGCGTGCCAAGCTCGGCCGGCGTGCCGGCGGCGTTCGCCAAACACACCCTGACCTTGCCGTTCAACGACATCGCTGCGGTCGAGCAGATGCTCAGTGAAGTGGGCCAGGACGTGGCGTGCATCATCGTTGAGCCGGTCGCCGGCAACATGAACTGCGTACCGCCGGCGCCGGGCTTCCTCGAAGGCCTGCGCGAGCAGTGCGACAAGCACGGCGTCGTGCTGATCTTCGACGAAGTGATGACTGGTTTCCGCGTGGCCCTCGGCGGCGCACAGGCGTACTACGGCGTCACACCAGACCTGAGCACCTTCGGCAAGATCATTGGCGGCGGCATGCCTGTCGGCTGCTTCGGTGGCAAGCGCGAAATCATGCAGCACATCGCACCGCTGGGCCCGGTGTACCAGGCGGGCACATTGTCCGGTAACCCCCTGGCGATGGCCGCCGGCCTGACCACCTTGCGCCTGATCAGCCGCCCGGGCTTCCACGCCGAGCTGACCGACTACACCACCCGCCTGCTCGACGGCCTGCAACAACGCGCCGACGCTGCCGGTATCCCGTTCGTTACCACACAGGCAGGCGGCATGTTCGGCCTGTACTTCAGCGGTGCCGACGACATCGTCACCTTTGACGATGTGATGGGCAGCGACGCCGGCCTGTTCAAGCGCTTCTTCCACCTGATGCTGGAAGGCGGCGTATACCTGGCGCCGAGTGCCTTCGAAGCCGGCTTCACTTCGATCGCCCATGGCGAAGCCGAGCTGAAACTGACCCTGGATGCCGCCGAGCGCGCCTTCGCTGCCTTGAAATAAGCCGATGCATCGCCTGACGCCGCCCCCGGTGGCGTCAGATTTGCTACTTTGCTTACAGACATTTCCTTGTTTTTTCGAGAAATCACCTGCAATCCGGCAGATAACTTGCCCAACCAGCAGAAAAACGAGTAAAGACTTTGTAAGCAGAGGCCTGCTTATTTCATAATGCGCGCTTATTGGATCCCGCGAGGGTCCGCGTGCCCCGTCAGAGGTAAGTCGATTCCCATGAAACGCACCGGCCGCACCCTGGTTCTGGGCTGCCTGTTGCTCCTTCAGCCGCTGCTGGCATATGCACAAGCAGGCGGCAACTCGTTGTTAATCCCAGCGATGGGTCGTTGCACCCTCAATACCCAGCCAGACAGCCAGGCCGAAGCCCTGAGCGCGTGCCAGAAACAGGCCGACGGCGGGGATGCGCAGGCGCAATACGAGTTGGGCGAGTATTACCATGACAGCAAGAACCCCGCCCGCGACCTCAACAAAGCCTTGAGCTACTTCGAGAAAGCCTCGTTGCAGGGCCATGCCGAAGCCCAATTCAAGCTGGGCACCATGTTCTTCCACGGCGAAGGCGTACCGGCCAACAACGTCCAGGCGTATATCGTGCTGAAGATGGCCGCGGTCAACGGTGCCGAGGATGCGCTGGACACGGCCGACGAAGTGGCCGAGCACATGCAGCGTGATGAATTGGAAGTAGCGACCCAGGTGCTGGGGCAGATCTTCCGCAATTATCTGCAGGAATTGCAGAGTGCGGATGGGCGTTCGCCTTTCTCACCCCTCCCCTGAATCTTCAGTGCTTTTGAAGGCCTCTTCGCGAGCAAGCCCGCTCCCACATTTAATTGCATTCCAAATTTGGAACTCGGTCGAATGTGGGAGCGGGCTTGCTCGCGAAGGGAGCGACGCGGTCTAACGCCCTACTTCTCAGGCATCGGCATCGGAAACGGCATCACATTGCCCATCCCCCGCGCCTCACTGATCTTCGGCGTACCCAAACGCTCGACTTCATCGATGCGCACAATCGAATGCATCGGCACAAAGCTGCGCACCACGCCTTCGAATTGCGCCTTGAGCTTCTCTTCGCCCGGATCGACGACCAACTGGGTGCGCTCGCCAAAGACGAACTCTTCCACCTCCAGGAACCCCCACAGATCGCTCTGATAGATCTGCTTGGCGTACATTTCGAACACCTGGCCCTGATTGAGGAAAATCACCTTATAGATTGGAGCTTCACGTTTGGTCATGGTGGGCGAACAACACATCGGGGATATAAAAGAGGGCGCGAACTATAGCATGGCACCCGATGCACAACGCTAGGAACCAATGGGCATGCCCCCTATAATGCGCGGTTCTTTACCACCAGTTGACGATTCCCATGGCCAAGAAGCTTTACATCGAAACCCACGGTTGCCAGATGAACGAGTACGACAGCTCGCGCATGGTCGATCTGCTGGGCGAACACCAGGCCCTGGAAGTCACCGCCCGCGCCGAAGATGCCGACGTGATCCTGCTCAATACCTGCTCGATCCGAGAGCGGGCCCAGGACCGTGTGTACTCCCAGCTGGGCCGCTGGCGCGAATTGAAACTGGCCAACCCGGACATGGTGATCGCCGTCGGCGGTTGCGTGGCCAGCCAGGAAGGCGCGGCGATTCGCGATCGCGCGCCCTATGTCGATGTGGTCTTCGGCCCGCAAACCCTGCACCGCCTGCCGGAAATGATCGACGCCGCGCGCTTCACCAAGCTGCCGCAGGTGGACGTGTCGTTCCCTGAAATCGAAAAATTCGACCACTTGCCCGAGCCGCGTATCGACGGGCCGAGCGCCTATGTGTCGGTGATGGAAGGTTGCAGCAAGTACTGCACCTTCTGCGTGGTGCCTTACACCCGAGGTGAAGAAGTCAGCCGGCCGTTTGACGATGTGCTGTCGGAAATCATCCACCTCGCCGAAAACGGCGTGCGTGAAGTGACCCTGCTCGGCCAGAACGTCAACGGCTATCGCGGCCTGACCGACGACGGCCGCCTGGCGGACCTGGCGGAGTTGATCCGCGTGGTCGCCGCCGTGGACGGTATCGAGCGCATTCGCTACACCACCTCGCACCCGCTGGAGTTTTCCGACAGCCTGATCCAGGCCCACGCCGAAGTGCCGGAGCTGGTCAAACACCTGCATTTGCCGGTGCAATCGGGCTCGGACCGCATTCTCGCGGCGATGAAACGCAACCACACCGCGCTGGAGTACAAATCCAAACTGCGCAAATTGCGTGCGGCGGTACCGGGTATCTGCATCAGTTCGGACTTTATCGTCGGCTTCCCCGGCGAGACCGAGAAAGACTTCCAGCAGACCATGAAGCTGATCGAAGACGTCGGTTTCGACTTTTCCTACTCCTTCGTCTACAGCCAGCGCCCCGGCACACCGGCGGCCGACTTGCTGGACGAGACCCCGGAAGCGCTGAAAAAAGAACGCTTGAATGCATTGCAGCACCGTTTGAACCAGCAAGGGTTCGAGATCAGCCGACAAATGGTCGGGTCGGTCCAGCGCATCCTGGTTACCGACTATTCGAAGAAAGATCCGGGCGAGCTGCAAGGCCGCACCGAGAACAACCGGATCGTCAACTTCCGCTGCGACAACCCGACCTTGATCGGCCAGTTCGCCGATGTGCATATCGACGCGGCGCAACCGCACTCGCTGCGGGGCTCGTTGATCAACTGATCGCAAAAACCTGAAAACAAATGAAGCTCAAATGTGGGAGCTGGCTTGCCTGCGATAGCGATGCAACAGCCAGCCTCTATTTTGGATGTGCCGGCCTCATCGCAGGCAAGCCAGCTCCCACAAAGGTTCTTCATTGTTCTGGAGAGTGAGGTCAGTCCATTTAAGTGCTTTCGCACACAGGCAGCTGGCGTTATTCTCTCTTTCAACTCAACAGCCAAAGGGCGGCTAAAAGCGACCTTGAACGCACCCATAGTAGAACCCCATCGTTTTATCCTCGAGCCGTTTGAGGCTCGTCGTTTCGCCAATCTGTGCGGACAGTTCGACGAGCACCTGCGCCTGATCGAACAACGCCTGAGCATCGAGATCCGCAACCGCGGCAATCAATTCGAACTCATTGGTGAAACCCAGCACACCACGTCTGCGGAAAACCTGCTGCGCCGCCTCTACCGCGAAACCAAGGGTAGCGAGCTGTCGCCGGAAACCGTGCACCTGTACCTGCAGGAATCGGCCGTGCAAGACCTGGCCAACAACCCTGTGGCCGAAGCCAGCGTGGCCCTGCGTACCAAAAAAGGCATGATTCGCCCGCGCGGCTTGAATCAGCAGAAGTACGTCAAGGAAATCCTCGGCAACGACATCAACTTCGGCATCGGACCCGCCGGTACGGGCAAGACCTACCTCGCCGTGGCGTGTGCGGTCGACGCCCTGGAGCGCGAGCAAGTGCGCCGCATCCTGCTGGTACGCCCGGCGGTCGAAGCCGGCGAGAAGCTCGGTTTCCTGCCTGGCGACCTCGCACAAAAGATCGACCCGTACCTGCGCCCGCTCTACGACGCGCTGTACGAGATGCTTGGCTTTGAATACGTGGCCAAGCTGATCGAACGCCAAGTCATCGAGATCGCTCCGCTCGCGTACATGCGCGGTCGCACCCTGAACAACAGCTTCATCATCCTCGACGAAAGCCAGAACACCACCGTCGAGCAGATGAAGATGTTCCTGACCCGGATCGGTTTCGGCTCCACCGCCGTGATCACTGGCGACATCACCCAGGTCGACCTGCCGAAAGGCACCAAGTCGGGCCTGAGCCAGGTGATCGAGGTGCTCAAGGACGTGCCGGGCATCAGTTTCACCCACTTCATGCCCAAGGACGTGGTCCGCCACCCGTTGGTACAGCGCATTGTCGAAGCCTACGAGCGTTTCGAACACCGTGACGATGGCTTGTCCAGGGACGTTCGCCGCGATGCTTGAGCTAGACCTGCAGCTGGCCACCGAAGCGCCCGCCCCCAGCGAAGAGCAGTTCCGTCAATGGTGTGCCCTGGCCCTGCGCCAGCGCACCGCTGACTCGGAACTGACCATCCGCCTGGTGGACGAGCCCGAAGGCCGCGAACTGAACCACACCTGGCGCCAGAAGGACTACGCGACCAACGTGCTGTCCTTCCCCGCCGACGTACCCGACGAGTTGCTGGACATCCCCCTGCTGGGCGACCTGGTGATCTGCGTCGAAGTCGTCGAGCGCGAGGCCAAGGAACAAGGCAAGGCCCTTGAAGCCCACTGGGCTCATCTGGTCATCCACGGCTGCTTGCATCTCTTGGGTTACGACCATATAGACGATGACGAAGCCGAGGAAATGGAAACACTGGAAAAAACGTTGCTTGCTGAATTGGGTCACCCTGACCCCTACGCAGACGACGAAAACTGATCGACACCTAACTGAAACAACAAAGGATTTAGAGTAATCGCTATGAGCGAAGACCGATCGAGCAACGGGCAGAAGTCATGGCTGGGTAAACTGACCCAGGCTTTTGCCCACGAGCCGAAAAACCGCCAGGAGCTGCTGGAGCTGCTGCGCGAGGCCCACCAGAACAAGTTGCTGGACAGCGAAGCGCTGGCCATCGTCGAAGGCGCCATCCAGGTGGCTGACCTGCAAGTACGCGACATCATGGTGCCGCGCTCGCAGATGATCAGCATCAAGGCGACCCAGACCCCACGGGAATTCCTCCCGGCCGTGATCGACTCGGCGCACTCGCGCTACCCGGTGATCGGTGAAAGCCATGACGACGTCATGGGCGTCCTGCTGGCCAAGGACCTGCTGCCGCTGATCCTCAAGGAGAACGGCGACAGCTTCAACATCAAGGACCTGCTGCGCCCGGCCACCTTCGTGCCGGAATCCAAGCGCCTGAACGTGTTGCTGCGTGAGTTCCGCGCCAACCATAACCACATGGCCATCGTGATCGACGAATACGGTGGCGTGGCGGGCCTGGTGACCATCGAAGACGTGCTGGAACAGATCGTCGGCGACATCGAAGACGAACACGACGTCGAAGAAGACAGCTACATCAAGCCGCTGCCCAGCGGTGATTTCCTGATCAAGGCGCTGACACCGATCGAAAACTTCAACGAGTTCTTCGACAGCGAATTCTCCGACGATGAGTTCGACACCGTTGGCGGCCTGGTGATGAATGCGTTTGGCCACCTGCCAAAACGCAACGAGACCACCGAGATCGGCGCGTACCGCTTCCGCATCCTTAATGCGGACAGTCGTCGTATCCACTTGATCCGCTTGACCCCTATTGCCCGCTAAGGACTGACATGCGCCGTCTCACCGCACCCGGCTGGCCCGGTAACCTGCTGGCCGTGGTGGCCGGCGCCACCACTACCCTGGCGTTGGCGCCGTTCGATCTGTGGCCGTTTGCGCTGATCGCCGTCGGATTGTTCTATATCGGCCTGCGGGAACTGAGCCCACGCCAGGCCTTGGGCCGTGGCTGGTGTTTCGGTTTCGGCCTGTTTGGTGCCGGCACCAGCTGGATCTACTACAGCATCCACCATTTCGGCGGCGCCTCGGTGCTGCTGGCTGGCTTCCTGATGCTGCTGTTCACCGCCGCCATCGCCCTGTTCTTCGCCCTGCCCGCCTGGCTGTGGGCCCGCTGGCTGCGCCGCAATGAAGCACCGCTGGCCGATGCCCTGACCTTTGCTGCATTGTGGGTCGGCCAGGAAGCGTTTCGTGGCTGGTTCCTCACCGGTTTCCCGTGGTTGTACTCCGGCTACAGTCAACTCGACGGCCCGCTGACCGGCCTCGCGCCGTTGGGCGGGATGTGGCTGATCTCCTTCGCCCTGGCGCTGACTGCCGCCGTGCTGTGCAACTTGCCGCGCCTGTTGGCGAGCAAGCGCAACGCCTTTATCGGCGCGGGCCTGGTCTTGCTGGTTGCGCCGTGGGCCATCGGCCTGGCCCTCAAGCATCACGCCTGGACCTCGCCGTCCGGCGCACCGTTGAGCGTCGCCGCGATCCAGGGCAACGTCGCACAGAGCATGAAATGGGACCCGGAACAGCTCAACGCACAGCTGGCGCTGTACCGCGACATGAGCTTCGCCTCCAAGCGCGTCGACTTGCTGATCTGGCCGGAAACCGCAGTGCCAGTGCTCAAGGAGTCGGTTGAAGGCTATCTGGGGATGATGGGCAAGTTTGCCGCCGACCGGCATACCGCGCTGATCACCGGCGTGCCGATCCGCCAGGAAGTGCATCACCAGAAGCGCTACTTCAACGGCATCACTGTGGTGGGCGAAGGTGATGGCACCTACCTGAAACAAAAACTCGTGCCGTTCGGCGAATACGTGCCGCTGCAAGACATGCTGCGCGGGCTGATCGCTTTCTTCGACTTGCCGATGTCGGACTTCGCCCGTGGCCCGGCCGATCAGGCAATGTTGCAGGCCAAGGGTTATCAGATCGCACCGTTCATTTGCTACGAAGTGGTGTACCCGGAGTTTGCCGCCGGCCTCTCGGCACAGAGCGATTTGCTCCTGACAATCAGCAATGACACGTGGTTCGGCACGTCCATCGGCCCCTTGCAACACCTGCAAATGGCGCAGATGCGTGCCCTGGAAGCCGGCCGCTGGATGATCCGCGCCACCAACAACGGCGTGACCGGCCTGATCAACCCCTACGGGCAGATCACCGAGCAGATCCCACAGTTCGAGCGCGGCATTCTTTATGGTGAAGTGGTGCCGATGCACAACCTCACGCCGTACCTGCAATGGCGGTCGTGGCCGTTGATCATTGTGTGTGTACTGCTGTTTGGCTGGGCACTGCTGGCCGCAAGAATGGCCAAGACGGTCTAAAGGACAACACAAAACCCATGTGGGAACGGGCTTGTGTAGGAGCGGCGGTGCGACGATTCGACTTGCTCGCGAAGGCGGCGTGTCAGTGAACACATCTGATACTGATGCACCGCATTCGCGAGCAAGCCCGCTCCCGCATTTGTCCTGCGGTGCTACTTATAAAACAATCGATAACCTACCTGCCCCACCGCCTCGTTGATCAACTGCCCGCTGCGCCATACCGACACGAACTCCGGCATCCAGCCACCGAGCGGCCGGGAGTTGTCCACCCCCAGAAAGCCGACCGGCCCGGGCACCACGGTGAAACCGGCCTTCTCAAAGCTCCACACCGAACGCGGCATGTGCCACGCCTGAGTCACCACCACCACGCGCTTGATGCCTTGGGGCAATAGAATCTCGGCACTCATCTGCGCATTCTCCCAGGTGGTGCGGCTGCGCTCTTCCTTCCAACGCACCGTCACACCGAAGTCGTCACGCATCGACACCGCCATCAACTCGGCCTCACTGGGCGGCGTGCCGTAGTGCAGCCCGCCGCTGGTCAGCACCGGCAACCCTGACGCCTTGGCCAGGCGCGCCGCATAGCGCTGGCGCTCAAGCCCGACGCCGGTCGGCTGGTCGGTGCCCCACGCCGGATCGCCGCGCTCACGCCCCGAACCCAGCACCACAATGGCATCCGCACGCTGGGCCAGGGTCGACCAGTCTTCCTGCGCCAAAGGCGGCTCCGTCTCCAGGGCCCGGGCGCCCCACTCCACCATCACCGGCAGGCTGATCAGCCACATCCCGCCAAACCCAAGGGCAAAGCACACGCCAGCCAGGCGCGGGCGGCTGCGGCGAAACCACCAGGCAAGTGCGAGCAGCAGCAAGAAAATGCCGGGCGGCAACAACAATTGTTTAATGAAATAACGAAAAGGCATCGGGCATCTCCAAAGATGCCCGAAGCCTAGATGCAACGGGATTTAGCGACAATCTTTACCAGCACATTTTGAGAAGGTTAACGGATAACGCTGTGCTTCACTTGCACCGTACGGCCCGGCGCTTTTCCGGGCCGCGGGCGGTGGGCAAGTCTTTCAGCCAAATCACCTTAGCCGAGCTCGAGGGCTCCTGGGCTGGCGGGGAGGCCTGCCCAAGTGCTGCGCGGTGGTGATTGGACTCCAGGTAAACCTTGATCAATTCAAGCTCTGCCTGGCTCAAGCCACGCAACTCCAGCTCCTGAGGCCGCTCATCACACAAACGGCCTGCGGTATCTGCTGCATCCAATGCACGACCCAAACGGTCGATCAGTCCTTCGTACAACTGCGGTTTCGTTAAAGTTCGCTGCGATTCAGCCATCCCCTCACCTCATTGAAGAAAGTTCTTGCTCCCCAATAAACAGCGTAGCCCCCGTGGCTGCGCCTGCCTGGTGCCGCGACAGACGGCCAGGCCTGCGCAATCAGGGTTTCCCTCGATAGAGTGGGGTCATGTATGCTACGGCGCTTCCTGTAACTCCACTTCCCGCAGGGTTTGGGCACGGACGCGCCGCTTTTTGGTGTCGATCAACCCCGGCCATGCACCGAAGAGGATTAGGCCACCCCTATTCAGTTCAAAAGTAGCCATGCACGAACAATATCAGCCCCGTGAAATCGAAAATGCCGCCCAAACCTTCTGGGACGAGCAAAAGTCCTTTGAAGTCAGTGAACAGCCAGGCAAGGAGACTTACTACTGCCTATCGATGTTCCCTTACCCCAGCGGCAAGCTACACATGGGGCACGTGCGCAACTACACCATCGGTGACGTGATTTCCCGCTACCAGCGCATGCTCGGTAAAAACGTTCTGCAACCCATGGGTTGGGACGCTTTCGGCATGCCGGCGGAAAATGCCGCGATGAAAAACAACGTGGCCCCCGCCAAGTGGACCTACGAAAACATCGCCTACATGAAGACCCAGCTGCGCAGCCTGGGCCTGGCGGTGGACTGGTCCCGCGAAGTGACCACCTGCAAGCCGGACTACTACCGCTGGGAACAATGGCTGTTCACTCGCCTGTTCGAAAAAGGGGTGATCTACAAAAAGAGCGGTACCGTGAACTGGGACCCGATCGACCAGACCGTACTCGCCAACGAACAGGTGATCGATGGTCGCGGCTGGCGTTCCGGCGCGCTGATCGAAAAGCGCGAAATCCCGATGTACTACTTCAAGATCACCGCCTACGCGGATGAACTGTTGTCGAGCCTCGACGATCTGCCGGGCTGGCCTGAACAGGTCAAGACCATGCAGCGCAACTGGATCGGCAAGTCCAAGGGCATGGAAGTGCAGTTCCCGTACAACGTTGATTCGATCGGCGTTGCTGGCGCACTGAAAGTATTCACCACCCGCCCGGACACCCTGATGGGCGCGACCTACGTCGCCGTGGCCGCCGAGCACCCGCTGGCCACCCAGGCGGCACAGAACAACCCTGAGCTGCAGGCGTTCATCGCCGAATGCAAAGGCGGCAGCGTGGCGGAAGCCGACGTCGCTACCCAGGAGAAAAAAGGCCTGCCGACCGGCCTGTTCGTCGAGCACCCGCTGACTGGCGAAAAGCTGCCGGTATGGGTCGCCAACTACGTGCTGATGCACTACGGCGATGGCGCCGTAATGGCAGTGCCGGCTCACGACGAACGCGACTTCGAATTCGCCACCAAGTACGACCTGCCGATCAAATCCGTGGTGCGCACCAGCTCCGGTGACACCAACCCGGCCCCGTGGCAAGACGCCTACGGCGAACACGGCACCCTGATCAATTCCGGCGAGTTCGACGGCCTGGACTTCCAGGGCGCGTTCGACGCCATCGAAGTTGCGCTGATCAAAAAGAACCTGGGCGCCTCGCGCACCCAGTTCCGCCTGCGCGACTGGGGCATCAGCCGTCAGCGCTACTGGGGCTGCCCGATCCCGATCATCCACTGCCAAACCTGCGGTGACGTGCCGGTGCCGGAAGACCAACTGCCGGTCGTCCTGCCCGAAGACGTGGTGCCGGACGGCGCCGGTTCGCCGTTGGCGCGCATGCCTGAGTTCTACGAGTGCAACTGCCCGAAATGCGGCCAGCCTGCCAAGCGTGAAACCGACACCATGGACACTTTCGTAGAGTCCTCGTGGTACTACGCCCGCTACGCCTCGCCGCACTACGAGGGTGGCCTGGTGGAAAAATCCGCAGCCGACCATTGGTTGCCAGTGGACCAGTACATCGGCGGTATCGAACACGCCATCCTCCACCTGCTCTACGCGCGCTTCTTCCACAAGCTGATGCGTGACGAAGGCCTGGTGAGCTCCGACGAGCCATTCAAGAACCTGCTGACCCAAGGCATGGTGATCGCCGAGACCTACTACCGTCGCGAAGCCAATGGTGCCTACACCTGGTTCAACCCGGCGGACGTCGAGCTGGAGCGTGACAGCAAAGCCAAGGTCATCAGCGCCAAGCTGATCTCGGACGGCCTGCCGGTAGAAATCGGCGGCACCGAGAAGATGGCCAAGTCGAAGAACAACGGCGTCGACCCACAGTCGATGATCGACCAGTTCGGCGCCGACACCTGCCGCCTGTTCATGATGTTCGCGTCGCCGCCTGACATGAGCGCCGAATGGTCCGACTCCGGCGTCGAAGGTTCGCATCGTTTCCTCAAGCGCGTCTGGCGCCTGGCACACGCCCATGTGAGCCAGGGTCTGCCGGGCAAACTGGACGTGGCGAGCCTGAGCGAAGAGCAGAAAGCCGTTCGCCGCAGCACTCACCTGGCCATCCGCCAAGCGAGCCAGGACGTGGGCCAGAACCACAAGTTCAACACCGCCATCGCCCAGGTGATGACGCTGATGAACGTGCTGGAAAAAGCACCACAGGCAACCGAACAGGACCGCGCGCTGGTTCAGGAAGGCCTGGAAACGGTCACCCTACTGCTGGCGCCGATCACACCGCACATCAGCCATGAGCTGTGGAGCCGTCTGGGCCACAGCGGTGCAGTCATCGATGCCGGCTGGCCAAAGCAGGATGACAGCGCCCTGGTACAGGACACGCTGCAACTGGTGATCCAGGTCAACGGCAAACTGCGTGGCCAGATCGACATGCCGGCCAGCGCCAGCCGCGAAGACGTCGAAGCCGCCGCACGGGTCAACGAAAACGTGCTGCGCTTCACCGAAGGCCTGACGATCCGCAAAGTGATCGTGGTGCCCGGCAAACTGGTCAACATCGTCGCCAGCTAAATCGGATCAGGCGCGGAGCTCGAGCCCGCGCCGAACTAAACCTTCAGGGCCTCGATAAGGCCCATCTGGTTTCAAGGGGAGCAACACAATGATCAAACGCAATCTGCTGGTGATGGGCCTGGCCGTACTGCTGAGCGCTTGCGGCTTCCAGCTGCGCGGCACCGGCACCAACGAGCTGGCAATCAAGGAACTGGACGTCAGCGCACGCGATGCCTACGGCGATACCGTCACCCAGCTGCGCCAGGTACTGGAAAACAGCGGCGTGCACGTCTACACCGGCGCGACGTACAAGCTGGTCCTGGTCAACGAGAAAGAAACCCAGCGTAACCTGAGCTACGCCAGCGCTGGCCGCGCGTCGGACATCGAACTGGCCACCGAGCTGAACATCGAAGTCCAGGGCCGCGATCACTTGCCATTGATGGGCGACAAGATCGTGGTACAGAAAATCGTCAGCCACGACGGCAACAACCTGGTCGGTTCGGACTCCGAGACCATCCAGGTACGCAAGGAAATCCGTCGCGAGCTGGTACAGCGTGTCGTCCTGCGTCTGCAGATGCTGACCCCGGAAAAACTCGAAACCTTGCAGCAAGCCGCTGACAACAAGGCCAAGGCTGAAGCCGACGCCCTGAAAGCGGCGCAGGAATACGAAGACAACACGCCGAAACAATCGCCTGTTGAAGTCCCTGTCGAGTAAGCCAGACGGGGCGCCCCAAGCGCCCCGTTCGCCCCGCCTATGAAACTCGCCCCCGCCCAACTCGCCAAACACCTGCAAGGTGGCCTTGCGCCTGTCTACATCGTCAGCGGTGATGACCCGTTGCTGTGCCAGGAAGCCGCCGACGCCATCCGCACCGCTGCGCGCCAGCAAGGTTTCGACGAACGCCAGGTGTTTGCCGCCGACGCCAGTTTCGACTGGGGCACGTTGCTGCAGGCCGGTGCGAGCATGTCGCTGTTTGCCGAAAAGCGCCTGCTGGAACTGCGCCTGCCTTCGGGCAAGCCGGGTGACAAAGGCGCGGCAGCCTTGATGGAATACTGCTCACGCCCCGCCGAAGACACGGTGCTGCTGATCAGCCTGCCCAAGCTCGACGGCAGTGCGCAGAAAACCAAGTGGGGCAAGGCGCTGGTGGAGGGTCCGCAGACCCAGTTCATCCAGATCTGGCCGGTGGACAGCAATCAATTGCCGCAGTGGATTCGTCAGCGCCTGACCCAGTCGGGGCTATCGGCGACGCAAGACGCCGTGGAGCTGATTGCCGCACGGGTCGAGGGCAACTTGCTGGCCGCCGCCCAGGAGATCGAAAAGCTCAAGCTGATGGCCGAAGACGGGCAGATCACCGTCGAAACCGTACAGGGTGCGGTGGCTGACAGTGCCCGGTTTGACGTATTCGGGCTGGTGGATGCGATCCTCAATGGCGAACCCGCCCACGCCTTGCGCATGCTCGAAGGCCTGCGCGGCGAAGGCGTGGAGCCGCCGGTGATTCTCTGGGCCCTGGCCCGGGAGCTGCGGGTATTGGCCAATATTGCCCTGCAATACAGCCAGGGCACGCCGCTGGACAAGTGCTTCAGCCAGGCCCGACCGCCCGTGTGGGACAAGCGCAAGCCCCTGATGAGCAAAGCCCTGCAACGGCACTCGGCGCAACGCTGGGCACAACTGTTGCTGGAGGCCCAGCGCATCGATGCACAGATCAAGGGCCAGGCGGCGGGTTCGCCGTGGATGAGCTTGAGCCGGTTGTCGCTGCTGATGGCCGGACAGCGCCTGACATTGCCTGCCGAATAATCCCTCCCTCAAAAACACCACAGTCCAATGTGGGAGCGGGCTTGCTCGCGAATGCGTTGGGTCAGTCACTTGGTCTATAAACTGACACTCCGCATTCGCGAGCAAGCCCGCTCCCACAGTTTTGACCGTGTCTACCTTTCCTACATTTCGCCGGGCTTTACAGTAGCGTAACTTCGGCAGATGATTTGCACCGCTCCAACCCACCCAGAGAGTATCAAGCATGAGCAAAAAGCCATCCAAGCATGGCCCCAACAAGGCCAAATCCATCATCGCCCAGCCACTGTTCCGCAGCCGTCAGGAACGCGCCGGCAAGGGCAAAGGCAGCTACCGCCGCGAAGCCTTCCAGTCTAATAGCTGGGAGGCTTCTTACTTTCTGGCTGCCTGAAGGCAAGCGCCCCTTCGGCATGATAAGGTCTGCACCTGATTTGTAATCCCTGGACCTGTGCATGCCCTCTTGTCTTTCCCGTCGTTGGCACCTTCGCCAGCTGATCGCTGCCTCCAGCCTCATTCTGCTCGTCGCCTGCGCGGAGAAACCCACCGCCGCGGACGCTCAACCCCTGCCCAAACTCCAGGCCGCACCGGTCGCGGCACCTGCCGTCGTGGCGCCCCTGGCCGTCGACAACCTCGACATCCAGCCGACCCAGACCTTTGCCGAATGGCAGGCCGCTTTCCGCGAGCAAGCGTTGAAAGCCGGGATCACCCCCGCCGTCTTTGATAACGCCTTCGCCAATGTCACGCCGGACATGTCGGTGATCCGTGCCGACCGCAGCCAGCCGGAGTTTTCCCGTCCGGTGTGGGAATACCTCGACGGCGCCCTGTCAGCTCTGCGCGTGCGCAACGGCCAGGCGCTGCTGATCAAGCACGCCGACATCCTGCAGCGCATCGAAGAACGCTACGGCGTCGACCGCCAGGCACTGGTCTCGGTGTGGGGCATGGAGAGCAACTTCGGCCAGTTCCAGGGCAACAACTCGGTGATCCGCTCGCTGGCAACCCTGGCCTACGAAGGTCGTCGCCCGGCGTTTGCCCAGGCGCAATTGCTGGCCGCATTGCAGATCATCCAGCACGGCGACATCCAGGCCGACCAGATGAAAGGCTCCTGGGCCGGCGCGATGGGCCAGACCCAGTTTATTCCTACCACCTACAACACCCACGCCGTCGACTTCGATGGCGACGGCCGCCGCGACATCTGGAACAGCCCGGCCGACGCCCTCGCCTCCACCGCCCACTACCTGCAAAGCTCCGGCTGGCAGAAAGGCCAGCCGTGGGGCTTCGAGGTCAAGCAACTGCCGACGAATTTCGATTACGCCCTGGCCGACGGCGGTGTGCGTAAGACCGTGGCCGAATGGATGAAACTCGGCGTGCAGCTGCCGTTTGGCGCAAGCATGCCGCCGAACGTCGACCAACTGTCTGCCGCCCTGCTATTGCCGGCGGGTTACCGTGGCCCGGCGTTCCTGGTGCTGGATAACTTCCGCGCGATCCTCAAGTACAACAACTCGTCGTCCTACGCGTTGGCAGTAGGCCTGTTGTCGGAACGCTTTGGCGGCGGCGGCGTGATTCGGGGCGATTGGCCAAAGGATGAGCTGCCACTGAGCCGCTCCCAGCGCATCGACCTGCAGACGGCGCTGAGCGCCAAGGGGTATGACGCAGGCAACCCGGATGGGATTATCGGTGCCAATACACGCAAGGCGATCCGTGCGGCGCAGCAGGCGCTGGGATGGCCGGCGGATGGGTATCCGACGGTGAAACTGCTGGAGTCTTTGCAGAACCGCTAGATCTGCTTATGGCTACTGCCGCTATCGCAGGCAAGCCAGCTCCCACATTCAACCGTGTACATCCTTTGGAATGCGGTCGGATGTGGTGGCTTGCCAGCGATGACGGCACCACAGGCAACAACTATTTAAAGACTACATCCTGCTCCAACACCACCCGCTGCTCCCCCGCATCCAACCGCACCAACGCGCCCATCGGCAGCGTCAGGTTCGGATCACAATGCCCACTGCGCCAACCGGCCAACACTGGAATGCACAGCGGTTCAAAGGTCTGTTTGAGCAACCGCTCCAGCGCCATGCCGTCCACACCCGCCACATCGCCCACCAGCACCCCCGCCACCTGGGCCAGCTTGCCTGCCAGGCGCAGGTGTGTGAGCAGGCGGTCGATGCGGTAAATCGGCTCGTTGACGTCCTCGATCAGCAGGATGATGCCCTCGGCATCGATTTCGTATGGCGTCCCCATCACCGCTGCGATCATCGACAAGTTCCCCCCCAGCAAGCGCCCACAAGCGATGCCAGGTGCAATCGTGGTCAACGGGTAGGCCACCGGGTGCGCCAGCACGCTACCGGCACCGAGATCGCCGCGCAGCAGGCCCAGTAGCGAAGACTCGGTGGGCGGTTGCTTGCCGCCCAGCAGGTCGGCATTGAGCATCGGCCCGTGGAAGGTCACAAAGCCGGCGTGGCGGTTGATCGCCAGGTGCAGGGCGGTGATGTCGCTGTAGCCCACGAACGGTTTGGGATTGGCGCGCAGCAGGTTGAAATCCAAGCCATCGAGCAGACGTGGCGTACCGTAGCCGCCGCGCAGGCAGAAGATGGCGTCGATCTCGGGGCTGGCGAAGGCGGCGTGGAGGTCGCGCAGGCGCACTTCATCGCTGCCGGCGAGGTAGCCGTCGCGCTCGTAGACGCCAGGGAAGATGTGCAGCTCGTAGCCTCGGGCGCGCATCCATTGGCCGGCTTTTTCGACGTCCAGTGCGGCAGGGCCGGCGGGGGCGATCAGGGCGATGGTGCCTTCTGGTCGCAACGCAGGTACGGCAATGCTCATCCACAATTCTCCCTAAATAACGCAGAACGAAATGTGGGAGCGGGCTTGCCTGCGATGCAGGCACCTCGGTGTATCAGTCGCACCGAGGTGATGCTATCGCAGGCAAGCCCGCTCCCACACAAGCCCGCTCCCAAATTTGAGCAGCGGTATTTACGAAACCAGGTTCGCCTTGACCAGTTTGGCCTGCTCGTCAGCGTGGTACGAAGAACGCACCAACGGGCCCGACGCGACGTTCTTGAAGCCCATCTTGTAGCCTTCCTCGGCGAACCAGGCGAAGGTGTCCGGGTGCACGAAACGTTGCACCGGCAAGTGGCTGCGGGACGGTTGCAGGTACTGGCCCAGGGTGAGCATGTCGATGTCGTGTTCGCGCATGCGCTTCATGACTTCGATGACTTCTTCGTCGGTCTCGCCCAGGCCCAGCATCAGGCCGGATTTGGTTGGGATGTGCGGCATCATCTGCTTGAATTTCTGCAGCAGGGTCAGCGACCACTGATAGTCCGACCCCGGACGCGCAGCCTTGTACAGGCGTGGCACGGTTTCCAGGTTGTGGTTGAACACATCCGGCGGCTCGGCGGCGGTGATTTCCAGCGCCACGTCCATACGGCCACGGTAGTCCGGAACCAGGGTTTCGAGCATCACGTTCGGCGACAGCTTGCGGATCTCGCGGATACAGTCGGCAAAGTGCTGGGCACCGCCGTCACGCAGGTCGTCGCGGTCAACGGAGGTAATCACCACGTACTTGAGGCGCAGGTCGGCGATGGCGATGGCCAGGCTTTCCGGCTCGTTGACGTCCAGTGGCTTCGGTCGGCCGTGGCCCACGTCGCAGAACGGGCAACGACGGGTGCAGATGTCACCCATGATCATGAAGGTGGCGGTGCCGCCGGAGAAGCACTCACCCAGGTTCGGGCACGAGGCTTCTTCGCACACGCTGTGCAGCTTGTGCTTGCGCAGCAGGGCCTTGATACGGTCGACTTCCGGCGAAACCGGGATGCGCACGCGAATCCAGTCGGGTTTCTTCGGCAGTTCGGTGGTCGGAATGATCTTCACCGGGATGCGTGCAACCTTCTCGGCGCCGCGCAGCTTGACGCCGGCTTCCACCTTGGCACGCGGGGCCGGGGCCGGACGTTCGGTAACGTCCACCGTCGGGATCATGGTTTGCACTGCATCAGTAGTCATAATCAGTCGATTCCGCCCGTAAGGGTCGTCTGCTCAGCATAGTCGAGGTGTTTGACGAGCTGCGCACGCAGCCGGGCACTTACCTCGGCAAATTTAATCGGTGTGGCGTGTTCGCTCAGCTGGGTCATCGCCAGCCCGGCATAGCCGCACGGGTTGATCCGGCGAAACGGTGCGAGGTCCATGTCCACGTTCAGGGCCAGGCCATGAAACGAACAACCGTGGCGAATCCTCAAGCCCAGGGAGGCGATTTTCGCGCCATCCACATACACGCCAGGGGCATCGGGCTTGGCCGCGGCGCTCACGCCGTAACTGGCCAGCAGCTCGATCAGGCAAGCCTCCATGCGGCTGACCAGATCACGCACGCCAAACCCCAGCTTGCGCACATCCAGCAAGAGGTATGCGACAAGTTGTCCGGGGCCATGGTAAGTCACTTGGCCACCTCGGTCGACCTGCACCACCGGAATATCCCCCGGCACCAGCAGGTGCTCGGCCTTGCCGGCCTGGCCCTGGGTAAACACCGGCGGGTGTTCGACCAGCCAGATTTCGTCCGGGGCCGACGTACCGCGCTCGTTGGTGAACCGCTGCATGGCATGCCAGACCGGCTCGTAGGCCATCTGGCCGAGCTCGCGAAAGCCCAGGACGCCTGGCATCAAAGCACCATGTGCACGAAGCCGGTGGCCCGCAGTTCGCTGTTGATGTCGTAGAGCTGGTCTTGACCGGTCGCAACGATGTGCAACTGGATCGTGGTGTATTTACCGTTGGTGCTCGAACGCTCGTCCACCCGGTTGTCGTTGATCGTCGCGTGTTTACGCACGATCTCGATAATCTTGTCTTTGTTGCCCACGCCGGTATCGCTGATCACTTTGACGGGATAGTCCGTCACTGGGAATTCGATCTTTGGCGCCTTTACTTCGGTATCGGTCATGGCGTAACGGCCTCGTAAGCGTAAGCCTTGGCGACGACAAAGCCCCGCGTCGGATCAACGCGGGGCTTTGCAGATGCTCAGTGTCAGTTGAACAAGCCGTAGAAGAATAGACGGATGCTATCCCACACGCGGCGGAAGATGCCACCTTCGTCGACGGCGTCCAGCGCGATCAGGTCGGCGCTGTGCACCACCTTGTCGTCCAGCTTCACTTCGACTTTACCGATCACATCACCCTTGGCGATTGGAGCAACCAATTGCGGGTTCATGGTCATGCTGGCGGCGAGCTTTTTCAGCTGGCCTTTTGGCATGGTCAGGGTCAGGTCTTCAGCCAGGCCGGCCTTGACTTGGTGGGTCGCGCCCTTCCAAACCGGCGCCTGTGCCAGTTCGGCACCCTTCTGGTAGAAGGTCTGGGTTTCGAAGAAACGGAAACCGTAGGTCAGCAGTTTTTGCGTCTCGGCCGCACGGGCCTGCTCGCTGTTGGTGCCGAAGACCACGGCGATCAGGCGTTGGCCATCACGTACGGCGGACGACACCATGCAGTAGCCGGCTTCGTCGGTGTGACCGGTTTTCAGGCCATCGACGGTCTTGTCACGCCACAGCAACAGGTTGCGGTTAGGTTGCTTGATGTTGTTCCAGAAGAATTCTTTCTGGGAGTAGATCGCGTAGTGCACCGGGTCGACACGAATGATCGCGCGCGCCAAGATCGCCATGTCGTGAGCCGACGAGTAGTGCTCCGGGTTCGGCAGGCCGGTCGGGTTCATGAAGTGGCTGTTGGTCATGCCCAGGTCAGCGACGGTTTTGTTCATCATGTCGGCGAACGCATCTTCGCTGCCGGCGATGTGCTCGGCCAGGGCCACGCTGGCATCGTTGCCGGACTGGATGATGATGCCGTGCAGCAGGTCGCTGACAGTCACCTGCGAGCCAACCTTGATGAACATCCGCGAACCGCCGGTGCGCCAGGCGTTTTCGCTGACGGTCACTGGATCGTTTTCGCCGATCTGGCCGCGACGGATTTCCAGGGTCGCGATGTAGGCGGTCATCAGCTTGGTCAGGCTGGCTGGGGGCAGACGCTGGTCACCGTTGCTCTCGACCAGCACGTTGCCGCTGGCGGCATCCATGAGGACCCAGGCCTTGGCAGCCAGTTGCGGGGAAGCCGGCACCATTTCGACCGCCCAGGCGGCCGGGGTGATGATCAGCGAAAGAAGCAGGCACGTGCGTTTGGCTAAGGTGGTGATGTTCATCCGTCTCTCGAAATTGCTTATGGAAACTTGCCCTCTCGGGCAAAACTTATTCAGACAGCCCGCTACCAGACTGTCGCGTGTTCGGTTGCCCGCTCACCCCTTGCCCCTGGGTTTTATTGTTCAACGAGCCAACAACCACGGCTCAGGCACGCATGCATGCCCGAGCCATCAATCCTCTGTTATTCGGCGGTGACCACGCTGGGTTGCCCCAGGTTGGCCAGGCGCACACTGTTCTGTACTTGCGCAACTTCGCTTGGCGAGCTGATCGGGCCCATGCGCACGCGGTGCAGGGTCTGCTGGTTACGCACGATGGAGCTGATGAAAACCGGCGCGTTGACCATGCCGCTGAGTTTCGACCTTAACAGCTCTGCCGCATCCGGGTTGGCGAAAGCGCCCACCTGCAGGTATTGCCCGCCCGCAAGCGAGGCGCCAGGCGCGGCCCGCGGTACAACCACGGTGTCCGGTGCGTGTTGCTGCGGCGGTGGCGTCCATTGTTCGATCTTGCCGGCCGACGCGTTGACTTGCGGTTGCTGGGTGGTCGGCTCATTGAGCATCAACGGCGCCGGCTTGCCACGCTGGGCCCAGTATTGCGCCGGGTCGATGCCTTCGACCTTCACCCGCGCCGTGCCGGTTTCGGCATAGCCGAGCTTCTTCGCGGCGGCGTAGGACAGGTCGATGATGCGATCCGAATAGAACGGCCCACGGTCGTTGACCCGCAGGATCACCGTGCGGTTGTTGTCCAGGTTGGTCACCCGTACATAGCTGGGCAGCGGCAAGGTCTTGTGTGCCGCGCTCATGCCGTACAGGTCATACACTTCGCCATTGGCGGTGTTCTGGCCATGGAACTTGGTGCCGTACCAGGACGCCGTGCCCGATTGCACGTAGGTCTTGGATTCTTGCAACGGGAAGTAATTCTTGCCCAGCACGGTATACGGGTTGGCCTTGTAGGGCCCGGTGTGCAGGGTTGGCGTGGCATCCGGGATTTTCGAGACATCGACGTCCCACCACGGCGCGCCGTCTTTGTGCGCGCGGTTGATGTCCAGGCCCGGCTGGGAACGGACTACCGCCCCCCCGGACTTCTGCGCCGGACCTCGGCTGGTGGAGCAACTGACAACCAGCAAGGACAACGCGGCAAACGCCACCAGCTTGAGCGGTTTGTTGATCGGCGATACCCGCATTACTTGTTGCCCCGTGCTTGGACCAGCATGTCTGACAGCTGATGCACGGCCATGGCGTACATCACACTGCGGTTATAACGCGTGATTGCGTAGAAATTCTTCAGGCCCATCCAGTATTCCGGGCCGTTTTCGCCCTCAAGACGGAATGCCGTGACCGGCATATCGTCAGGCAGCGCATTCTGACTCGACCAGCCCAGCGCCCGCAACTCCCCGACCGTCTTGGCCGGCTCGATGCCCTGGGTCAGGCCTTCATCGGCGCGCTCCCCACTGACATCCGCGCGGATCACCACAGGTTCGCCGGCTACCCAGCCATGGCGCTTGAAGTAGCTGGCCACGCTGCCGATGGCATCGTCCGGGTTGCTCCAGATATTGATATGCCCGTCGCCGTCAAAGTCCACTGCATAGGCGCGAAAACTGCTCGGCATGAACTGCGGCAAGCCCATCGCACCGGCGTAGGAGCCCTTGAGGGTCAACGGGTCGACCTGCTCTTCGCGGGCCAGCAGCAGGAACTCGCGCAATTCCTTGCGGAAGAATTCGGCGCGCGGCGGGTAGTCGAAGCCCAGGGTCGATAACGCGTCGATCACCCGGTAACTGCCGGTATTGCGCCCGTAAAAGGTTTCAATGCCAATGATCGCCACGATGACCTGGGCTGGCACGCCGTATTCCTGCTCGGCGCGGGCCAGTACCGCTTCGTGCTGGCGCCAGAAGTCCACGCCCCGCGCCACACGGGCGTCGGTGAGGAACATCGGGCGATATTCCTTCCACTGCTTCACGCGTTCGGCCGGGCGGGAGATGGCGTCGAGGATCGCCTGCTTTTTCTGGGCCTCGCGAAACACGCCCATCAGCTGTTCGCCGGCAAAACCGTAGTCGCGGGTCATTTCACCGACAAATTCGGCGACCTGGGGTGAACCATCGTAGTCACCGGCCTGCGCCTCTTGCGTTGCGCCCAGCAGGCCAATCAGGCCCATCCAGGACGCGTGCCGAGTCGCCCAGCCGCGCATTACTTGCATTGACATCTTCACCTTATTCAAACCTGTGCGATCCATTTGCGATGCGTATGAATCGACATCAAAACCCCAAACGCTGACAGCAATGTCACCAGCGAAGTTCCGCCGTAGCTAATGAACGGCAACGGCACCCCAACCACCGGCAGCAGGCCACTGACCATACCGATGTTGACGAAAACGTAAACAAAAAAAGTCATGGTCAAGGCGCCGGCCAGCAGTTTGCCGAACAGCGTCTGCGCCTGGGCGGTGATCACCAGGCCGCGACCAATCAACAGCAGGTAGATCAGCAACAGCGCGCAAATGCCCACCAGGCCGAACTCTTCGCCCATCACCGCAATAATGAAGTCGGTGTGGCTTTCCGGCAGGAAGTCCAGGTGCGACTGGGTGCCGAGCAGCCAGCCCTTGCCGAACACGCCACCGGAGCCGATGGCGGCCTTCGACTGGATGATGTTCCAGCCGGTGCCCAGCGGATCGCTTTCCGGGTCGAGGAACGTGAGAATCCGCTGCTTCTGATAGTCGTGCATAAAGAAGAACCACATGGCGATCGCCACGGGCACGGCGGCGGCCAGCACGCTGAGGATCCAGCGCCAGCGCAAGCCACCCATGAACAGCACGAAAGCACCGCCCGCGAGAATCAGCAGCGAGGTGCCGAGGTCGGGCTGGCGCACAATCAGGATGAACGGTATGCCGATCAGGATCAGGCTGATACCCACGTGTTTGAGCTGCGGCGGCAAGGTGCGCTTGGACAGGTACCAGGCGATGGTCGCCGGCATCAGGATCTTCATGAATTCCGACGGCTGGAAGCGAATCACCCCCGGAATGTTGATCCAGCGGGTCGCGCCCATGGCGTTGTGCCCCATCACATCCACCACCACCAGCAGCAGCACACCGGCCACGTAACCGAGCGGCACCCAGCGCGCCATGAATCGCGGCTCCAGCTGGGCAATCACCACCATCGACAACAGGCCCAGGCCGAACGACGACGCTTGCTTGATCAGCAGGTCCCAGTTCTTGCCGCTGGCCGAATACAGGACAAACAGGCTGCCGGCCGCCAGGGTCAGCAGCAGGATCAGCAACGGGCCATCGATGTGCATGCGTTGCAAAAACGTCGCGCGGCGACGCATCACATCCTCGCTGGAGAGGATGCGGTCAAAATTACTCTTCACTGGCCGTAACCTCGGTGCTTGAAGGGGGGCCGCCATATTCGGGCTTGAGCCTGCCGTCGTCGGCCAACAGCCAGGCGTCCATCACTTGGCGCACCACGGGGGCGGCGACACCGGAGCCGGACTCGCCGTTCTCGACCATCACCGCGACCACGATCTTCGGATCGTCCGCCGGCGCGAAGCCGACAAACAAGGCGTGGTCACGGTGGCGCTCCTGGACCTTGGAGCGGTCATATTTCTCGCCCTGCTTGATCGCGACCACCTGGGCCGTACCACTCTTGCCGGCGATGCGGTATTGCGCGCCAATCGCCGCCTTGCGCGCGGTGCCACGGGCGCCGTGCATCACTTGCTGCATGCCGTGGTTGACCTTGGTCCAGTCGGACGGGTCGCGCAGCACGATGTCGGCAATCGGGTTTTCGTCCACCGGTTTCTCGCCTTCGATGGTCTTGGCCAGGTGCGGACGGTTCCAGATGCCTTTGTTGGCCACCAGCGCGGTGGCCTGGGCCAGTTGCAACGGCGTGGCCTGCATGTAGCCCTGGCCGATCCCGAGGATCAGGGTTTCGCCGGGGAACCAGGCCTGGCGGCGGGTCGCGCGCTTCCATTCCCGCGACGGCATCAGGCCAGGGGATTCTTCGAACATGTCCAGGGAGACTTTCTGGCCAAGGCCGAACTTGCCCATGTAGGCAGAGAGGCGGTCGATCCCCAGCTTGTGGGCCAGGTCGTAAAAATAGGTGTCGTTGGAGCGCATGATCGCGGTGTCCAAATCGACATAGCCGTCACCGGTACGGTTCCAGTTGCGGTATTTGTGATCGTAGTTGGGCAGCATGTAGTAGCCCGGGTCGAACACCCGGCTGGAGGCCGTGACCACGCCCGCGTCGAGCCCGGCAATCGCCACTGCCGGCTTGATCGTCGAGCCCGGTGGATACAGGCCGCGCAACACGCGGTTGAACAGCGGCCGGTCGATCGAATCGCGCAACTCGGCATACGCCTTGAAGCTGATACCAGTGACAAACAGGTTGGGGTCGAAACTCGGCTGGCTGACCATCGCCAGCACTTCGCCCGTTGCCGGGTCCAGCGCCACGACGGCACCACGCCGCCCGCCCAGGGCCATCTCCGCCGCTTCCTGCAGCTTGATGTCCAGGCTCAGCACGATGTCCTTGCCCGGCACCGGGTCGGTGCGCTTGAGCACCCGCAGCACACGGCCACGGGCATTGGTCTCGACTTCCTCGTAACCCACCTGGCCGTGCAGTTCCGGCTCGTAGAAACGCTCGATGCCGGTCTTGCCGATATGGTGGGTGCCGCTGTAGTTGACCGGATCGAGGCTTTTCAGCTCTTTCTCGTTGATCCGCCCCATGTAGCCGACGGAGTGGGCAAAGTGCGGCCCTTGCGGGTAATGCCGTACCAACTGCGCCACCACTTCCACACCTGGCAAACGGAACTGGTTCACCGCGATCCGGGCGATCTGTTCTTCAGTCAACTCAAACAGGATCGGCACCGGCTCAAATGGCCGGCGCCCCTGCTTCATGCGCTTTTCGAAGACCACCCGGTCTTCCGGGGTCAGTTGCAGCACTTCGACGATCACATCGAGGACCTGCTGCCAGTCGCCGGAGCGCTCGCGGGTCATGCTCAGGCTGAAGCTGGGCCGGTTGTCCGCGACCACCACGCCATTGCGGTCGAAGATCAGCCCGCGGGTCGGTGGAATCGGCTGCACATGCACCCGGTTGTTTTCCGACAGCGTGGAGTGATAGTCGTACTGGATCACTTGCAAAAAATACAGGCGCGCGATCAGCACGCCGATCAACCCCACCACCAGAAACGCACCAAACACCACGCGAGCGCGTACCAGACGTGCGTCTTTCTCGTGGTCCTTGATGCGGATCGGCTGGGTCATCGGGAGGGGCGCAGGCTATTTGTGATAAGGGTGCCCGGACAGGACTGTCCAGGCGCGATACAGCTGTTCACCGATCAGAATCCTTACCAACGGGTGCGGCAACGTGAGCGCCGACAGCGACCAGCGCTGGTCCGCCCGCGCACAGACTTCCGGCGCCAGCCCCTCGGGGCCACCGACCATGAAGTTGACCGTGCGCGAATCCAGGCGCCAGCGATCCAGTTCCACCGCCAACTGCTCGGTGCTCCAGGGTTTGCCGTGCACCTCGAGGGTGACGATGCGCTCGTTGGGGCCGACCTTGGCCAACATGGCTTCGCCTTCCTGACGGATAAAGCGCGCCACATCGGCATTCTTGCCCCGGGTATTGAGCGGTATCTCCACCAGTTCCAGCGACAGCTCGGCGGGCAGACGCTTGGCATACTCGTGCCAGCCTTCTTCTACCCACTTGGGCATGCGTGAACCGACAGCAATCAGACGCAGGCGCACAGCCGTTCCTTATTCCTGGTCTTTGTTCAGCTTGTCGAAGTGCGCGTGGCCCACTTCCGGGCTGTGGTGCTTGCCATCGGCGGCACGGCTCTGCTCGGCGCCTTTCCACAGACGCTCGAGGTCGTAGAACTGACGGGCGTTGGAAGTCATCATGTGAACGATTACGTCGTCCATGTCCAGCAGGACCCAGTCGCTGTCGCCCTTGCCTTCTTCACCCAGCGGCTTGACGCCTTGGGCTTTGACGGCTTCGCGGACTTTATCGAGCATCGCGCCGATCTGACGGTTCGACGTACCGGTGGCGATGATCATGAAGTCGGTGATGCTTTGCTTGTCACGCACGTCCAGCACCTGGATGTCCTGGGCCTTGACGTCTTCCAGGGCCGCCACGGCGACTTTGACCAGCTCTTCGCCAGCCAGCTCTGGGCCAACGTGGGCTTCAACCGGCAGCGGGGCGCTTTTGAAGGTGCCTTTGCGCTTAACTTTGCTTACGTCTTTGTTCGTCATATAAAACTCGTTTTGCTCGTATGTTCGGGTGCTCGCTGTACGACTGTTCGTACGTTCAAGCACGCCTTTTCAGTTCGACGCACGGTAAAGCCCGTGCGCATCGATGTAGGCCAGGACCGCGTCAGGCACCAGGAAACGTACCGACTTACCGCTGGCCAGCAGTTGACGGATCTGGGTGGCGGACACCGCAAGCGGGGTCTGCCAGACGAATGCAATATTCCCGTTCGGCCCGGTCAGGGCCAAGGGGTCACTTACCGACCGCGCGGCCAGCAGGTTGCGCAAGGCATCCGGCGGTTCGCTGTCGGCATCCGGGCGTTGCAGAACCAGGATGTGGCAATGCTGGAGGAGTTCCTCCCAGCGATGCCAAGAGGGCAGGCCGCAAAAAGCGTCCCAGCCCAGAAGCAAAAACAACTGGTCATCGGCGGCCAGTTCGGCGCGCATCAGCTCCAGGGTGTCAACAGTGTAGGACGGTTTATCGCGCTTGAGCTCACGGTCGTCCACCACCAGCGGCGCGATGCCTTCAACGGCAAGGCGCACCATTTCCAGGCGCTGCTGCGGCGACACCTGCGGTGTATCGCGGTGCGGCGGCCGGAAATTGGGGATCAGGCGCAACTCATCCAGCGCGAGGGCATCCGCGACTTCCAGGGCACTGCGCAAATGGCCGATGTGCACGGGGTCGAAAGTACCGCCGAGCAGCCCGATGCGTTTAGCCATCAAGTGCGCACATGACCGTCGCCGAACACCACGTACTTCTCGCTGGTCAGGCCTTCGAGGCCAACCGGGCCGCGGGCGTGGAGCTTGTCGGTGGAAATACCGATCTCGGCGCCCAGGCCATACTCGAAGCCGTCGGCAAAACGCGTCGAGGCGTTGATCATCACCGAAGCGGAGTCCACTTCGTTGAGGAAACGCCGCGCATCGCTGAAATGCTCGGAGACGATCGCGTCGGTGTGCTTGGAGCCATAGGTGTTGATGTGCTCGATGGCCTCGTCCAGGTCATCGACGATCTTGATCGACAGGATCGGCGCAGTGTATTCGGTGTACCAGTCCAGCTCGGTCGCCTCGATCACGTCCGCGCCGAGCAGCGCGCGGGTACGCTCGCAACCACGCAATTCCACACCTTTATCCCGGTAGATGGCAGCCAGCGGCGGCAGCACGCGCTCGGCAATGCCGGCGTGCACCAGCAGGGTTTCCATGGTGTTGCACGGGGCGTAGCGGTGGGTCTTGGCGTTGTCGGCGATGCGGATCGCCTTGTCGATGTCGGCAGCGATGTCGATGTACACGTGGCACACTCCGTCCAGGTGCTTGATCACCGGCACCTTGGCATCACGGCTGACGCGCTCGATCAGGCTCTTGCCACCGCGCGGCACGATCACGTCGACGAATTCCGGCATGGTGATCAACGCGCCAACGGCGGCGCGGTCGGTGGTTTCCACCACTTGCACCACTTCGGCCGGCAATTCGGCCACGGCCAGGCCCTGCTGGATGCACGTAGCAATGGCGCGATTGGAGTTGATGGCTTCGGAGCCGCCACGCAGGATAGTGGCGTTGCCGGACTTGAGGCACAGGCTCGCGGCGTCGATGGTCACATTCGGACGCGACTCATAGATGATGCCGATCACGCCCAGGGGCACGCGCATCTTGCCAACCTGGATGCCGGACGGCAGGTAGCGCATATCGCGGATTTCACCGATGGGGTCAGGCAGCTTGGCCACCTGACGCAGGCCTTCGATCATGTCGTCGATACGTGCCGGGGTCAGCGCCAGGCGGTCCAGCAGTGCCGGCTCCAGGCCATTGGCGCGGCCGTTGGCCAGGTCCAGTTCGTTGGCGGCGCTGAGCTCGGAGCGCGAGGCATCCAGAGCGTCGGCGGCCGCCAGCAGGGCGCGATTCTTCTGCGCAGTGCTCGCACGGGCGATCAACCGCGAGGCCTGACGGGCAGCGCGACCCAGGCGGGTCATGTAGTCAAGAACGGACTCAGTCATAGTCAGGGAGTCTTGGCAGGGAGGAAAGCGGCAGATTATAGCTGTGACGCCGCTCGACTGACAGCGGTGAGGGGCGGATGGTCGAAATGAACTGTAAAAACCTGGGGTTCAGCGGTAATTAAGGCGGGAGTTGTTACTATTCCATCACTTTTAGCCGTATCAACCCCTGACCGCCATGCCCAATTCAGCCACCCAACGCCCCGCCAGCGCCCTGCCCGACAGCTTCTTCGACCGTGACGCGCAGATTCTCGCGCGGGAATTGCTCGGAAAAGTCATACGTCATCGTGTCGGTGAAATCTGGCTTTCGGCGCGAATTATCGAAACCGAAGCCTATTACGTGGCCGAAAAAGGCAGCCACGCCTCACTCGGCTACACAGAAAAGCGTAAGGCTTTGTTTCTGGACGGTGGGCACATCTACATGTACTACGCCCGTGGCGGTGATTCGCTGAACTTCAGCGCCCAGGGGCCGGGCAATGCCGTGCTGATAAAGTCGGCTTATCCATGGGTCGATGAACTGTCCGGGCCAGCGAGCCTGGCGCAGATGCTGCTGAACAACCCCGATGCCAATGGCAGCCCGCGCGCCGCGCAAAAGCTGTGTGCGGGCCAGACGCTGTTGTGCAAGGCGCTGGGATTGAAGGTGCCGATGTGGGATGCCAAGCGCTTCGACCCGCAGAATCTCTACGTTGAAGACGTAGGCCAGGTGCCGACGCAGACCATCCAGACCACCCGCCTGGGCATCCCCAGCGGCCGCGACGAGCACCTGATGTATCGCTTCGTCGATGCTGGCTACGCGCCTTACTGCACACGGAACCCGCTGCGCAGGGGCCAGGTCGAAGGTCGCGATTATTTTTTGATGTGAACTGATTGGCCAGTTATGCCTGCTGAACATCAATTCGCAGGCACAGCAGACCCTATGTTGGAGCGGGCTTGCTCGCGAAAGCGGTGGCTCAGTCACCGATTTTATCAACCGATACACCGCTTTCGCGAGCAAGCCCGCTCCCACAGTTTGATCTTCAGTGTTTCGGGCTACGCATTACCAAGCGCGCAAGCTGAATAGAATAGATGGAGTGGACTTGTATGGGCCAATGGCTCGATAGCATCACCGGCTGGCTGACCCTCAACCCCGAATGGCTGGCGGTGGCACTGCTTATCGTCGCGTGCGTGGAGTGCCTGGCCATCGCCGGGTTGATCGTGCCGGGCACGGTGATGCTGTTTGCGATCGCCGCACTCGCCGGCAGCGGCGCGCTGTCATTGAGTGAAACCCTGTTGCTGGGCTTTCTCGGCGGCTTGCTCGGCGACGCAATTTCCTACTTCCTTGGCCGATACTTCCATCAGAACATCCGGCGCCTGCCCGGCCTGCGCCATCATCCTGAATGGATGAACGCTGCCGAGAGTTACTTCCACAAGTACGGCATTGCTAGCCTGCTGGTCGGACGTTTCATCGGCCCCTTGCGCCCTATGCTGCCGATGGTTGCCGGCATGTGCGACATGCCGCTCCCCCGCTTCGTCGCCGTGAGTATTCTGGCGGGCGCTGGCTGGTCGGTGGCCTACCTGCTGCCCGGCTGGGCGACCGGTGCGGCGTTGCGCCTGCCATTGCCGCAGGGATTCTGGCCGGAAGCGGCGGTTGTCGCGGCATCTATCGCCATATTGCTGGGACTGAGCCTGAACAGCAGCCTGCGCGGCCATCGGCGGGCCACGCTGTGGGTGGGTTGCGCCAGCCTGACGCTGTTGATCGCGCTGTTTATCGGCTACCCCCACCTCAATGACTTCGACCAAGGCCTGATCGCGCTGGTACAAGAGCACCGCAGCACATGGCTGGACGAAGTGATGGTGCGGATCACCCAACTGGGTGAATTCAAGAAGATGTTCGTTGCCAGTGCGATCTTCACCGGCTTGCTGCTGCTGGCCCGGCAATGGCGCCATGCGGTGTTTGTCGGCGCCACGCTGGCCGGCGCCGCCGTGATCAACACCGCCGCCAAGTTGTTTTTCGCCCGTGGCCGCCCGGAGATCCTCACCGACCCGCTGACCAGCTTCAGCATGCCCAGCGGCCATGCGTCGGGCTCTTTCGCATTTTTCCTGGCGCTGGCGATGCTGGCCGGCCTTGGGCAACCGACACGACTGCGCATGACCTGGCTCCTGCTGGGCTGCATTCCCGCCGCGTTCATCGCCTTGTCGCGGGTCTACCTGGGCGTGCACTGGCCGACCGACATCCTCGCCGGTACCCTGCTGGCGATGAGCGTCTGCGCCTTCAGCCTGAGCCTCAGCCAGCAGCGCAGCCCACTGCCAGCCTTGTCGCGCAAAGCCTGGTGGCTACTGTTGCCGGCCATCGTCGCGGTCCTGAGCTTTATCGCCCTCACCGGCACGCCTCACGCGCTGCTGCGATACGCCTATTGAGTGAAGAGCTCGCCCTGCAACTCGTCGAGCAACATCTGGATCGCATCCAGGCGCTGCTGCGGATCGTCGAGTTGCAGCAGGTCGATCTTGTCGGCCTCGGTGAACGGCAGTAGATAGGCCAACTGGTTGCCCAGGGCTTGCTGGCCGTCGGCGTGGGTGTCCATGTCCAGCGAGGCCACCATCGGATGCTCGGCCAGCGCCTGGAGCAACGCCAGCAGGTCGGCATCCTCCTCTTCCAGCGGCTGGTCCGGCGCCTCGTCCAGCCATTGCACCTCGGCCAGCAGCAACTGGTCCTTCTGCACCCCGGCATCACGCACGCGGAAACGCCGCCCGCCTTCGACACGAATCCCCAGCAGGCCGTTGTCCTGTTGCTTGAAGTCGCGGATCAACGCTTCGCAGCCAATCAACGCGTAGCCATCCGGGGCCAGGCCCACTTCCTTGCCGTCGAGGATGCACACCACGCCGAAGCTTTCGCCCTTTTTCATGCAGCGGCTGATCATGTCCAGATAGCGCGCCTCGAACAGTTGCAAGTCGAGGGTGCAGCCAGGGAACAACACGGTATTGAGCGGAAACAGCGCCAGACTCATAAAGGTTTCCTTAAACCCGGTTTAAACGATCACCGACACAGCCAGCGGCAGGAACACCGCCGTAGCCACGCCCATCAGACTCATGGCCAGCGCCGCAAAGGCACCGCACTCTTCACTTTCCTGCAATGCCACCGAGGTGCCGACGGCGTGGGCAGTCATGCCCAGTGCCATGCCGCGCGCCTCGGGACTGTGCACCCCCAGGCGCGACAACAACGCCGGGCCGACCATTGCGCCGACCACGCCGGTGATCAGCACAAACACCGCGGCCAAGGCCGCCACGCCGCCGATCTGCTCGGCCACCAGCATGGCAATCGGCGACGTCACCGACTTGGGCGCCATGGTCATCAGCATCATGTGCTCGGCGCCAAACCACCAGCCCAGCAGCACACACAGGCCGGTGGCCAACACCCCGCCTATCACCAGCGTAGTAAAAATCGGCCAGAACAATTGACGAATGCGCCGCAGGTTCAGATAAAGCGGCACCGCCAGCGCCACGGTCGCGGGGCCGAGCAAGGTGCCCATGATCTCGGTGCTCTTGCGGTACTCGGCGTAACTCAGGCCACAGGTGAGCAAGATGCCGATCACCAGCAGCATGGACACCAGCACCGGCTGCAGGAAGATCCAACGGGTTTTCTCGAAACCGGCCAACACCAACTGATAGGCGCCGAGGGTAATACCAATGCCGAACAAGGGGTGGTGAATCACTGCGGCCCACGCGCCGTACCAGTCGAAGATCATTGATCCTTCTCCTTGCGCTTGACCATGCGCTGCATCAGCACACCGACAAACCCCATGGCGATCACCAGCGACAGCACCAGCGCGCCGACGATAGCCCAGAAGTCCGCCGCGATGTCCTTGGCATAGACCATCACCCCCACCGCCGGCGGCACCAGCAGCAGCGGCAGATAACGCAGCAGGCTGCCGGCCGCCAGGCTCAGGGGCTCGCCGACCTCACCGTTGCAGATCAGAAAGCCGAGCAGCAGCAACAAGCCGATAATCGGCCCCGGCAATATCGGCAGCAGCAAATGGTTGATCGCCGTGCCGATCAATTGGAACAGCACCAGCCATGTCAGCCCACGTAACAGCATCCGTTCTCTCCCCCGTCAAAACCCGCCCGCATTATAAGCACGCCCGCCCTATGCTCCGGCATTCGCCAAAAGCATGGTGGGTTGACCGAGCCTGTTGCCCATGATGATCTAAGATGGATTTCGCCTACCTATAAAAACCGATGAACCAAGGAGAGACGCAATGCCCTATGTACCTGTAGCGCAGCTCAAAGATTATGTCGGCAAGGAACTGGGACGTTCCGAATGGCTCACCATCGACCAGGCGCGGATCAACCTGTTCGCAGAGGCCACCGGCGATCATCAGTTCATCCATGTCGACCCGGTCAAGGCCGCGCAAACCCCGTTTGGCAGCACGATTGCCCACGGTTTCCTGTCGCTGTCGCTGATGCCCAAGTTGATGGAAGACATCCTGATCATGCCCGAAGGCCTGAAAATGGCCGTCAATTATGGCCTGGACAGCGTGCGCTTTATCCAGCCGGTCAAGGTCAATTCCAAGGTGCGCCTGAACGTGACGCTGACGGACGTCACCGAGAAAAAACCCGGACAATGGCTGTTCAAGGCCACGGCGACCCTGGAAATCGAAGGCCAGGAAAAACCCGCTTACATCGCCGAGTCGCTGTCACTCTGCTTCGTGTAAGCCCGGCCCTGTGATGAGGCACTGAAACTCATCACAGGGTATGTAAATTTATGTATGAACCTCGCGGCTGCGGCATACTCGGCGCTCAATTATCCGGATCCCGCTATGCGCCCACTTGCTCCCCTTGCCCTTGCCCTGTTGCTCACCGCTTGCGGAGACGGCGAATCGCTGTTGCCGCCCGATGCGCGCCTGCCCGATGGCGGCCGCTACCGGGGTGATGTGGTCAATGGTTTGCTGCAAGGCCAGGGCCGCGTCGACTACCCCAACGGCAGCTGGTACGCCGGCCAGTTCGACAACGGCCAGTGGCACGGCCTGGGTGAATGGCACGGCAGCAACGGCGAAGTCTACAAAGGCGAGTTCCAGCAAGGCCTGTTCGACGGCCAGGGCAGCCTGACCACGCCGGGCAGCAGCTATGTCGGTGGTTTCAAGCGTGGCCGACGCAACGGCGAAGGCACCCTCAAAGAGGGGCAGATGACCTATCGCGGCGAATTCAAGGATGATCAGTACTCCGGCCTCGGGCGCCTGGAGTTGGCCGATGGCAGCCAATACCAGGGCCAGTTCGCCCACGGCAAGCCCAATGGCGAAGGCCAGCGCAACGACGACAGCGGCAACCAGTTCAGCGGCCACTTCGTCGATGGCCAGCTCGAAGGCAATGGCACTTTCAATAGCGCCGACGGCGACATCTATGTGGGCCAGTTCAAACAAAACCAGCTCAACGGCAAGGGCCGTTATGAAAACGCCGACGGCGACGTGTGGATCGGCCAGTTCAAGGAAGGCGCGCTGAGTGGCAAAGGCGAGTTGATCGGCGTGGACGGCAGCCACTATGTCGGCCAGTTCAGCGATTGGCGCTTTACCGGCGAGGGCCGCCTGAACCTCACCGACGGCAGTTTCTATATCGGCGGCTTCGACAGCGACAACTACCAGGGCCGCGGCACTCTCGTGCTGACCGACGGCACCGTGCAAGCCGGCACCTGGGTCAACGGCATGCGCGTGCGCGACGCCGACGGCAAACTGCTCCCCGACCCACTGGAAATCGGCGTACTGGCCCAAGGCCAATTGCTCGATGCCGCCCTCGCCGCCGTGCCCGCCTCCACTCCCGCCGTCGAGCTGTACACCCTGGTGCTGGCCGGCGACGGTAAACAAAGCGTGTTCCTGCGTGAGGCCGATTACGTCAGCAACATGCTCGCCACCCGCTTCGGCGCGCGCGGGCAGATCCGCCTGGTCAACCACCGTGACCATATCGCCGACCGCCCCCTGGCCACCCGCGAAAGCCTGCGCCGCGCCGTGCAGACCCTGGCCGAACGCACCGGGCCGGAAGACCTGGTGTTTATCTACATGACCAGCCACGGTACCCATGAACACGAACTGGTGCTGGACCAGCCGCGCATGGAGCTGGCTGACTTGCCGGCCGACGAACTGGCCGCCGTGCTCGCACCGCTGAAAAACCGCGACAAGGTCATCGTGATTTCCGCGTGTTATTCCGGCGGGTTTATTCCGACGCTGAAGGATGAGCGCACCCTGATCATGACCGCCTCGCGCGCCGACCGGGTGTCCTTCGGTTGCTCCGAAGAAGCCGACTTCACCTATTTCGGCGACGCCCTCTTCGCCCAGGCCTTCAACCAGACCGACGACCTGCAGCAAGCCTTCAAATTGGCGCAACTGCATGTCAGCGAACGCGAACAGGCAGACAACTTCGAAGCTTCGGAACCGCAGATCTGGGCGCCGAAAGGCGTGATCGCCCACTGGCAGTTATTACGCAAACAGCAGGCACGAAAGGCGCTGGAAAGCGTCTCAATGAATAGCAAGGAAGCCAAAGGCAACTAAGCTGTAACGTGTAACAGGGGGAAACACCATGTACCTGACGCCTCAACATATCCTGCTGGCCGGAGCTACCGGCCTGACCGGCGAACACCTGTTGGATCGCCTGCTCAACGAACCCACGGTGACCCGCGTGCTGGCGCCCAGCCGCAAGCCACTGGCCGAACACCCGCACCTGGAAAACCCGGTGGGCGACCCGGCGGTGGTTTTGCCGCAATTGAGCGGGCGCGTGGACATTGCCTTCTGCTGCCTGGGCACCACCATCAAGAGAGCGGGCTCCGAAGAAGCGTTCCGCGCAGTTGACCTGGACCTGGTGGTGGCTTTCGCCAAGCGTGCACGGGAATTGGGCGCGCGCCACTTGATCGTGATCAGCGCGATTGGCGCCGACGCGAAATCCTCGATCTTCTACAACCGTGTCAAAGGCGAGATGGAGCAGGCGCTGAAAGCCCAAGGCTGGCCGCAGTTGACCATCGTGCGGCCCTCGCTGTTGCTGGGTGAACGCCTGGAACCGCGCCTGGCCGAACAACTGGCGGGGCCGTTGTCGCGGCTGATTCCGGGCAAATACCGTGGTATTGAAGTATGCGAACTGGCCCGGGCGATGTGGCGCCTGGCGCTGGAAGAGCAGGATGGTGTGCGGGTGGTGGAGTCGGATGAGTTGCGCAAACTCGGCAAGTGATTTCGCGGTGGCTGGGCGGGCCTCTTCGCGGGCAAGCCCGCTCCCACAGTGGATCAGGTTCACACCGTTCAAATGTGGGAGCGGGCTTGCCTACGAAGAGGCCAGCACAGGCACCCACTTCTCTTAAAGACCGCCCGTGGCGTTGAAGCCAACCCCCAGCACCGTCAACACCGACAGCGGCAACAACAGCGTGTCGAGCAACGCACTGGCCGGCAGATCCACGCCGGGATAACTCGGCGCTTGCGCGCCAAACCGATCCTTGGCGCAACAGCCGCCGTTCATGGCATACAGATCCAGGCGCGTGCCGGCATACACCACCGGCGCACCGGGTTGCGCCGCATCCAACGTGCGCGCCGTGGCGCACCCCGTCAGGTGCAACGCGACAACCAACATCAGCACCTTATTCATCGCTGCTCAGATGATGCTCACCCCAACGCGGCAGCATGTCCTGGGGAATGTTCAGCAGGTTGAGGATGCGTGCCACCACGAAATCCACCAGGTCATCGATGGTCTGTGGCTGGTGATAGAAACCCGGCGACGCGGGCAAGATGGTCACGCCCATGTTCGACAACTTGAGCATGTGCTCCAGGTGAATGCTCGAATATGGCGCCTCGCGCGGCACCAGGATCAACTGGCGACGTTCCTTCAAGGTCACGTCCGCCGCGCGCTCGATCAGGTTGTTGCACGCGCCCGTGGCAATCGCCGACAAGGTGCCGGTGGAACACGGCACCACCACCATCGCCGCCGGCGCGCCGGAGCCCGAGGCCACCGGCGACATCCAGTCTTCCTTGCCGTAAACCTTGATCTGCCCCGCCGCCGCACCGGTGTACTCGGTGAGGAACGCCTGCATCATCTGCACCTTCGGCGGCAGCGCGACATCGGTCTCGGTCGCCATCACCAACTGCGCAGCCTTGGAGATCAGGAAGTGCACCTCACGGTCCTCGCGCACCAGGCAATCAAGCAAGCGCAAGCCGTAAGGCGCGCCGGAAGCACCGGTCATCGCCAGGGTGACGCGTTCCGGGCCACTCATTTCAGGGCCTCGGCCAGTTTGCCGTGCAGGCCGCCGAAGCCGCCGTTGCTCATCACCACCACGTGGGTGCCGGGCTTGGCTTGCTGTTTGACGTGTTCAATGATGCCTTCGATGGAATCGCAGACCGTCGACGGCACGGTGCACAACGCAGCGATCGCCGGCAGGTCCCAACCGAGGTTGGCCGGCGCGTACCAGACGGCCTCGTCGGCATCGTTGACGCTTTCCGGCAGGCCATCGCGGTGCGCACCAAGCTTCATGGAATTGGAACGCGGCTCGACAATCGCGATGATCGGCGCATCGCCCACGCGCTTGCGCAGGCCGTCCAAGGTGGTGGCTATCGCCGTCGGGTGGTGGGCAAAGTCGTCGTAGATGGTAATCCCATTCACGTCGGCGACTTTTTCCATGCGCCGCTTCACGCTCTTGAATGCACTCAACGCCGCAATGCCCATCGACGGCACCACGCCTACGTGCCGTGCGGCTGCCAGCGTGACCAAGGCGTTGGCAACGTTGTGCTGGCCGCTCATGTCCCACTCGACAACGCCCTGGGCCTGGCCTTCGAACAGCACTTCAAATCTGGAACCGTCTTCGCTGAGCAACTTGACCTGCCACTGCCCGCCCGCGCCGGTGGTTTGCACCGGGGTCCAGCAGCCCATTTCGATCACGCGCTGCAAGGCGGGCTCGGTGGTGGGGTGAATCACCAGGCCTTCGCTCGGGATGGTGCGCACCAAATGGTGGAATTGCCGCTCAATGGCTGGCAGATCCGGGAAGATGTCCGCGTGATCGAACTCAAGATTGTTCAGGATCGCCGTGCGCGGACGGTAGTGGACGAACTTGGAGCGCTTGTCGAAGAAGGCGCTGTCATATTCATCCGCTTCAATCACGAAGAACGGCGTATCGCCCAGGCGCGCCGACACCGAGAAATTCTGGGGCACGCCGCCGATCAGGAACCCCGGGCTCATGCCGGCATGTTCCAGCACCCAGGCCAGCATGCTGCTGGTAGTGGTCTTGCCATGAGTACCGGCGACGGCCAGCACCCAGCGACCTTGCAACACATGATCCGCCAGCCATTGCGGGCCTGACACATATGGCAAGCCTTTGTTGAGTACGTATTCGACCGCCGGGTTGCCACGGGACATGGCATTGCCGATCACCACCAGGTCCGGGACCGGGTCGAATTGCACCGGGTCGTAACCTTGGGTCAACTCAATGCCCTGGGCTTGCAGTTGCGTGCTCATGGGCGGGTAAACGTTGGCATCGGAGCCTGTGACGTGATGGCCCAGTTCCTTGGCCAGAACCGCCATCGAGCCCATGAACGTGCCGCAAATACCGAGAATATGAATGTGCATAGTCGACCTCGTAAAACATCGAGGCAGGTTAGCGCAGGAGGGGGGAAATCGCACTCTTTATACGGGTAGGAGCGCAGCAAGCGCTCCCACCGGCGGCGAACACTTCAGACCTTGGCTAGCGCCTGTTCTTCATTTTCACTTTGTTTGATGGCCGCGAACACGCGCAACTTTTCATACGACTCAGCCATCCGCTCAAAGCGTTTTTCAATCAGCTCGAGACGCCCCTTGGCATCGACTGGAGGTGTCATGCCAGGTTTATAGGGTCTGAAAATAATGCCGTTCTGACGAGTGGCCTTTTTAAGCTGCTGCTCTGATACATCGAGCAGTTTCTCCAGGTTACCCAGACGCCCAGACTCATCTTTTGGCCAACTTTCATTTTTAGTGAACACACTCTTGGTATCACCAAGAATGAACATCACCGTGGAAGCCATTCCTAACAGTTTGGTCTCGGCTTCCTCCAGTTGCGCGCCGAGGATCGTTTCCGCTGGGGGAGGCGACTGCATTGCTTTGGGCGCGGTCGCGGCGCTCGGCAAAAACGGCGGCGGCAGCACGCCCGGAGCGTACGTCGCCTTGATCGACTCCCCGGCGGCCACGGAGCCAGCATAGGCCCCCACGTTGACCGGCGCACTGACGATGCCGGTAATGCCGGCACTGATAAAGGCATCCCGCGCAACCTGGCTGGCTTTGGGCGCCGAGGAAATCACGCCGGCCTTGACCAGGCTGTCCGCATCGATAAGCCGCTTGGCCGCCTCGGCAACGCTGATTTTCGGCGTTTGCTTGGACAGGCTGGCCAACAGCAACGCGTCATTTTGTTTGACTTTATTGGCATGAATCACCGCGCTCGCCACGTTCTGGAAGCGGTTGTTCGGGGTCGGCAAGGGTTTGTTCAACGGCTTCGGCTTAGGGGGTGCTGACACGCTAGGCTTGGGAGTGACCTGTGGTTTTGGCGGCACGACCACGGGTGGCGCCGACAGCTTACTGCCGAACAACGAAAAAATGCCTTTGTCTTTTATACCGCGCTTGCTGCGCGCCAAAGGCTGTTCGGTGGTATCGCTGTTGCGTACCACCGTCGGCGCCGCAGGTTTATCGATAGTTGCCGACAGCTGGGGGATATACGCAAACGTTGAAGTTGTAATTATCATCGTGTTCACCCGAGTGATTTTTATTAAATGAAAACACCTTGAGCAGTTGCCCTAATTGAGTGAATAAATGGCATTGACCAGTTCCTATAGGAATAGGCCAACTCAATGTGCGTGGAACTTCCCACTTAACAATAAAAAATCAATTCAGCTGACCGTTGAAAAGAACACCCTCCTACAACTTTCGATTAAACCGAAGCAAAACGGGTAATCCCGTGTTTTCGCAACTTGCGATACAAGGTATTGCGACTGACACCCAGATGCTCCGCCGTTTGCGTCATGCGCCAATGCTGACGCTCCAGCGCCGCCAACAAAGTCTGGCGCTCGGCATCGTCGAGCGGCAACTCGCTGGCCCGGTTCAGCGGGGCCTGGTGCAATAGCGCCGGCAGGTCAGCCAGCCCGATGCGTCCGTGATCACACAGCGCCACCAGGGTGCGCAACACGGTGCGCAATTGCCGCACATTTCCGGGCCAGGCATAGCCCAGCAACGTTTGACGCGCCGCCGGCTCCAAGCTGATCGACTGTCCTTGCGCCTCCTCGGTCAACAGGAAGTCGAGCAACTGCTGCTTGTCACTGCGCTCGCGCAATGCCGGCAAGGCCACTTCCAGACCGTTGAGGCGGTAGTACAAATCCTCGCGAAAGCTGCCGTCCTGCACGCGCGCCAGCAGATTGCGGTGGGTAGCGCTGACAATTCTGACATTCACCGCCTGGGGCGCACCGCCGATGGGTACCACCTGGCGGTCCTCCAACACCCTCAACAAGCGGGTCTGCAACGCCAACGGCATGTCACCGATTTCATCGAGGAACAAGGTGCCGCCGTCCGCTTGCTGCAACTTGCCGCGCATGCCTTCTTTAAGCGCGCCGGTGAAGCTGCCGCCACGATAGCCGAACAGTTCGCTTTCGATCAGGTTTTCCGGGATGGCCGCACAGTTGAGTGCAACAAACGCCTTGTCTGCGCGCTGGCTGGCCTGGTGCACGGCCTTGGCGAAGGCTTCTTTACCAGAGCCGGTCTCGCCGTTGATCAACAAGGGCACATCGCGCTCGAACACCCGTAGCGCCTTGCGAAACTCGTTTTGCAGCGCCGGATCGCCCAGGCAGATACCGGGCAAGCGCGCCGGCGCGGGCTTGGCCACTGGCATCGACACCGGCACAGTGCGCGACTGACCGCGCAACGCGGCGAACAGGTGCCGGCCGTCACGTGTGCGCAGAGGCCAGCTGGCGGTGGCATTGGCACTGGCGCGTCCGAGCAGTTGATCCAGGGAACAGTCGAAGCATGCGTCTACCGACTGCCCCAGCAAACTGCCGCGCATTTGCCCCAGCAGGTTGAGGGCGCTCTGGTTGACCGCACAAATCCGCCCATCGCCGTCGAACGCCAGCAGTCCTTCGCTGAACAGGCCTACCGACTCGGCCTGCAGATGAAAACGCAGCAGCCAGTGATGTTCAAAGTGGCGCAGGAAATAGCAACTTTCGATCATCTTCGCCGAGAGGTTGACCAGCGCCATCGTATGGAACTGGCTCTGGCGCGATACGGCCTCACGGGCTGAAGACACAT
The DNA here is from genome assembly GCF_030687535.1 of Pseudomonas sp. FP2335. Taxonomy (NCBI): domain Bacteria; kingdom Pseudomonadati; phylum Pseudomonadota; class Gammaproteobacteria; order Pseudomonadales; family Pseudomonadaceae; genus Pseudomonas; species Pseudomonas sp. FP2335. Next base: position 5,296,753 of record NZ_CP117437.1, read on the forward strand.
CCAGCACCGCCAGCAATTCGCCATGAGGATCGAACACCGGGCTCGCCGAACACGTCAGCCCGGTGTGGCGGCCGCGAAAATGCTCATCGCGATGAATGGTCAGGGACTGGCGCTCTACCAGGCAGGTGCCGATACCGTTGGTACCTTCGCAGGCTTCGCTCCAATCGGCACCGAGCCACAACCCGGCACGCTCGAAGATCTTGCGCTCGGACGGCGCGGTGACACAGTTGAGGATCACCCCGCGCGCATCGGTCAGCAGCACCGCATGACCGGCGCCCGAGAGCTGTTGGTGCAGGCTGTTCATCTCACTGCCGGCAATGTGCAGCACCTGTTGCAGGCGCTCGCGGCTTTCCAGCAAGCGGCCGTGCTCAAGCACGGTGGGCGCGAGGGTCTGCGCAGGGTCGAGGTGATAGTCCTCCAGGCAACGCAGCCAGGACCGGGCGATCGACGGATCACTGGCGGGGCCTTGGGAACGTGCTTGTCCGCGTGTCACGGTCAAGACTTGCTGGGCATGGCGACTGAAATGATCGTTGTGCATTTCTTATTATTCTCCCTGCGTGAGAGCGCCCAGCATCCCCCAGCCATCCGACCAATGCAATCCCGGGCAGACTCACGGGTCACGGTCTGTACCGTTTATGGCACAACCTGTCACATCACCTGTGTCAAAGCTGCCACAGTAGCGCCTTGCAACAAAGCCCAAGCCCTTGATTTAGCTAGCCTGCGCAGCGGTGGCCCAACCTTTGCTCTACGCTTATCAAGCGCAGCAGCGCTGCACTCCAAATAAACATAAAAGCCAGGAGATACCCACCATGCGTTACGCACACCCCGGTACTGAAGGCGCGATCGTTTCGTTCAAGGCCAAGTACGGCAACTACATCAACGGCGAGTTTGTGCCGCCGGTCGAAGGCAACTATTTCACCAACACCTCGCCAGTCAACGGCAAGCCTATCGCCGAGTTCCCGCGCTCCACTGCCAAGGACATCGACAAGGCGCTGGACGCCGCCCACGCCGCTGCGGACGCCTGGGGCAAAACCTCAGTGCAGGACCGCTCGCTGGTGCTGCTGAAAATCGCCGACCGTATCGAGCAGAACCTCGAACTGCTGGCCATCACCGAAACCTGGGACAACGGCAAGGCGGTGCGTGAAACCCTCAACGCCGACATCCCGCTGGCCGCCGACCACTTCCGCTACTACGCCGGCTGCATCCGCGCCCAGGAAGGCAGCAGCGCCGAGATCAACGAACACACCGCCGCCTATCACTTCCATGAACCGCTGGGCGTGGTCGGCCAGATCATCCCGTGGAACTTCCCGATCCTGATGGCCGCCTGGAAACTCGCCCCGGCCCTGGCCGCCGGCAACTGCGTGGTACTCAAGCCGGCCGAGCAAACCCCACTGGGCATCAACGTGCTGCTCGAAGTGATCGGCGACCTGCTGCCACCGGGCGTACTCAACATGGTGCACGGTTTCGGTAAAGAAGCCGGTGAAGCCCTGGCCACCAGCAAGCGCATCGCCAAGATTGCGTTCACCGGCTCGACGCCGGTGGGCTCGCACATCATGCATGCGGCGGCTACCAACATCATTCCGTCGACCGTTGAGTTGGGTGGCAAGTCGCCGAACATCTTCTTCGAAGACATCATGAAGGCCGAGCCGTCCTTTATCGAAAAGGCCGCCGAAGGCCTGGTGCTGGCGTTCTTCAACCAAGGCGAAGTGTGCACCTGCCCATCTCGCGCACTGGTGCAGGAGTCGATCTACGACGACTTCATGAAAGTGGTGATGAAGAAGATCGAATCGATCAAACGTGGCGACCCGCTGGACACCGACACCATGGTTGGCGCCCAGGCATCCGAGCAGCAGTTCGACAAGATCCTGTCCTACCTGGAAATCGCCAAGGGTGAAGGCGCGCAACTGCTCACCGGCGGCAAGGTCGAGAAGCTCACCGGCGACATGGCTGGCGGCTATTACATCCAACCGACCCTGCTCAAGGGCACCAACGCAATGCGCGTGTTCCAGGAAGAAATCTTCGGCCCGGTGGTAAGCATCACCACCTTCAAGGACGAAGCCGAGGCCTTGGCCATTGCCAACGACACCGAGTTCGGCCTGGGTGCTGGCGTGTGGACACGCGACATCAACCGCGCCTATCGCGTAGGCCGGGCAATCAAGGCGGGCCGCGTGTGGACCAACTGCTATCACCTGTACCCGGCGCATGCCGCGTTCGGCGGTTACAAGAAGTCCGGTGTGGGGCGTGAGACGCACAAGATGATGTTGGATCACTACCAGCAAACCAAGAACTTGCTGGTTAGTTATGACATTAATCCGTTGGGCTTCTTCTAACTAACCACTGCCCCCCCCACATTTGAAATGCACTTGAAAATGTGGGAGCGGGCTTGCTCGCGAAAGCGGTGTATCAGTTACAGACTTATCAACTGACCTAGCGTTTTCGCGAGCAAGCCCGCTCCCACACTTGAAGTTTCATAAGTACTTGCGAACTTCATCCGGCACACAGATGCCGAATTAGAACAATAACAATGAAAGGTACTTCCTCATGCCTAGCGAACCGAGTGGATCTTCTGTCGACTTCGAAAAAGTCGACTCCCAATACTTCCAACAACGCGAACTCAAAAAAGGCGCCGCCGGCTGGGTGCTGTTGGTTGGCCTTGGCGTTGCCTATGTTATTTCCGGCGACTACGCCGGCTGGAACTTCGGCCTGGCCCAGGGTGGCTGGGGTGGCATGTTCCTCGCCACTTTGCTGATGGCCACCATGTACCTGTGCATGTGTTTTTCCCTGGCCGAACTGTCTTCGATGATCCCGACCGCCGGCGGCGGCTACGGGTTTGCCCGCAGTGCGTTTGGCCCGTGGGGCGGGTTCCTCACAGGCACCGCGATCCTGATCGAATATGCCATTGCACCGGCAGCCATCGCGGTGTTCATCGGCGCCTATTGCGAGTCGCTCTTCGGGGTTGGCGGCTGGATGATCTACCTGGCGTTCTACATCATCTTTATCGGCATCCACATCTTTGGTGTCGGTGAAGCCCTGAAGTTGATGTTTGTGATCACCGCTATCGCCGCGATTGCCCTGAGTGTGTTCCTGGTGTCGATGGTGCCGCACTTCAACGTCGCCAACCTGCTCGACATTCCCGTGACCGAAGCCAAGGGCGCCAGCACGTTCCTGCCGTTCGGCTACGTCGGTGTGTGGGCGGCGATTCCTTATGCGATCTGGTTTTTCCTCGCCGTCGAAGGCGTACCGCTGGCTGCCGAAGAAACCAAGAATCCGAAACGCGACCTCCCTCGCGGCCTGATTGGCGCCATTGTGGTGCTGACCAGTTTTGCCCTGCTGATCCTGGTGATTGCGCCGGGCGGTGCGGGCACCTATGCGCTGATCAAATCGGGCAACCCATTGGTTGAAGCGCTGGCGCTGTCCTACGGTGGTTCGACGTGGATGGGCAGCTTCGTCAACCTCGTCGGCCTGGCCGGCTTGATTGCGAGTTTTTTCTCGATCATCTACGCCTATTCGCGGCAGATCTTCGCGCTTTCCCGTGCGGGCTACCTGCCGCGCAAACTGTCCCAGACCAATAAAAGCAAAGCGCCGGTGCTGGCATTGGTCATCCCCGGCATCATCGGTTTTGGCCTGTCTTTGACCGGCCAGGGTGATTTGCTGATCCTGGTGGCGGTGTTTGGCGCAACGATTTCCTACGTGCTGATGATGGCCGCGCACATCACCCTGCGCATTCGTCGCCCCAAAATGGACCGTCCGTACCGCACACCTGGGGGCATCTTCACCTCCGGCGTCGCCTTGGTACTGGCTTGCGTGGCCGTAGTGGCGGGCTTCCTGGTCGATCCACGGGTGGTGATTGGCGCTGCGATCATCTATGGAGTATTAATTGCTTACTTTGCTTTCTACAGCCGGCATCACTTGGTAGCAGGCACGCCCGAAGAGGAATTCGCGGCGATCCAGGCCGCAGAGGCCGCCTTGCACTGACTGCCGTAAACCTCGACGCGAGCGCTGTGCCCGCGTCGTCAAGGAGACACTGTATGGCAAGCTTTTCCCACGCGGTGGGTACACAAACCTACCGCTTCGACAGCCTCAAGGACGTGATGGCCAAGGCCAGTCCTGCACGCTCCGGGGACTTTCTCGCTGGCGTGGCCGCGCAAAACGACGGTGAACGGGTGGCCGCGCAGATGGCGCTGGCGAATATCCCGCTGAAACACTTCCTCGAAGAAGCGCTGATCCCCTATGAAAGCGATGAAGTCACCCGGCTGATCATCGACACTCACGATAAGCAGGCGTTTGCCGTGGTCAGCCACCTGACCGTCGGCGGCTTGCGCGACTGGCTGCTGAGCGACGCGGCCGACGAACATAGCCTACGCGCGCTGGCGCCTGGGCTGACGCCGGAAATGGCTGCCGCCGTGTCCAAGATCATGCGCGTGCAGGATCTGGTGCTGGTGGCGCAGAAGATCCGCGTCGTCACCCAGTTCCGCGGCACCATGGGCCTGCGCGGGCGTTTATCCACACGCCTGCAGCCCAACCACCCAACCGATGAGCCGGCCGGTATCGCCGCGAGCATTCTCGACGGCCTGCTGTACGGTAACGGCGACGCCATGATCGGCATCAACCCGGCCACCGACAGCATCGCCTCGATCTGCGCCATGCTGGAAATGCTCGACGCAATCATCCAGCGCTACGAGATCCCGACCCAGGCCTGCGTGCTGACCCACGTCACCACCTCCATCGAAGCGATCAACCGTGGCGTGCCGCTGGATCTGGTGTTCCAGTCGATTGCCGGCACCGAAGCGGCCAACGCCAGTTTCGGCATCAACCTCAACGTGTTGCAGGAAGGTTACGACGCGGGCCTGAGCCTCAATCGCGGTACCCTGGGCCAGAACCTGATGTATTTCGAAACCGGCCAGGGCAGTGCTTTGTCGGCCAACGCGCACTTTGGGGTCGACCAGCAAACCTGTGAAACCCGGGCCTATGCGGTGGCGCGGCATTTCAAGCCGTTCCTGGTCAACACCGTGGTCGGTTTTATCGGCCCGGAGTACCTGTACAACGGCAAGCAGATCATCCGCGCCGGCCTCGAAGACCACTTCTGCGGCAAGCTACTGGGCGTGCCGATGGGTTGCGACATCTGCTACACCAACCACGCCGAAGCCGACCAGGACGACATGGACACCCTGCTGACCCTGCTCGGCGTGGCGGGGATCAACTTCATCATGGGCATCCCCGGCTCTGACGACATCATGCTCAACTACCAGACCACCTCGTTCCACGATGCCCTGTACGCCCGCCAGACCCTGGGCTTGAAGCCGGCACCGGAGTTTGAACAGTGGCTGGCGAAGATGGGTATCTTCACGCAAGCCGATGGCAAGGTACGCTTCGGTAACAGCCTGCCACCGGCGTTTCGCCAAGCCTTGGCGCAATTGGGATGAAGGAGCCGCCCGTGCAACTCGACCTACCTGAGAACCCGTGGCTGGAACTGCGCCGCCTGACCCCGGCGCGCATTGCCCTGGGCCGTACCGGCACCAGCATTCCCACGCAGGCGCAACTGGACTTCCAGTTCGCCCACGCCCAGGCGCGGGACGCCGTGCACCTGCCCTTCGACCATGCCGGCCTCAGCGGCCAACTGGCCGAACGCGGCCGTGAGAGCCTGTTGCTGCACAGCGCCGCAACTGACCGGCACAGCTACCTGCAACGCCCGGACCTGGGGCGGCGCTTGAGTGATGAGTCGGCCCAGGCGCTGCGCGCGCATGCGGCGGCCAATCCCGGTGGTGTGGACCTGGCAGTGGTGGTGGCAGATGGCTTGTCCGCACTGGCGGTGCATAAACATACGTTGCCGTTTCTGACACGCATGGAAGAACAGACCCACGCCGAAGGCTGGTCCTTGTCACCCGTCATCCTGGTCGAACAAGGCCGTGTGGCCGTGGCCGATGAGATTGGCCAATTGCTCGGCGCCAAGATGGTGGTGATCCTGATCGGCGAACGGCCAGGGCTCAGCTCGCCGGACAGCCTGGGGTTGTATTTCACCTACAACCCCAAGGTCGGCCTCACCGATGCGTATCGCAATTGCATCTCCAACGTACGCCTGGAGGGCTTGAGCTACGGCATGGCAGCCCATCGCCTGCTTTACTTGATGCGAGAGGCGTGTCGCCGGCAACTGTCGGGGGTCAACCTCAAGGATGAGGCGCAGGTTCAGACCATCGAATCGGATGATCCGGACCTGATGAAAGGTAATTTCCTGCTCAGTTCACCGGATGACTGAACGCTGCATGATTGCGCTTTTTCGCGCCGTTAGGCAGCATCGAGTCACGGCCGCTTGTGTGGTCATACCCCATTTGGAAGTTGAGGCCTGGCATGCGGATTACTCAAGCGACCCTGGAACACCTGGACCTGTTGACCCCATTGTTCGTCAAATACCGCGAATTCTACGGCGCGTTGCCCTTCCCAGACTCGTCGCGGGCCTTCCTGGAAAAGCGCCTGCGCCGCAAGGAATCGGTGATCTACCTGGCCCTGGCCGATGATGACGATAAAAAACTGCTCGGTTTTTGCCAGCTGTATCCGAGCTTTTCTTCGCTGTCGCTCAAGCGCGTGTGGATCCTCAATGACATCTATGTGGCCGAAGACGCTCGTCGGCAACTGGTGGCCGACAACCTGATGCGCACCGCGAAGAAAATGGCCAAGGAGACCCATGCGGTAAGGCTGCGGGTGTCTACCAGCAGTGACAATCAAGTGGCGCAGAAGACGTATGAGTCGATCGGGTTTCGTGAAGACACCGAGTTCAAGAACTACGTGCTGCCGATCAGCGAAGACTGACCACTGCCCCCCAAAATCCCCTGTGGGAGCGGGCTTGCCCGCGAATGCGGTGGTTCAGCATCAGATGTGCTGACTGACACGCCGCTTTCGCGAGCAAGCCCGCTCCCACATTTGGATCGGTGTATATTTTCGAAAACCGCGACATCCCCCGCTACAAAACCAACAGGCTTTTCACCTCTCGATCCGTATAATGCGGACCTTTCAGGGATGTAAGAATCGCGACATACCCTTGTAGCCTTACTTACCCCAGCTTCCGCACTGGCCTGCTGAGCCGAGCCATTCACACAGGTGCCATCCATGGATTTCAACCCGCTCGACCTTATCCTGCATCTCGACGTCTACCTCGACCTGCTGGTAACCAATTACGGTCCGTGGATCTACGCTATTTTGTTCCTGGTGATTTTTTGCGAAACCGGCCTGGTGGTCATGCCCTTCCTGCCCGGTGATTCGCTGCTGTTCATCGCCGGTGCGGTCGCCGCAGGCGGCGGCATGGACCCGGTCTTGCTGGCCGGCCTGCTGATGTTGGCGGCGATCCTCGGGGACAGCACCAACTACGTCATCGGACGAACAGCGGGAGAGCGCCTGTTCAGCAACCCGAACTCGAAGATCTTCCGACGCGACTACCTGCAGAAAACCCACGACTTCTACGACAAGCACGGCGGCAAAACCGTGACCTTGGCGCGCTTCCTGCCGATCCTGCGGACCTTTGCACCATTTGTCGCCGGCATCGCCAAAATGCCTTACGCACGCTTCTTCGGTTTCAGCGTGCTGGGCACTATCCTCTGGGTCGGTGGCCTGGTGACCCTGGGTTACTTCTTCGGCAACGTGCCGTTCATCAAGAAGAACCTCTCGCTGCTGGTGGTGTTCATCATCCTGCTGTCGCTGGTGCCGATGATCATTGGCGTGTTTCGCAGCCGCTTTGGTCGCGCCTCCTCCGAAGCCAAGCCGCAGTAACCGCGGATGTGGTCCCTCAGCGCCTGGCGTCGCCGGCGCCTGCTGGCCAAGCACCCGATTGCCGATGACACCTGGCAGCGGGTGCGCCAGCACCTGACCTTTCTCGACGGCATCAGCGCCGAGCAGGATCAATGGCTGCGCGAAGCCTGCGTGGTATTTCTCGCCGAAAAACACCTCACCGCCCTCCCCGGCGTCGAGCTGCATCAGGAACAACGCCTGCTGCTCGCCGCCCAGGCGCAACTGCCGTTGATGAACCTGGGCGACCTCGATTGGTATCGGGGTTTCCACGAAATCGTGCTGTACCCCGACGACTTTCTCAGCCCCCAACGCCATCGCGACAGTAGCGGCATCGAACACGAGTGGGACGGTGAGCACAGTGGCGAAGCCTGGCAACAGGGTCCGGTGATCCTGGCCTGGCCAGGCGTACTGGCCAGTGGCAACTGGGAAGGCTACAACCTGGTCATCCACGAACTGGCGCACAAACTCGACATGCTCAACGGCGACGCCAATGGCCTGCCGCCGCTGCACAGCGACATGCGCGTGCAGGAATGGGCCAGCGTGATGCAAAGCGCCTACGACGACCTCAATCGCCAGCTGGACGCCAACCCGGACGCCGAAACCGAGATCGACCCCTACGCGGCGGAAAACCCGGCGGAATTCTTTGCCGTTACCAGCGAATATTTTTTCAGCGCCCCGGATTTACTGGTCAATAGTTATCCACAGGTGTACGCCCAACTCAGCCGCTTTTATCGCCAGGACACCCTGGCCCGCTTGAACCAGCTGCAAGCCACGGACCCGCGTTATCAGCCGCAGGGCGAATAACCGTACGACGTCTGGCGCATGGCATCGGCGGCGGAATGTGCCTATAATCGCCGCCACTTTTAGGCCAATCCGGCCAAGTTTCTTGGCCAATTAACGGGGGCAACGCCCAATGAGCTACAGCAAGATTCCGGCTGGCAAAGACCTGCCGAACGACATCTACGTCGCCATCGAGATTCCGGCCAACCACGCGCCGATCAAATACGAAATCGACAAAGACAGCGACTGCCTGTTCGTTGACCGTTTCATGGCCACCCCGATGTTCTACCCGGCCAACTACGGTTTCATCCCTAACACCCTGGCTGACGACGGTGACCCCCTCGACGTGCTGGTGGTAACCCCTTACCCGGTGACCCCAGGCTCGGTTATCCGTGCCCGTCCAGTCGGCATCCTGAACATGACCGACGACGGCGGCGGCGATGCCAAAGTTATCGCAGTTCCACACGACAAGCTGTCCCAGCTGTACGTGGATGTGAAGGAATACACCGATCTGCCGCCACTGCTGCTGGAACAGATCAAGCACTTCTTCGAGAACTACAAAGACCTCGAAAAAGGCAAGTGGGTGAAGATCGACGGTTGGGGCAATGCAGACGCCGCCCGCGCTGAGATCCTGAAATCGGTTGCCGCCTACAAAGGCTGATACCCGTCCGGTATTACCCCGGCAATAGAAAAAGCCCCGACTATTCGGGGCTTTTTTATGCATGCAATTAAACACTCGGATCAACAAACAAAAACTAACGTTTAACAATACAAGAAAACTGAAAAATCAGGCCACAACTAAGTAAAAACCTACACGCGCAATTCAACGCATGGTTTATTTGATTTGTTTTTCCCGCCAGTAAACTCTGCGTTTATGAATACATCAGGTGATCGTTTAAAAGCACTGCTACGGGAAGTTCATCTTTCCGCCTCCGACTTCGCCAAGAACCGCGGCGTCACGCCTCAACACGTGAACAACTGGTTCAAACGCGGCGTCCCCATGGGCAAACTCAACGAGATTGCAGAGTTGTTGTGCGTCTCCAGTCGGTGGTTGCACACCGGCATGGGCCCTAAACACCCACCGGTCAACTTTCTGTTGGACGGCCCGAACGCAAGGAATGTACTCCCCACCCGCGAAACCACCGGCAAATACCTCACAGGCTCGGCCTGCAACCCAGAAAAAACCGACGTGGAAATCCCCCTCCACCCCACATTTACGTCCACCGAGTGCATCCGCGTCTCCCTGATTAGCCTCGAAACCCTCAAAGTAAACCCCGAGCGCGCAGTAGGCGCGTACATGGTCGACAACAGCATGACCGACATCATCCAACAGGGCGCCATACTCGCCATCGACAGCGGTCGCACCCAAATCATCGACGGCGAAATCTACGCGGTCGAACATGACGGCATGCTACGCATCAAATACCTCTACAACCGTCCCGGCGGCGGCCTGCGCATGCGCAGCCACAACGCCGGTGAACATCCCGACGAATACCTCACCTACGAGCAACGCTTTGAACAGAACTTCCAGATCGTGGGCTGGGTGTTCTGGTGGGCCACACTCAACACCCGTCGCCCACCCGTGCCGCTGGATGAGCAATTATTGGGCTGGGAAGGCTCTAAATCGGATCCGGAGGTGGGCAATTGAGGTGAATGTGGGTATCATGCGCCGCACATTTGGCAGGGGTGGCGTTCAGCTGTTTCCCCTGTCTGGCGATGCGGAGGAGTTCCCGCGGATGCCCCTACCATTCAGCCAGACGCGACGTTGGCTGAGCGATTTGAAGGCTGGTGAGGCTTGTCAAAAACAAGCTGAAGCAGTCCCCGAGAAGCCGGCCACAAGCCGGCTTTTTAATGCCTGCAATAAATGGCCGAATTGACTTTCAGGGGCCCCACCTCACGCGTCCTCGGAGATAGTCGCGCGCGCTGCTTTTAAGCGAGCTGCGCAAATGGACACAAATCCAACCCGCAGTATATCCTGCGTCTGAAACAACTCGGACACTAGCAAGGCGCTTTGACAGGGAGCTTGATGTGTTTTTTGATTGGGCAGAGTTAAGAGGTAGTAGTGATCACACTCAATGATTTCGAAAAAGAATTTCGTAACTACACAAAAGGCTGGACCTGGGAAATCCAGGGTTTTATTGACGAGCAAAACCGGGTCTACCCCATCGACTCCGATACAAAAGTCATCAGTACTGTATTTGAAAGGCTTGCCAGCCCGGTTCTCAGAACCATCGCACTCAATCACGGGTTTATCGTAGCCAACGCTAATCAGACCACGTATCCCGATTTCACCTTCACCAAGTTCGATAACTATGGCAATGTCGTACAACGCATCGCCATCGACATCAAAACGACCTATCACGCCCAAGGAAAACCCATGGGCCTGACCCTGGGAAGTTATAAGTCGTTTATCAGGAATGACACCAAAAACATTTTACATCCGTATTCGACCTACACCCATCATTGGGTGATTGGCTTTATCTACACGCGAAACCTGGCATTTGAAGAGTATGATCTAACCAACATACCAAAAGCCGGCGACATCAAATGCCCTTATGACTTGCAGAGCATCTTCATCAGAGAAAAGACTGATGTTGTAGGATTGAGAGCGGGAAGCGGCAATACCGCCAACATTGGTTCCATCAAGCTGAAAAGCCCTCAGGAGTTCTCGACAGTCAAAGGGCCGTTCTCACATTTCTCTCAAGTAAAAGAAGCCTGCGACTTTTATTGGCAGAACTACGACCACTACAAGGGCGCGATTAAAACCCAGCAAGACCTGCTGGCTCACCCGGACTTCCAGAGGTTTCTGTAAACTTTTGCGCGTCCGCATGCCTGTAGTTGAGTGCCCCGTCGCCAACTACAGGCGTGCGATGATAAAAATTTCTTCATTGTCCGCGTTTTTGCTCAGCGCATATTTGTATTCACCTGCCGTGTGTATCTCCACCTGCCTGCCACAACCCTGCATGACCGCCTGGATCTCAAGGGGAGACGGTGTACCGTCGCTTCTATAGCTCATGATGATGGTCGACGAATGAAAATACTCGCATATGTACTTTAATTGCTTGAGCGCAGACTCTTTTTTATGCCAGGCGCTTTCTATATTTACGATGGGTTTGTGCGGGTATCGAGTATCGCCTTTCGAGAAAAGGCTATAGTCACATAAGCCTTCCAAAAAATGATAAAAGTTGGAGTAATTAACCGACACAGACTTCCCATTCATGTAGGGAGGGTCCATATACACAACATCATAATCTTGAGGAAGCGCTTGCAGGCAGGCCGTGTCAACACAGGTTGTTATCGGCTGCCGTGCATCAACAGCAGGCAAGGCTGCCAATTCCTTTATGCACTTTACGGCATGCTCCTTGATTGAGGTTTCCCAGGTCTTCGCGTTGCCAAAGGACCTGACGACATCCTTGAGGCGCATATCCAGATTCGCGCGATGAAACAGATTATAAGGTCTCTTCTTGATGAGCGCCTGCCCCACTGCGTAGATATAAAGGCTTTGCTTTAATCCGCAATAGCGCTGTATGTTCTGGCAAAAGTTGTCTATCTCGCTATTTTCATGAGGCTTAAAGTAAACTCCTTGAAACTCGTCAGACACAATAGATTCAAAATCATCGGCACGGTGATTCAGCAAGAAATCCAAGTCCGCATCCAAATCCAGCGCACTCAGCTCTTCCTGTGAGTAATTCAAGAACAAAGAGGCGGTATTTTGATTGTATTTCAAGTAATCGTTTGCCAGAACTCTTTTGCCCAGATAACGAAATAACAATGCCACGATCCCGGACCCGGAATACAGATCAATTATTGAGTCGCACTTTTCAGCTTCTATCAGTGCGGCAATTTCCGGAAGAATCTTTCTTTTTGAACCTTGAAAGCGTGTTGCGGGAAAACGTGGCAATAGCATATTTCTCTCCTCAGCGGAGCACTATATCAGAACGGCTTATGCAGGTAAATTCACCGAAAACAGAACACGATTAAACTTTAATACTCAACCTGCTTATGTTTAAGCCATGCTGTTTTAATTCAATATATCGCCTACGTGCACAAAGTTCCCCTCTCCACTTCAGCCCTGATCAATAACCGACTGACATTCACCAGACATTGCCGAGAAGCCCGTCGTTTTCAATCCAGTATCAAATGCGGCAAAAACCGACTCGAATCCTTCGTTATCAAACTATTATCCTCGCGCACGCCAATCCCCGCCGCCTGGTCCCCGATCACCCAGGAACCAATCAACGTATAACTGTCCCCAAACCGCGGCAGCGGCGCGAACTCCTGAAGGATGAACGGCGCATCCGTATAGGGCCCGTCTTCCTTCACGATCAGCCCATCCACCGTTTGCAGTTCAATGTTCGCCCCTTCCCGTGAGAAGAACGGCTTGCGCACCCAGCCCTTCGGCACGGCTTTACCCGGATCGGTATCCAGGTGCGCCGCGAGTAAATTCGGGTGGCCGCTGTTGAACTCCCATAACAGGGGAAGGACGCCTTTGTTGGAGAGGATGGATTTCCATGCCGGCTCGAAGAACTGCGTGTCGCTCTGGGCAATCGCGGCACCAAACGGCTCATGGAAGATGAACTCCCAGGCGTGCAGCTTGAACAGGTGGGGAATCCAGCGATCCTGGAGGTCGACGAAGCGGCCTTCGCTGGTCAGGCCGATGTCTTCGATGTCGATATGACGGGATTCGATGCCGACTTTTTCCGCGACGAGGCGCAGGTAGTCGGTGGTGCCTTTGTCTTCGACCGAGTCTTTCATCGAGGCGAAGTAGAACGGCTGGTTCACCTGCAATTGGGCAAAGGCCTGGTGCAGTTTGGTGTCGATGCTGTTGAACTGGTCGGCGTGCTTGGGCAGCAGGCCGCGCTCGATGCATTGTTCCAGCCAGCCCCACTGAAACGCCGCAGCCTCGTAGAGGCTGGTCGGTGTGTCGTAGTTGAGTTCGAGCAGTTTGGCGGGACCGTTGCCGTTGTAGGAAAAGTCCATGCGCCCGTACAGGTGCGGGTGGCCTTCGAGCCATGAGGTGCGGATCATGTCAAAGAACGGCGCGGGAATGCTCAGGCGCTCGAGCAACTCTTCGCTCTGGACCACACGGGCCACGAGGTCCATGCACATCTCATGGATCTCGGTGGTCGGGTCTTCCAGGTCCTGCTCAATTTGCTTGAGCGTGAACTGGTAGTACGCGCGCTCATCCCAATAGGGCTCGTTGTCGATGGTGTGGAACAGGAAGCCGAGGCTGTCGGCGGTTTGTTTCCAGTCGTGACGTTCTGCGCATTGGATTTTCTTCATGGCCAGCCCTCCTTAGCTGCTCGACCTACCGCCGCCCCAGCCACTGCGTGCGCTGGCCTTGCTGCCGAAGCCACCACGGGAGGTGGCCGACGCAACGGAGCTGGACTTGCTGGAGGAACGCAGCGTGTTGGTGTAATTGCTGCTGCCGTACCTGGCCTGGTTCGAGCGGCCGAAGGTCGCGCCTTTCGAGACACGTTGGTTGAGCGTTGAAGAGGCGTAATCGCCGCGATCATCGCGATAGCGGTACACCGGCTCGGAGCGGTAGCTGTTGCGATTGTTGCTCAGCATGTTGCCGATCAGCAGCCCAGTCAGCAGGCTGCTGGTGGAAAAGCCTGAGCCGCCACTGCTCGCTTGCGCGCCCGCCGCCTGGGCGTTGGCCGCATCGACCTGGGATTGCGTTACCTGGCCTTCGGCGGTCAGTTCGAAACCACCCAGCCTGGGGATGAATTTTCCGCTGGAGTCCTGTTGGCACCAGTCAGCGACAAAGTCGGCATCGCAATCGGCCTGGCTGTCGTACACCGGCGCAATCCGGCGGTGCTCGGCCATCGCGGTCATATAGGCGTCCGAGCAGACGTCCACCGGCAGCTTCTCATCGGCACATTGCTGAACCGACTGGAAGTTGTACTTCTTCTGCAAATCGTAGGTTTTTTCCGTCGGCCCACAGCCGGAGATCGCCATGGCGACCGACGCTGCCAGCGAAAGCTGGACATACTTGCTTCGTTTCATCGGGAGCTCCGTGCGCGATCAGTTCTGGGTAGGCGTCATGCACGCGGCATTCAACATGCCGACGCTGATGGCCACTGCAGCCACGTAGATGCCGGCCGCGAGCTCGCCGTTCCTGATGCGCTCGGACGTGCCTTTGAGCACCAGGCTGGTCAACAAAAACGCCAGCAGTTGGACGACAGCCGCGATGATCGCCCAAACGGCGAAGTCGAGAAGGCTGATCGAATAGGCAATCACGTTGCTGGCAGGAATGGCAAAACCGATGATGGCGCCACCCAGGGCGACCGCCGCGGACACGTTGCCCGCACGGATCAGCTCGAACTCCTTGTGCGGGGTGATGCGGGTGTAGATGAACTGGAACAGCACGAACAGTACGGCCGCACCGAGGATGTAGAGGACAAACCCGAGTACGGCGGCTTTGTTCAGGGAAATGGAAAGAGCTTCTAGCATGGATGGCTTCCTTTTTTAGAGCGCGGTCAGGTCGGTGGTGTACAGCGAAATGCCCAGCGACGTGCTCAGGCTGATGGTGCCTTCGGCGTCTTCTTCGACAGAAAACAACAGGAACTCGCGTCGATCGGTCAGGCCGGTGTCACGGGCATATAGCATCGAGCGGTGCTCGACGCTGTAGGAATCCTCGGGGCTTATCACCTGCTCGCTCATCGCCACCAATTCTGTCTGGCCGTTTTCGCTGCCCCACACACGGGCGTATTCGACGCCGTCGTGGGTGTAGGTCGGCAACCCGATCAGACTCTGCGGCCCGGCCAGTCGACGCAGTTCGGCTTCGCTGCTGAGGGTGACGTAGCTCAGGTAGTTAAACAGGATCACGGACTCCACCTGCCCGGCGATCTCGCCCGTGGTGTGGACCTGCAACCAGTAATCCTCGTCGTTCATGTAATAGCGCGACAGCCAGGTCGACTGCCCGAGATCCACGGTGCCGTTGCTCCAGATTTCCTGGGAGCCGGGAATCACCACCGAGGTTTTCTCATCGAGCAGCAACTTCAGGCTCGTGTCGAACATCACGCCTTTGCCTGGGGCCAGGCCCAATGGGCCAGTGCTTGGCAAGAGCGGTTTCGACTCGGCATTGGCTCGCGGGGCCTCAAGCCCCATCAACTGTTTAAACCATCCCATTGGAGATTTCCTTGAGGCAGGTAGAGGCGCAGCCTTCAATGCGCATGGCACTGGGCGGGCTGATCGAAGCAAGAAGAGAGTTGGCGCAACAACAGGAAAGTCGACATTTTTGCCCCTGGTTCCTTGGGTACTTGATTCCTGAAAGCAGGATGCTCAAGCGCAGTCAGCCGGCATTAAACCTGCTGCGCGGCGCCGAGAGAAGTACCTTGGCTGCAATAAATCCGGCGAACGCACCAAACAGATGCCCTTCGAAGGAAACCCCCTGGCGAGGCAGGAAACCAAGGATCAGGCCACCATAAAGTACCGCCACCACACCGGCCGTTATCAGGTTGGCCCAGCTGCTGTGAAACCAGGCCCGAGACAACAGATAAGCCCACAGCCCGAATACCCAGCCGCTGGCGCCCACGTGTATACCCGCAAAACCGAACAGCCAGACCAATGAGCCGCCCAGTACAATTATGATCGCGCTGACGCTGACGAACCGGTTGAGCCCTTCGATAATGACCAGGGTGCCCAGTACCAGAAACGCGATCAGGTTCGCACTGAGGTGGGCAAAGGACCCGTGCAGGAACGGTGACGCGAGGATGCCAAGCAATCCCTGCACCGTTCTCGGGACCAGGCCGAATGCCATGAGGCTGTACCCGGTCGCGACATTGAGCAGTTGCAGTGCAACCATGCACAAGGCCAGGCCTGCGATTATCTTGAAACCCTTCAAGGCATCCATCCTGACCTCGACGTCGTTAAAAAGCAGATAGGGTAAGAATTGACCTGTGGCGAGGGCGCTTGACGCGAAGCGGCCCCCAGCTTTTGTTTGCGCCGTCCAGCGGGAGCAAGCGCCCTCACCACAGGTGCAGTGTTCGCCCTTGTCGGCCTTACTCGGCTGACTTTTTCTTCAGGCGTTCGAGGATCGCATTGGCACTGCCTTCATTCGGCGTGATGCCGGCTTCACGCAGCTTGCGCTCCAGGTCGGAGCCCGTCGACGCCTCGGCCAGTTCATCCTGGGCTTGCAGTTCAGCCGCGCGTTGCTGCTGCTTGGCCTGCAAGCGATTCAGCGTACCGACAGCGGTCTCCAGCTTGCCGTTGGCACCGCCACTGGCGATGGACGCGCTGACTTGAGCCTTTTGCACGCTTTCACGCGCCTTGGCCATGTCCACTTGCTGGCGCAGGCTTTTGATCCGGCTTTCGGCCTTGGTGATGTCCTTGCGCATGCTGTCCGCGTAACCACCGAACTCGGCGGCCTGCTTTTGCTCGACATCCCGCTCGTTGGTCAGGGTCGAAATGGCTTCGGCCACTTCCAGGGCCAGGTCTTCACGATTGGCCTGGATAGCCGCCATCGCCTTGGACTCCAGGTCCTTGATCTTGGCGTCGTACTCACCGACGCGATCAGTCGCCAGTTTGTGCTTGGCCATGATGCTGACCAACTCACGCTTGGCGTTGGCAAGCGCGGTGTCGGCGTCGCGGATTTCCTGGTCGAGAATACGCAGGGCCTGCTGGTCGACGATCGACTCGCCGACTTCGCTTGCACCGCCACGCAGCGCGGTGAACAATTTGCTCCAGATGGACTGAGTCATTGGGTACTCCCGAATACTTAATTGAAGAAACGTTCGAAGGCTTCGCTGGCGCGCTGCACGTTGTCGACCAGGGTTTTCACCTCGGTCACGATGTTGGTCAGGCTGGAGTCGGAGCTCAACGCGCCGAACATGTTGTAGACAACTTGCCCATTAGGCATCGACTCGATGCCGATCGAGGACAGCGGGAACATTTCCCGGCTGCGCAACACGGCGTCATTGAATTTCGGCACGTCGTTGATGGACTCGACGTCGACCAGCACGGTATCCACGATGATCTGCTCGCCCACCACCGCGATGTAAATCGGCAAGCCACCGAAGTCGTTCATCTCCAGCTTGATGCTGGACTCGGAGCCTTGCACCAGAGAAAGCGTAATGTCATTGGCGACCACTTCGTCCAGGGCCTGGAGAGCGGTGAAGAGGCGATCGATATTCCAGTTGTTACCTGCGCTCATGTAATTCTCCGACATGAATGAGCCAACCAGGATCGGCTGGCGGAGCTGTTTCTCCATCTGCTTGAGCAGGCTTCGGTTTTCGGGAAGCACCCAAGTCTCGTGTTTCACATACCCGGCGGCCGCCAGGCCCGCGCGCATCTGTTTCATGTAGAAGCTCGATGGCTTTTTCGCGGCCGGTTTCAAGCGCTCTCCTTGAAAGCTTGCGGAATCGGAATCGGACCCGGCGGACGGGCTCGATGGAGAGCTGCTTTTCATGATGCTGACCTCGTAGTGAAAAACTCACGCGTGAGAAAATCTACAGGCAATTTTCATCACGCTCAATAGCTCACGCGTGAGATTTTTTGTATGACTTTTCTTGGCTACGTCCCTCCCCGTACGGGTGAAGATTCAACGATTGTCGCTTTTGAGTTGACGGTATTACCCATTTCAGCCGATTTATCCACCGCCACCCACCCATTAATCTGTGCCCATGTTGAACGCAACGCCCAACCAACCTAAACAAAAAAGGATTCAACCATGAGCACTCCAACCTACAACCGCTTGAACAAAGACGACGCCGTAGTCCTGCTGGTCGACCACCAGACCGGCCTGATTTCCCTGGTGCAGGACTTCTCGCCCAACGAGTTCAAGAACAACGTGCTCGCCCTGGCGGACCTGGCCAAGTTCTTCGAACTGCCGACCATCCTCACCACCAGCTTCGAGCAAGGCCCCAACGGCCCGCTGGTGCCAGAGTTGAAGGAAATGTTCCCGGACGCGCCGTACATCGCCCGCCCAGGCCAGATCAACGCCTGGGACAACGAAGACTTCGTCAAGGCGATCAAGGCCACCGGCCGCAAGCAGATCATCATTGCCGGCGTGGTCACCGATGTGTGCGTAGCGTTCCCTACCCTCTCGGCACTGGCCGAAGGCTTTGATGTGTTCGTGGTCACCGATGCCTCGGGCACCTTCAACACCACCGTGCAGCAGGCCGCATGGAGCCGCATGACCCAGGCCGGCGCGCAGATGATGAACTGGTTCTCGGTGGCGTGTGAGCTGCACCGCGACTGGCGCAACGACATCGAAGGCCTGGGCAACCTGTTGTCCCAGCGCATTCCGAACTATCGCAACCTGATGAATGGTTATGCGGCGCTGACGGCGCACAAGAACTAAGCAAAGCGCGTTAAACAAAATGCCTGCCCTGAAAAGCAGGCTTTTGTTGTTTGCGCTCCTCTAACCCCCGCAGAAAGTCGGTGACATGCTTGATCAACGCGGTTTCTATGTCGTGCTCCTGCGCGTCCAACGCCAGGCTCAAAAAGTCAAAGCGGGAGTGTTGAGGCAAGCTAGCCAGCGTCATCCAAGGCCACAAAGCACAACGAACGCTTCAGGAAGGGCCTCTCAAGGATTGCAGATCCGTCCTGCTGGCAATTGCAAATAGGCGTATTGCTTGACTCTCCCCTATACAGCACCCCCTACCCTGAACCCCCACTTTCAGGACATCCCGCCATGGCCCATCGCATCCTGGTCATCCTCGGCCACCCCTCCACGACCAGCCTCTGCTCTGCCCTCGCCGACGCCTACATCCGCAGTGCAAAAACCGCAGGCCATGAGGTGCGCGTCCTACGCTTGGGCGAGCTTGATTTCGACCCGATCCTGCACAACGGCTACAACCAGATTCAACCCCTGGAAGCCGATCTGCTCCGCGCGCAAGCCGACATCCTGTGGGCCACACACCTGACCTTGGCTTTCCCCATCTGGTGGGGTGGCATACCGGCCTTGATGAAAGGCTTTATCGACCGTATTTTCCTACCCGGTTTTGCCTTCAAATACCGAGCAGGCAAGGCGTTTCCTGACAAACTCCTGCGCGGCCGAACCGCACACCTGTTGGTGACCCTGGATACGCCGCCGTGGTATTACCGTTGGTTCTATCACATGCCGGGCGTACATCAGATGCGCAAGACCACCCTGGCGTTTTGCGGCATCAAGCCGATCAAGACGTTGCTGTTCGGGCCGGTCCTCGGATCGACATCCACGCAGCGCGACGCCTGGCTGAAACAAGCCGGCGCACTTCTGGAAAAAGGGAGTTTTCATGTACATCGGCAAAGCCGCGCAACTGTCGGGCACGACCATCAAGGCGATTCGTCACTATGAGGCGATCGGCCTGCTGCCGACGGCCCGGCGCGAGGGCCAATACCGGGTCTATTCAGAGCAAAGTGTCGAGCTGCTGATGTTCATCAAGTGCGCCCAGCAACTGGGATTCAAGCTCAAGGAGTTGCAGGAAATTCTCCACGGCGCCCCGGCAGGTGCGTTGGCACAACAACGGGCGACGGCGGCGATTGCGCAAAAGAAGCATGAACTGGTCACGCAGATTGCAGCCCAGCAGCAGGTGCTGGCCGGTTTGCTGGCCTTTGAGGCCAGCCTGCAAGACGCGCAGGGGCAATGCCAGTTTGAACGCCTGGTTGAAACTGGCCGCCCGTCCCGCACTTAGTTGAGCACGTCTCCCCATTTGCGTTGCACTTCGCGCTCCTGGGCGACGCAGACACGGGTCAGTGCGTCCACCCAGGCCACCGCGCCGGTGTTGGCGGCACGAAGCAGCAACATGATGTCATCCATCTCGAAGTCACCCGGTTCACTGACGGTGCTGTGCTCGTCGAGCATTTTCCTGACCAGCTCGTTGAGCTGCTGCTTGCTCGCCACTTTGGTCATGATCAACAACATCGGCAGCACATCATCGTCCAGATTGAAGGTGCTGGCGGGGTTACGTTCCTCGTAGCTGCTGCAGATCACGCCGAAACCGTTGAGGAATGTCTCGAAAATGTTCTCCTGAGTACGCACGGCCTCCGGCACCTTGTGGAAGGAAAAACCGTACATCAGCGCCAGCACAAAGAAGACCTGGTCCTCGACCTTTTTATCGGGAGCGCCAATCAGTTTTTCCGCCTTGGGAATCAGCGCTTCCAGGAAATCAATGGGCAACTGCCAGATGAACTCGGCATCCGGGTCTTCGAGCTGATCCTGTTTCATCTCCTGCAAAATCGCACGCAGGATGTCGACGGGTTGCTGCCCCGGCCGCAGCTCGGGTTCATCGTCCATCAACAGGTCGTCCAGATCGGCATGGTAGCCACGGCTCACGGGCGCCGCCGGCGTGATGTCCGGCAAGGCAGCGACGCGTTCGGCTTCGCCGGTCAATAGTTTGTCGAGGAGTTTGTTGCGGTTTTCCAGCATGAAGCGCACGAAGGTATCTTCCTTCAGCGCGAGACGAACCACCCCCGGCAGGAAGGCATAAATGAACACGCCCAGCTTCTCGACGTTGGCGTCATCACGCAGTGCAGCCAGGGACGCCTCGCCGGTTTTTTCCTTGAGAAACGGCAGGATCTTGGGCTTGTTTTGCTCGATGGCCACGGCGACATAACCGAGCAGTTTGTCTTTGCCGCTGACCTTGCTCTGCTGCTCGGCGGGACTACGTACTGGTGTGTCTTCGATGACCGCCAGGGCAGAAATTTCTTCCACCTGCGCAGGCTCCAACACCTCAGGTTCAGGCTCGGGCACCACCTGCTGGGGCGCAGGGGTGTAGTCGACCGAGGCCTGGCGCACATCGATCAACGCCTGGTCGATCAGCGAAAAGAACTCGCCCAATTCCTTTTCGCCTACCTGAGTGAAGGAGCCGACCTTACGCGAGTTGACGTACAGGTCGCGCTTCTCCACCGCCAGCCCCTCCAGATGGCGCCAGAAAAACAGGCGCGGTGCTTCAAACACCATTTTCAGCGCCAGCTTGCTCTCGCCCATCAGCACGCCTTCCTTGGCGCCACCGAACAGGGTGTCATCGATCAGCACCAGCACTTCGTCTTCACGCATATTGGCGCCGTAAGACTCCAGCGCCGCTTGCAGTTTTTTCTGCGGAATGTGCGGGCGCACGTAAACGCGCTCCAAGCCCAGGCGCTCGGCCAGGTTGACGCTCATCTGCACCACCGACTCGACTTGGGCGGCGCTCAACTCCTGATTGCCGGCGGCAGCTTTCACTTCGGTGCGCTTGGCCGAAGGCGCAGCATCGGACTGGCTGCTCATCCACTCCAGGACCAATGCGAAACAGCGGTTCAGATCCGCCTTGTCCGGCATGTTGAAGGCAATTGCCTGACGCTTGTTGAGGAAGAGTTTGCTGCCCTGGAGCTCCAGCGACTGCACCTCGCTGTAGGCGTAGGTGACAGCGTCAGTGAAGGTTTCACGGATCGCCAGGCAGTCGTGCGCGATCAGGCAACCGTCCTTGCCGCTGCCAAACATGGTGTCGTCGACCAACACCACCACGTCGCTGGGGTCCAGCGTCAAATCGTAAGCGGCCAGCGCGTTGCTCAGCAGCTTCTTGGGAATATTGGGTGCTACATAGACACGCCCCGAGCTTGAGTATTTCCTGGCCTGCAAGAACGCCAACAACGACATATCCCTATCTCCTCAAACGCGCTTTTTTTTGCCTGCACTGTCCACGGATGGCTGCAGGTCGTGACGCAGAATAGCACCGGGCCATCATCGAGATAACCGTCAATTAGGCTACACAATCGGCTCACACGCCTGCTGACCACATTTCTATGCAGCAACGTCGAGCAGTACAGCGTGGATCAGCACGGCCTGATCGACCAACGGTGCCTTTTAAGGCATCGCCCTATAAGGGTCGCGGTATGCGCTATCAAATCACTGGCCCAGACGATCGAGCCCCCACTCATTTGCCCCCATCCCCCATGTCTGCTAGTGTCGCGCCGGTTTACCGTCTACCGGAATAGCCGCCATGGCCCGCAAAAAAGTTGCACTCGATTTCGAACAATCCCTCGCCGACCTGCAAACCCTGGTCGAGCGTCTGGAGAACGGCGAGTTGTCGCTGGAAGACTCGTTGACAGCGTTTGAGCAAGGCATCGGCCTGACCCGCGACTGCCAGAGCGCCTTGGCGCAGGCGGAGCAGAAGGTCCAGGTGCTGCTGGAGCGTGACGGGGAAATGGCCGAAGAACCTTTCGATGCGGAACAGCCGGAATGATCGACGCGTATCAGGCCAGTAGCCAAGCCCGGGTCAATGCGGCGCTGGAGCCCTTGTTTGTTGCGCCAAGCCCCGAACTCACACGTCTTTATGCAGCCATGCGCTATAGCGTGATGAATGGCGGCAAGCGCGTGCGCCCGTTATTGGCCTATGCCGCCTGCGAAGCCCTCGGCGCGCCTGCCGAGCAGGCCAACGGCGCGGCGTGTGCGGTGGAGTTGATCCACGCCTATTCCCTGGTGCATGACGATTTGCCGGCCATGGACGATGACGATCTGCGTCGCGGCCAGCCCACCACCCACAAAGCCTTTGACGAAGCCTGCGCGATTCTGGCCGGTGACGGCCTGCAAAGCCTGGCGTTCAGCGCACTGCTGGACCCGACGCTGAGCGACGCCAACGCCGAGATCCGCTTGCGCATGGTCACCGCCCTGGCCCTGGCGGCGGGCCCCGCCGGTATGGTCGGCGGCCAGGCCATCGACCTGGGTTCGGTCGGCCAGAAGCTCGATCAACACGCCCTGGAATACATGCACCGCCACAAGACCGGTGCGCTGATCGAAGCTGCCGTGCAACTCGGCGCCCTGGCCAGTGGCCGTGCCGACGCTGCGCAGTTGGCTGCGTTGAAAACCTATTCCCGCGCCATCGGCCTGGCTTTCCAGGTGCAGGACGACATCCTCGACGTCGAAAGTGACACCGCGACCCTGGGCAAACGCCAGGGCGCCGACATCGCACGGGACAAACCGACTTATCCTGCGCTGCTTGGGCTTGAATCGGCCAAGGCCTACGCCTTGGAACTACGCGACCAGGCCCTGGACGCCCTGCGACCTTTCGACGCGGCAGCCGAGCCACTGCGCGACCTGGCGCGGTATATCGTCGAACGCCGGCACTGATTACTGCGGCCATTGCAGCCGCATATCAGCCAAGTTCGGCGCTCTGCGTGGGCAGTTTGCGATGCTTGAGGTAAACTGCCGCCTCTTCTATACCTATAACGATTCGCCTGATGCCCACGACGTTTCAAGAGATTCCCCGCAAGCGCCCGTCCACGCCCCTGCTCGACCGTGCTGCCACGCCGGCCGGCCTGCGTCGTCTGGGTGAAGCCGAGCTGGAAACCCTGGCCGATGAGTTGCGCCTGGAATTGCTCTACACGGTCGGCCAGACCGGTGGGCATTTCGGTGCCGGCCTGGGCGTCATCGAGCTGACTATCGCCCTGCATTACGTGTTCGACACCCCGGACGACCGGCTGGTGTGGGACGTGGGCCATCAGGCGTATCCGCATAAAATCCTCACGGGCCGCCGCGACCAGATGGGCAGCCTGCGCCAGAAGGACGGCATTGCCGCCTTCCCGCGTCGCTCCGAGAGCGAGTACGACACCTTTGGCGTCGGTCACTCCAGCACCTCCATCAGTGCCGCGCTGGGCATGGCGATTGCCGCCCGCCTGCAAGGCAGCGATCGCAAGGCGATTGCGGTGATCGGTGATGGCGCGCTGACCGCCGGCATGGCCTTCGAAGCGTTGAACCACGCGCCGGAAGTGGACGCCAACATGTTGGTGATCCTCAACGACAACGACATGTCGATCTCGCGCAACGTCGGTGGCTTGTCCAATTACCTGGCAAAAATCCTTTCCAGCCGCACCTACGCCAGCATGCGCGAAGGCAGCAAGAAAGTGCTCTCGCGCCTGCCCGGCGCGTGGGAAATTGCCCGGCGCACCGAAGAATATGCCAAGGGCATGCTGGTTCCCGGCACCCTGTTCGAAGAATTGGGCTGGAACTACATCGGCCCGATCGACGGCCATGACCTGCCGACCCTGATCGCCACGCTGCGCAACATGCGTGACCTCAAGGGCCCGCAGTTCCTGCACATCGTCACCAAGAAAGGCAAAGGCTTCGCGCCTGCGGAAGTCGACCCGATTGGCTACCACGCCATCACCAAGCTGGAACCGCTGGACGCCCCCGCCGCCGCGCCGAAAAAGGCCAGTGGGCCGAAGTACTCCGGCGTGTTCGGCGAATGGCTGTGCGACATGGCCGCTGCCGACCCGCGCCTGGTGGGGATCACCCCGGCGATGAAGGAGGGCTCCGACCTGGTGGCCTTCAGCGAGCGCTTCCCGCTGCGCTACTTCGACGTGGCGATTGCCG
Organism: Pseudomonas sp. FP2335; assembly: GCF_030687535.1. Taxonomy (NCBI): domain Bacteria; kingdom Pseudomonadati; phylum Pseudomonadota; class Gammaproteobacteria; order Pseudomonadales; family Pseudomonadaceae; genus Pseudomonas; species Pseudomonas sp. FP2335. The sequence goes on from NZ_CP117437.1 coordinate 5,321,585, forward strand.
AGCAGCACGCGGTGACGTTCGCCGCTGGCATGGCCTGCGAAGGTGCCAAGCCGGTGGTGGCGATCTACTCCACGTTCCTGCAACGCGGCTACGACCAACTGGTACATGACGTCGCCGTGCAGAACCTCGACGTGCTCTTCGCCATCGACCGCGCCGGCCTGGTTGGCGAAGACGGCCCGACCCACGCCGGCAGCTTCGATTTGTCCTACTTGCGCTGCATCCCCGGCATGCTGGTGATGACCCCGAGCGACGAGAACGAACTGCGCAAGATGCTCAGCACCGGCCACCTCTACAACGGTCCGGCCGCCGTGCGTTACCCCCGCGGCAATGGCCCGAATGCAGTGATCGAGAAGGACCTGGCGCCTATCGAGATCGGCAAGGGCATCGTGCGACGCCAAGGCCGCAAGACAGCGTTCCTGGTGTTTGGCGTGCAACTGGCCGAAGCCCTGAAAGTGGCCGAGAAGATCGACGCTACCGTGGTCGACATGCGCTTCGTCAAACCGTTGGATGAAGCCTTGGTCCGCGAGATGGCCGCCAGCCATGAGCTGCTGGTGACGGTTGAAGAAAACGCCATCATGGGCGGCGCGGGTGCGGCGGTCAGCGAGTTCCTGGCGCGGGAGAACATCCTCAAGTCGGTGCTGCACCTGGGCTTGCCGGATGTGTACGTCGAACACGCCAAGCCGGCGCAAATGCTGGCGGAATGTGGTTTGGATGAAGCGGGTATCGAGGCGGCGGTACTCAAGCGCACGGTACAACTGGGCCTGTAACCCGGATCAGAATGTGGGAGGGGCAAGCCCTTCCCACATTGGTTTGGACTACCTTCAGAGGCTCGGCGCAATCACCTGACACAAGCGCGCCAGCGCCTGCACCATCTGCCCACTGGGCCGCTCCAGCCCTTTGTCCGGCACCACCCGAACCCGCATCGCCATCGCCGGCCAGGCATTCCAGGCCTCTTTCTGCGCCTGATCACCGACCAGAATCACCTGCGGATCACGCTGCAACACCGACTCGATGCTCACCTGCGGCGCAGGCAGCTTGAGGTCATCGAACACATTGCGTGCGCCGCACACCTTCAGCGCATCACTGATGATCTGCTCACCGCCCACGGTATACAGCGGCTGGTTCCACACCTGGTAAAACACCCGCAACGGCTCGGCGCGCTGGTAACGCCGGCGCAGTTCAACCAGTTGTTCGCGCAAGTTGGCGGCCAATCGGCGGCCAGCGTCCGCACGCCCCAGTTGCACGGCAATCGCGTCCACCTGAATGACCAGTTGTTCAAGGCTATGGGGGTCGGCGAGGTAAACCGGAATATTCAAACGCTGTAGCTGCTCACGCTGCGCCGGGCCGACACTGCCGGGCCACAGCAGGATCAGGTCGGGTTTGAGGCTGAGCAGACGCTCCATGTCCAACTGGCCGTAGCGCCCGACTGACGGCACCTCTGCCAAGGCTGCCGGCCGTTCGCCGCTGTCGAGCACGCCCACCAGCAGGTCGGCGGCGCCCAGCTCAAGCACGATTTCAGACAGGGATGGCGCCAGGCTGACTACACGCTCAACCGCCAGCACCTGAACGCTGGATGCCAGCAACACAAGCGCCAGCCAGTGGCGCTTCATCCCAGTTGGCGAGGGATGCGGTAGAGGTAAAACAGCACCAGCGTCGACAGCGCCAACAAAAACAGTGGCACCGCTTCGAGGCCGACAAACACCGCCAGCGCGCCGATCCAGGCCGGTATGGCGGCAATCAGCAAGGCGGTACGTCGGCGGGCTGCCAGGGTGATCCAGGCCGCGGGCTCTTCAGGGGTATCGAGGGCTTTGGAGGTGGCGATCAACGCGTGTTTATAGCCGTGAAAGTAACGCAGGCTGAGAAACATCGAGGCCACGCCGGCGATAAAGAACGGCATGGCCAGTACCGGCAGCAGGGCTTCGGTCTGGCCAAACACCAGGTTGATCACAAACAAAGGCAGCAGCGCCAGGGCCAGGTACTGCCACCAGTTGAAGGACAGTCGCCGTTTCACCTGGCCACGGGTCACGCGCGGTCGACCTCGCCCTGATGCTCATTGCCCATCATGTGGTCGAGCTTGCTGGCTTTGGTGGCCAGGTAAAGCTTGTTGTGCGGGTTGTGCCCGGTGTGCAGCGGCACACGCTCGGCGACGGTGATACCCATTTCGGTCAAGGCCTTGACCTTGCGCGGGTTGTTGGTCATCAAGCGCAGGGACTTGACGCCCAGGTGCTCGAGCATCGGCAGGCAGATCGCATAGTCCCGCTGGTCGGCGGCAAACCCCAGGCGCTCGTTGGCTTCGACGGTGTCGGCGCCGCCATCTTGCAACTCATAGGCGCGGATCTTGTTCATCAGGCCAATGCCACGGCCTTCCTGGCGCAGATACAGCAACACACCACGGCCTTCACGGGCGATGGCACGCATGGCGGCTTCCAGTTGTGAACCACAGTCGCAACGCTGGCTGAACAGTGCATCGCCAGTCAGGCATTCGGAGTGCACGCGGCCAAGCACCGGCGCGCCGTCAGCGATGTCGCCAAGGCTGAGCACAACGTGCTCGCGGCCGGTGGCTTCTTCGAGAAAGCCGTTCATGGTGAACGTGGCAAAAGGGGTAGGCAGCTTGGAAGCGGCGACGAAAACGACGGGCACCGTGTGCTCCTGATTTCAGTTTTTACAAAGGCGGCCATTGTAACAGCACGTTCCTACAGACGCTTAAGCTGAATTATCGCTGATAAAGATCAATCGGTTCGATTGGCCTTCATCCCGGTTCTATGCAGGTCAGAACGGATACGGCTGTTTCCAGCGTTCAAAGATCGGTTTCAGCTCGCCGCTGCTCACAAGGGCGGCCATGCGCCGGTCAAATACCGCCATCAGGCTGCGGCCTCGTTCGGTATCGGCAAAACCCACGTACAGCGGCAGTTCCGCGAGATGCGTCAGTTTGAACCTGGAAGGGTCCGGCGCTTGCTTGAGGACTTCGCTGACCTCGGTCAGGGCATCGATATAGAAGTCCGCCCGGGCATGCAGGAGCATTGACGTGACGCTGTCGCGCCGCTCGATCTGGTTGAAACGCTGCACATTGGGCAGGTAGTCCTCGTACTTGTAGCCGCGCACCCAGGCCAGGCGATAGTTGCCCAATGTGGCCAACGTCGGCGGTGGCGTGCTGGCCAGTCCAAGGGCGTAGATATGGTCGGAGTCGAAATTCGAACGGGGATACAACACCCCGGTGGCTTCGTCGCGATAGGCGCCCACCCAGCCGTCCACCTCGCCGCGCTGGGTAAGGCCGACCGAGCGTGTATAGGGTTCGGTACGGGTTTGCAGGGTGATTCCCTCCGGCTCGAACACCTGGCGCAAGACGTCCCAGGCCAGACCGCTGCCATCGGTATTGGTGTAGTCGTCCCAGGCTTCACTGGCGAGCAGAACCTTGCCGGGCACCTGATCGGCCTGAGCCAAAGATGTCATTGCGCACAGTAGGATAAGCAGCCAGCGGCGCACATCCATACGGACAACCTCCTACTTCGTAACCATCGGATAGAGGGTAGCGCAGCGCGCCGACTTACGGCGCATCGCGAAAGTGCTGATAACCGCGCACGGCCGGGGTGATGTCCCGCCCGTTGGCGTCCAGCAGCGTCACGCCCTGCCCCACCTCGACCCGGCCAATCACCCGCACCGGCCAACCGCTGGCCAGCAACGGCGCCAGTTCGGCAGGTGGCAGGGTGAACGCCAGCACATAATCATCGCCGCCACTCAACGCGGCCACACGCGCTTCGTCATCGCCGACAAACGCCAGCAACGCCTCTGACAGCGGTAATCGCTCGCGCTCGATCAACAGGCTGACGGCCGAAGCCTTGGCGATATGCCCGCAATCAGCCAGCAGACCGTCGGAGATGTCCATCGCAGACGTAGCCTTGCCCCGCAGCGCCAGCCCCAGGGCCAGTTGCGGTTGTGGCGACCAGTAATGGGCCAGCAACGGTTCGGTGATGGCTGCGTCGGCGCTGCGCTGCCCCAGGACCAACGGCAAGGCACCGGCGGCGTTGCCCAGCTCACCGCCCACGCACAGCAGGTCGCCCGGCTGCGCACCGCTGCGGGTCAACGCCTGCCCGGCCGGCACACGACCGAACACGGTCAGGGTCAGGCTCAGCGGGCCACGTGTGGTGTCACCGCCCACTAGACCCACGCCGCAACTCTGCGCCATGGCGTTCAAACCTTGGGCATAGCGTTGCAGCCAATCGGCATCCACGGTCGGCGTGGTCAGGGCAAGGGTAAATGCGAGGGGATGGGCGCCCATGGCCGCCAGGTCGCTTACCGCCACGGCCAACGAGCGCTGGCCGAGCAGGAACGGGTCGCAAGGGTCGGAAAAATGCACCCCAGCCACCAAGGTATCGGTGGAGATTGCCAACTGCTCCCCAGCGGGGAGCGCCAGCAAGGCGCAGTCATCGCCGATCCCCAGGGCAATGCCTTCGCCGCCCTGCGCACAGGGCGCGGCGGCGAAGTATTTACGGATCAGCTCAAACTCGCCCATCAAGAATTCAAGCGCAGGTTAGCGCTTGTACGCCTTCACTTCGGCTTCGCGCAGGCGCGGGGCCAGCTTGTCGAGCACGCCATTGACGAACTTGTGACCGTCGGTCGAACCGTAGACTTTCGCCAGTTCGATGCCTTCGTTGATCACTACGCGGTACGGCACGTCGACGCGATAGAGCAGTTCCCAAGCGGACAGGCGCATCACGCACAGTTCAACCGGGTCCAGTTCGTCGATGGTCAGGTCCAGGCAAGGTGCCAGGGCCGTGTCGATCTCGGTCAGGTGCGCATGCACGCCGTGCAGGATGTCGTGGAAATACGGCAGGTCGGCGAAGGTGAAATCGTTGTCGACGCGAAACTGCGCTTCGATTTCGTTCAGCGAGGCACCGGCCAGGTGACGTTGGTACAGCGCCT